>CAZIFK010000187.1:0-4048 GCA_964538995.1 uncultured bacterium
GACAAAATCAATACCTCCAAGAATAGTTGAAGCCACCGTCTCTTTTAATGGACTTCCGTACTTCTTGTTAACAAAGGCATTTACAAATTCACGGTATCTCTTCTGCGCAGTGAATATCTTTTTGCCAAAATAGTCCAAAATAAAATCTGTCTTAAGCCACTGAGGTTTCTTTCTGTGACCAATATAGTACTGGTAACTTGACCACTGGTATTTTTCCGGCCTCTCTACTATGCTGGCTCTGACAGGATTCAAATGAATATAACGGGAGAGCTCTCCTGCATATTCATCAGCATCTACTACAATTGCCTTATACCTCCCCTGAAATAGATGCCCGGACCTTTGCCGCCTGGTGTTGAAGTATGCTGTATATGCACCGTTTATATGCCGCATTATCTGTGACAGATTACCCAATGGTGTTTCTAACAAGAGATGATAATGGTTGGTCATCAAACAATAGACATGTATTTCTGCTCCATATCGCTCGGTAGAGGATGCCAAATACGATAGAAACTTCTCCCTGTCCCTTGCACTCTTGAATATACCCTTTCGCTCGTTACCCCTCGATGTAATATGGTAAAATGCACCAGGATACTCTATCCTCAACGGCCTTGCCATTTAGTATTTTTATCACACCTTATCATGTTTTGTCAAATGTGTAGACCTGACCCCTCTGTTTCTTGACCTAAGGAAAAATCGTCAGGTCTACGCATTTGACATTCGATATCGTAATTTTGTAAATTTGTGCAATGTGTAGACCTGTCCCCTACGTGACCTATTTTCAAATTTTTATCATTTTTCAATTAATATTCCCTTTTTATTAGTTTTCCCATTATACCTTCCCATGTAAATTGTTTTGATACCAACAATGAACATCAAAATATAATTTTCATTTAATGTATTTTTTCGATATTGATTCTTAAGCATTTTAAAATCCTGCGATGAAGGAGAAGGTGTATTTTCTGGATGTGTATGCCATTCACCCAGATAAATAACATGACCATTATTATTATAGAATTCATAATCAACAATTAGTTGTGCGAGACTACAGTCTCGTATAAAACTGAATCTTGAGGAAATGTCATTAAAGCAAGGAGTAGTTGCTTTTGATACAAGAATATACTTATTTTTTACTTGACCAAGAATAATTCCGCCCGCTTCTGGATCCTCCCGTTTTCTTTGCTTAAATCTTTTAAAAATATCGATAACATTCTCTGATATTTCAACTTTATATTTTTCAGATTTAAATATCATATTGCATAATTTCTCCACTTTTTTCATATTTTTTGGCAAATGCGGATACAGTGATACCTTTGCTGTGGAGAATATTGGTATCTCCAAACCATGTAAAACCAGTTGCTTTTCTGCTATCGTTTCTTATAATCTCATCGATTCTTGGAAATAAAGCGGATAGAAAAAGTGCTATGGAATTACCACTATAGGGCACATAACATGATTGGCAACCAGCTTCGGAAAGGATTAAGTTTTCGTTCTGAGATATAAAATTCTGTTTATCAACTATGTTGTTTTTGAACAACAAACCATCTAATAAATTATCATATTCGCTTGATGTATTCTTTGGAAAGAATAAGCAATGACCTCCAACGAGATAGGGCTCGACCCAGATTATAAATGTGGGAGTATTTAGAATTTTATTTGATAAAACCTGTCCTATAAATTTATCGACATTGTCATTCCCAGTGGTTGAGAAAAAATAATCCGTTTCATTGATGAATTCTGGTTTTGAATTAAATATCTTAATCACAGAGTCAGTGCTTATTTTAATGCTTTGTTTGGGATTCTTTTTTATAAGATAATCTTTAATTGCATTTACTTTGTATTGCCCCGCATAACTAAGACCTAACAAATGTCTATATACATTTTCAATGTCCAATTTATCGATATCAATTAAACGTATTTCATCAGGATTATAAGAATTTAAAAAGTACATAAGGTTAGAACCGATACTTCCTAATCCTGCTATTGAGAATGATAATTTTTTATAATCAATATTTCCAGATGTTCTTTTCATTAATCTGTTGCTGTTAAATGTATCGGTTGTTATTCGTGTTACAGCACAATTTTTCTTTTGCACGCTCAGTTGGTTGAAAGGCATACATTTTTTAGGTCTAAAGCCGTTAACTTCTTCTTTGAAAGGACTTTTATACAACCAACCTATCAAATGCTTATCGCCATTAATGTACTTAGTAAGAATAACAGCAGGTAGTTCCTTCCAGCCATTAATATATTTTTGAAAATTTTCTATGGCATCTTTCCCGAAACTCTCGATAATATTTTTTGTTTCACCATAAGTCAATTTGAAAGGAGGGGCTTTTAGAGTTTCAGGGAATGTTGGAAAAAGAAGAACTTCTGTTATTAAGCTTATTTCATTTCCCATAAATTTGAGATTTTTATTAATTCTCTGGTAAACATCATCTTCTAAGTATATGCAATAATTATAACTGCCTATCGGGCATTTAAATTTGCCAAATTTGATAAAACAAATTTCATTAAGGTTTTCCTCAATTAAATTCAGGCATGATTTTATAGGTTCTTTTTCAGAAGGATAGCAAAGATTCCAATAGGCAAAAAATTCATCTTCAAAGTCATCAATATTCTTACCATTCTTACCGTCAGAAATATTTTTTTTTGCTTGAGCAAGGCAATTTTGAACAATTACTTCTGGCCTTGTATAATCCAAGATAATGGTGCCAAGACGGTACGTGCAAATAAATCTATTTGAATCAATATGGGGAATATATTTTATATTTTCATAATCCTTTTCTGACAGATAAATCTTCGGAATAGTGAATGGAAAATCTTCAGGGAAACACAATATAAAAATTATATTATGAGGCTCACCACCATATTCTACTTCACTATCGATTTCCCAAGCATCAACAAAAGGTGGTGAATTCTTAATTGGAATTTCAATGCATTTCCGAATTGTTTCGAATTTAGATAATTTTTGAAAAGCTATTTCTCGTGACTTTGCAAAATCAATCATTCCATTCCACTTTTTGCGCTTGAACTGATAATCGCAGGAGATGCATATTCATTAGAACCTTCTATCTCATCTTTAGCATTGGAGCATGAAAACCTATCGCCAAAATGCTTCTGCCATTTGAGACAAGCGTTTTTCTGGTTTGGGTTTTCAATCGCTTGATTTGCTGAGGTTAAAAATGAACTTGCGTTACTAAGAAAGTTATCTTTTCTGGTTGTGCTAAAACCGGCAAGAAGGTCTTCATCTGATGGCGTAGTAGGACGATAACATGAAAACGATAAATTAAGTCTATCGTATATAAATTGCATTGTATCACGAAAAGCAATATCGTCTCTATCGTTGGAAGAAAATTTTTCAGTTGCAAGAATAGTCATAATCATGCCTGAAGGCATTTTAACACTGTTGTTATCGTGATTTTTCTTGTCACACCAAGTTTTGAAATAGCTAACGAGTTTTCTCAGCTGATTATTGTCTTTTGCTTTATTATTAAACCATTCATAGAATTCCTTTGGATCACTTTTAATCCATCCATCACCTTTGTGAGCAAGTTCTATTGTGTTCTTATCAACACGAAAATAAATCGGCAGATCTATATGATGGCCATCAGCATAAATCACTCTAACGCAAGTATTCTTATCTACCTGTTCTTTGGTTCGATCTTTCACCGCATCATAAATCCATTGATGATAGGTTGCAACATCTTTTTTTTCGGAATCTTTTCCAATGAAATATATCCCATCATCAAGGTCATATTCTCCGTTCCCATCTTCATCAATGATTGGATTAACAATAGTATGCATCATATAGGAACCTTGACCAGAAAACTTAGGCAGGATCTCATCTGGCTTATTTTCTTTAATATACGACCTTATGTCATCTCTCAAAAGGTCTCTTGATTTTCTCAATTTCTCTTTTTTTACATTATTAAGCATAATAGAATTATTGAATTCAATAAAAAGTTCGTGACAATTAGCCATATTCGTCTCCTTAAGTGGGTCTTCCGCAGAATTAGTGGGTAAAAACATCAAAAAAAGGCAGCTAAAAAAA
>CAZIFK010000188.1:0-4036 GCA_964538995.1 uncultured bacterium
TTACAACTCGTCCATCTATAATCTTTACTCCATTATAAGGATCATTGTCAATCAATAGATACCCATCGAGGTCAGCATAATCAACCAAAGGAGAAATATGTGCTGCTGCTGTGATTCCAACGGATGATTCCACCATACAGCCCAACATAATTTGAAGGTTAAGTGTATGGGCGAGATTTATCATTTTTATAGCTTCGAGCATTGACCCACATTTCATCAATTTGATATTTATCCCATGAAATGCATGTGCAATGCCTATCAAATCTCCTGAATTCATGCTGTTTTCATCTGCAATTATAGGCAATGGTGATTTTTGCTTTAATTGAGCCGTATCACTAATATTAATGGCTTTAAAGGGTTGCTCCACAAACTCCACATTTTGATCAGCAAGCCATTTGCACATGACTATTCCTGACTCCAAATCCCAACCTTCATTTGCATCCACTCGAATTATTTTATCTGTTTCTTGACGAATCAATCGAATGATTTGTTTATCTTCATTTACACTGATACCTAATTTTACTTTAATAATGGAATAGGGTTCTGCTTCGACAATTTTTTCAAGAATGAGATCGAAATCTCCTATTGCAATGGTAAAAGATGTTTCCAATCGATGATCAGGGTCAGCGCCGAAATATTTAAACAACGGCATATTATTATTTTGTGTCCACCAATCTAACCAAGCCATACTCAAGGCGGCTTCCAATGCTTTAATATTATCGGATTGTCCAAAAAACCATTTATCTCCTTTTTCAACGGAATCAAATGTAGGGATCGTTGGAAAATTGTTTAATATTTTCAAGATTTGTTCAGGAGATTCACCGTATCGTTTTGAAGGCGCAGCTTCTCCCCGACCTATAATTCCATCTTGAGATAAATACACATACACAACATCGTAATAATCATGGGTGCTTCTGGAGATTCCAAAAGGATGGATGCACTGAATACGAAATGAAGTGAATTTTATTTCCATATATCTATTGCTTTTGCAATTTGACTTATCAATTCCCTATCCCCAAACCGGATAAGATCCGTTACAGGTAATTTGTATATTTCCGAAAATTTTTCAATTATTTCAAACGCTGTTTTTTCATCCAATTTATATGTCAATAAATTGAACCCTAAAAATATTGATTCTTTAAATGGAGCTAACAGATCCAAATGAAGATTGAGCATTTTCTGAATATCCGGCAATGGGTAATCTAAAACGTCCAATTCTCGTCCCGGATCATGTGTCATGATTAAAAAGTCCGGCATGGCACCATGAATCAAACCGAGCGTGACCCCGGAATAGGCATAATTGCTGATTGCGCCCTGTCCTTCTACAATGACCAAATCCATCCCGCTGCTAATCGTATTTATATGGTGTTCAACTTCTCCTGCCATAAAATCTGAAACCACAGCATCTATAGGCACACCAGCGCCACTTAACAGAATTCCAGTCTGACCGGTTCCGAGAAATGCTACCTTTTTCCCCAATTCCCTTAACCGTTGGGTTATTTCCCAAGCGGTGGTCATTTTTCCAGTATCGCAGTCAGTACCAACAACAAGTAGTACTGGTATTTTTCGATTAACCCACGACCCTGTTGAGAAATGTAGTGGTTTTGGTGGTCGTCTTAAATCATATAAGGATACACCATATTTTTTAGCAGATTGTTTGAAGTTATCATCATCATTCAGAAAGACATGCATTCCATTATAAATATCACATTTCGCTTGTATTGCTTCACTTATTTCATCTCGGTAATCGTCATTTATTATCCCACCTGGAGGAGCATTTCCAATCACGAGAGAATCAGGATGTAAATGAAGTGTTTCTTTAAAACTTGAAACGACCGGTACATCGCCTCCATATCCCAGAACACTATTTGCAGTTTTGTTTGCTTTTTTTGGATCAATTATCGCAACGACATCTTCAGGACGGTACCGAAGGAGCATATTCCCGGTTTTATTTAATATGTAATCAAAAGCGTCTATAGCTAGAATAACAATTCGTTTCATTGATATTATCTAAAATTGGCTTTTCTTTTTTCCACAAATGCCGATAAGCCTTCTTTCGTCTCTTTTGTCTCAAATAAATCCGCAAATGCCTTTACTTCATATTCAAGGCCTGCTTCAATGGACTTGTCGAAACTTTCATGAATACAGTTTAGCGACTTTGCTATGGCGTTAGGTCCATTTTTAAGAATCTTCTTACCAATCTCTTTGCATTTCTCTATCAATTCTTCTTGGGTGACAACATAGTTTACCAATCCAATTCGATGTGCTTCTTGTGCTGAAATCTGGCTGCCTGTAGTGATAAGTTCATTGGCAATTCCAGTACCGACAATTTTAGGTAAACGTTGTGTTCCGCCCCAGCCAGGAATGATTCCCAGCAAGACTTCAGGCTGTCCGAAGACCGCATTATCGCTTGCAACACGAATATGACACGCTAACGATATTTCACACCCACCGCCTAAGGCAAATCCATTCACTGCAGCAATGACGGGCTTTGGAGAATTTTCGATAGTTAATGTCATCTTTTGACCGGCTTTTCCAAACGCAAAAGCCTTTTCCGAATCCATCTGCTGCATTGCTTTAATATCTGCTCCAGCGACGAATGCTTTATCACCGCTCCCCGTTAAAATAATAACACCCACCGCATCGTCTGCAATCATTTGCTGCACTGCAGATTCAAGTTCAATTACAACGTCGGAATTCATTGCATTCAATGAATCCGGTCGATTGATGGTAATGAATCCAAGACCCTCACATGTTTCAAGTAATAAATATTTCATAAATTTCCTTTCTAACTTTGGATTCATACCCAAATAAGCAAAAAACAATTTAATCTCGGTTTAACGGGGAATGTATAGTGGTAAAACTTAATTGTTGAAAGACCTTAAGTTTTACACATTGTGTTTTCTATTCGTGTTAATTCAAGTCCTTTATTTAATTAGGCCATTTATTTCCAGAACGTGCGACTGAAAATGACCATGACAGTAAAAATTTCCAGACGCCCAAGAAGCATACAAAATGCTAACATCCATTTACCAAATGCAGGTAATAAAGCATAGTTATCCGTCGGCCCAAACGCACCCAATCCTGGTCCGATATTTCCGATAGCAGATGCTGCAGCACCAATGGCCGATTCCAGATCTATATTCATTGTTGTCAGAATTAATGTTGTTAAACCAAAAATGGATATATAAAATAAGAAAAAGCCTAAGGTGTTTTTAATGACGTCTTCTGAAATAAACCTACTGCCAATACGAATGGGAATTATTGCTTTTGAATGAAGCATGCGACGAGTCTCTTTTGCGGCATATTTTACTAATAACATACAGCGGACGATTTTCATCCCACCTCCCGTGGACCCCCCCATACTACCCACGAACATCAATAATAAAAGCATGAATTGAGCAAAATATGACCATAATTCATAGTCCGCTGATCCGAATCCTGTCGTTGTCAATATCGAAACAGTCTGAAAAAGTGAATCGCGAAAACTATGTTCTGACCATGAATTAATTCCTGAAGAAATACTGGAGAAGATGAGAATAGTTACGATAACTATAACACCAAAATATGTTAAAAATTCCTTATCCTTGAAATATGATTTGGCATTACCTGTTAACGCATGAAAATGAAGTGTGAAATTGATTCCGGCCACAAACATAAAAAAGATTATGATGTATTGGATGAAGGCGTTATCAAAGTGTGCAATACTCGCATTCTTCGTTGAGAATCCACCAGTGGGCATCGTCGTAAACGAATGGCAGACTGAGTCAAACCATGACATCCCACCAATGCTTAACATAATGATTTCTGCAGCAGTAACTCCTAGATAAACCATCCATAATATTTTAGCCGTTTCACGTACACGCGGGCGAATTTTATCCGCAACCGGCCCGGGAACTTCTGCTTTAAATAACTGCACACCTCCAACACCTAATAATGGTAAAATAGCAATATAGAAAACGATGATTCCCATCCCTCCAATCCATTGGATAAATGACCGCCAATACAGGGTTGCATGAGGCAGGCTTTCAATACC
>CAZIFK010000189.1:0-4025 GCA_964538995.1 uncultured bacterium
GTTTGCGATATGCCTATTTCATTCAATGTAATGAAGTTATAAAAGACGATAATGGGCATGTGATCGAACTGCACTGTACATATGACCCTGAAACAAAAGGTGGTTCTGCTCCTGATGGAAGAAAAGTAAAAGCAACGCTGCATTGGGTATCAGCTGGAAAAGCCATCCAAGCTGAAGTACGGCTTTATGATCGTCTATTTGTTAAACCAAATCCGGACAGCAAAGAAAATTTTCTTGATGTTTTGAATCCTGATTCATTAACAATTTTAGAAAACTGTCGGTGTGAACCGAACCTACAGAATGTTGAAATTGGAGAACAAATTCAATTTGAACGATTGGGATATTTTTGCAAAGACCCTGATTCATCAAATGATAAACTTATTTTTAATCGCACCGTTCCTTTACGGGATACATGGGCAAAATTAGAAAAACAATTCAAGTAGATTTTGCATTGGTTATAAGGGAAATTCCCTACTAATTTGTCAATCTATGTGGAAACAATTTCGAACAACTCTTGCGTGTATTCTTCTGTTTTCATTTCTGGAAGCAGGACCGGCTGTTTATTTATACGTTATCAAATTTGAAAATCTAACCCAAGAACAAAGTATAAACTGGCTTGGTCAAGGTTTTGTGGATATGATCAATGCCAAAATCAGTTCCAAAGAAAATGTTAAACTTCGAAATCAGGATGATTTGGAAGAAGTTATGAATAACCGCTCATTATTATTGCATCAACCACGAGGATCAAGAAATTTCCTGTTATTAGGAAAATTTGAGCGTAAGCTGGATAAAATTGAAGTAAGTCTGCAGCTTGTAGATATTGCTACATGGGAAGAAGCTGATCGAAGAAAATTATCTGGAAAATATAATGAAGTATCAGCGTTAAATATAAAATTAACATCAACCGTTGAAACGATGCTTGCGGCATATATTCCGACCATAAGAAAGAAAACAAATATTTACCCTGAATTTTCTGTTGATAAAATTCCGGCAAAACGATCCAGTGTTTTATCTGAATCCAAAATGGTGAGTAAAAGTATTTACACTGCAATTGACGAACTGGAAAAAACAATGGATTTTGTTATTGGCGCCCGTGGTGAAAAATCAAAAGAAGGCGCCATAAAAGAAGGTGACGAATGGGTGTTGGATCTGGGCAGCAGTGCACAACCGAGTTATAATCCGGAACATGATGCAAATACACAAATGCTAATGACTGTTTTGGATGATTTAATGAAGAGTCCTTATAATGTTAAAATGACTAAACCAACATTTGAATATGACCTAGACAATACGAATGTAATGAATGTTCTTTTTGAGGTTGAATATTCCTTGAAGGATCATATCATAACAGATATGCTGAAGTCATTGCCTTATTCCGGATTGAAACAGGAAGGCTCTTTAATGATTTTTTCATTCAATAAAGAAAAATTCAATTTTTCAAATGCATTAAAAGAAAAAATCCGTTTTAGTCAATACAGATCCATTCCGGTTTTAACATTCTTAGATGAATCAAATGATCCAACAGTCATGATCGTAGATTCGCCAGAAATTGCAGTGCATCAAATATCATCAAATAATGTATACTATTTTTCGGATCATCGATTTTCACCCTTGATCAATTTTACAATAGGGGGATGGTCACTTCAAGTTGCAATGGAATCAGTAAAGATCCCGGTGACTTATTCTTTCAGTATACCCCTGGAGACTGCAGACAGTATTCGTAAAGTTAGTTTGAAATTCGTTCCTGAAACGGAACTGATGACTTACTTAAAAACGACACTGTAAGTAGATCCCCATACTAATCGTAATTGATTTGAATACAACTCACCGAACAATTAAGCCGACGATCTTTATAAGAAAGATATTATTTGCATTATATGTTTGCGGTTCAATTTTGAATGCGGATGGACTACTCGGAACAGCATTACCCAATTTATCATTCAGTTTACTGGATGGAAAAAACACTACATTAGATGAATTATTGAAAGATGGTCCGGTTCTTGTAGATTTTTGGGCCACATGGTGTGGTCCTTGTAAGAAGGAGATGGTTTATTTGGATCGTTTTCAGAAAGAATACGGTGAATATGGGTTTAAGATTTTGGCTGTTAGTACGGATAGTCCAAGAAGTATGTCCAAAGTGAAAAGTTATATCAGAGCAAAGAAATTCACGTTTATTGTCGGATTAGATCCCAATCAGCAAATGGCTCAAAAGATGAATGCACTATTGCTTCCGACTTCAATTCTGATCAATCAAAACAAAGAAATTGTCTGGTTTCATCAAGGCTACATCCCAGGAGATGAAGTTGAAATAGAAAAACAGATTCGTCTTGTGTTGAACCTTGATCCAGAAATGGATGAATGAAACATTTTATATTTGTTTTCCTTTTTACATTTTTAAGTGCTCAAGTTTCATTTCACGGCAATACTGAAACCCGTATAGGTGAAAGCAAGAATGGATTTTATTATAATGAAACATTGCTTAATACCCATCTTCAATATGGTGACTTTACGAACTGGTTTCAGTTTGAGTTCAGCGATCCACCGGAATTAGGAAATTCAATAAATGGATTACGAAAGCTTCGTTTAGAATACAGCCGAAAAGGGTTTGACATAAAGCTTGGTGATATGTATGAAATATGGGGAAGAGGGCTGGTATTAAATTCTTTAGATGATCAATCCATTGATCGAGATACAGGAATCAGAGGATTAAGTATCCAGTATAACAGTAATCCATGGAATATCCAATTTATTACTGGTCAATCGAATATTCGATTAAGTACTCCAACGAATCCAAGCACACGGAAACATGACTATACAACGTTTCAAAATATGGTTGGCGTTAACGTAGGTTATAATTTTGGGAGTCATACAATGGGTTCATCCTTTGTGCAATCAAAAGAAAAACATGCTGTAAATTTGTTCAGCACAATACCTGATACAGTAGATTTGAAAAATCAGTTAATGAGTATTAAATATATCTATAACAGTTCATTATTTGATTTTTATACAGAATACGTCAAGAATCAATCATTCAAATACGATGAAGTAAAGAATAAATTCAAAAATCATGCTGATGGCAGAGGATTGTATAGCAATTTTAATCTGTATTTGGATTTGTTGTCACTAAATATTGAATATATCAATTATCGGTTTGGAACACTTAGCCCGGCCGAAAGATCGAATTTTGTTGATAATTATGGCTTATATCAACCATTTCAGGCGCCTCCTATTGCCATGAATATTCATGAACATGTCCTGATGAATCGCGTATCGCATCAAACGGATTTTAACAATGAGATTGGGTTTAAAATTGAATTTATGAGTGTATTAACCGATTGGGTGGAGCTTTTAGGAATCTATTCTGTTTCAAGCCGATCCCATAAATGGGTAATGGATTCCAATTATCAGTGGTTTAAAGTAGGGGACGCCACCGTTTTACCCCTAACGAATAAATCCGCAACTCCATTTAGAGATTTGTATGGAGAAGTTATTTTTACTTTGATGGATCAAAAGCTATATTTAAAAACCGGATATTCTGATAGCTATGATGTAACAAAATTGGACTATTATATAAAAACAGATACCTCAAGTTTGATGTATTATTCTCTACAAAAAAGCCAGTCGATTCCTTTGGATATCTCTTATACATTTGATAACGGTTGGAGTATTAATGCTAAAATTGAAACTCAATTATATACAGAAGGTGTTGGGCAAATCAAAACATTGAATGGTGTAACAGTTGTTGACACGTTCAGGAGCTCATTTTATAACGATAACAATGAAAATGGAATTCCGGAAGCGGAAGAGTATTTAGATTATGAAACAAATCGGTTTATCAGTATTGGCATTAGTAAATCACCTCTGTGGTCAGTGGCATTGACTTGGGATAATTCAAATGTATCTGAAACAATATTAGGCACTAATGAATTTGAAAATCCCTTAGAACAATTACTGGGTCTTGATCAGAAAAGAAATTGGGTAAATATTGAATTTGTATACAATATCACTCCTTCGATTCGATTATC
>CAZIFK010000190.1:0-3989 GCA_964538995.1 uncultured bacterium
TTGGTATCCAAAAAATGGAAGGAAGATGAGTAAACCGAAAATGATTCAAAACTCCGTTGGGCGTATGGTCCCCGATATTGTAAATGGTATTCCACAAATACCATTTAAAGGCGTTGGAGAATTTTCTCCTGAGGGTAATAAAGCAGGTCCTTTAATTCGTAATTGTGCAGATTTTCCAATGGATGGAAACAAAGTTGTAGGTTCCCTAAAGGAAGCATTAAAAAAAGCAGGTTTGAAAGATGGCATGACGGTGTCTAATCATCATCATTTTCGGAATGGTGACCTGGTCATGAACCAGGTATTTGACATTGCTGCAGATATGGGTGTAAAAGGATTGCGCTGGTTTCCATCAGCAGCTTTTCCCTGTCATAAACCGGTGATAGATCATATCAAGAATGGAACAATCGATTGGATTGAAGGATCGTTAAACGGTCCATTGGGTGATTTTGCATCAAAGGGCGGAATGCGTGGAATGGGTGTTTTACGGAGTCATGGCGGTCGCTGGCAGGCAGTGCAGGACGGTGAAGTTCATATTGATATTGCTATCATTGCTGCACCCACTGCAGATGAATTTGGTAATGCAACGGGAGACAGGGGCCCTTCAGCCTGTGGATTATTAGGTTTTGGTTTGGTGGATACTCTGTATGCGGATAAAGTGATTGTTGTGACGGATAATTTAGTTCCTTTTCCATGTGTACCCTGGCAAATCCAAGGTCAGAATGTGGATTTTGTTGTTGTGATGGATAAAGTGGGTGAACCGGAAAAAATTGTATCAGGAACAACAAAACTTACACGATCACCGGACAGGTTATATATAGCAGAAATGACAGCAAAATTTGTTCAGGCAGCGGGAATTATTAAAGAAGGGTTTAGTTTTCAGGCAGGGGCAGGCGGTACGGCTTTGGCTTTCGCTATTTACCTGAAGGAAATGATGTTAGACGCTGGAATAAAAGCTCGGTTTATTCGAGGTGGATCCACAAAATACCTTGTGGAAATGCTGGAAGCAGGTCTCACGGATTTTATTTTAGATGGGCAGACCTTCGATCTGGAAGGAATTAGGTCTATGCGGGAAAATTATGGACATGTGAACACGTCTCCATTTACTAGTTATAATTGGCATGGAAAAGGCAACTTTGCCAGTATGGTGGATGTGGTTGTTCTTGGAGCGACAGAAGTGGATGTGAATTATAATGCCAATGTTGTAACACATTCCGACGGACGGATGCTCCATGGTATTGGTGGATGGCAGAACTGTTTATTCAGCAAATGTACCATTCTTCCTATTCCGGCATTTCGAGACAGAATTCCAATAATCGTTGATAATGTAACCACATTGGTTGGGCCTGGTGAATTAATTGACGTAATTGTTACTGATAGAGGAATAGCCATAAACCCATTACGGAAAGATCTCATCAAAGCAACGAAAAATAGCGGCCTGCCAATTCGAAAAATTGAGGATATAAAAGCAGAAGTGGATGATCTTATTGGTGGTCCGCCGGCCAAGCCTGAACTTACGGATGAAGTGATTAGCGTTGTTAAATGGGTAGATGGGACTGTCATAGATAGCATTTATAAAATTAAGGAATGATGATGAGTAACAGAGAAAAATTATTGGAGATATGGCCTGAAATAGATTGGATCAAGAATGATGAATTGAAAAATAAGGTGACAGACGCATGGGGCTGGGCAATTGAAAACAGTGTATTATCAGCCGATGATTTGATGGAGATTCCTTTTTCACTTCTTATCAAAGATTGTAATATAACATTCATGAATCATAAACGGACGTGTGTACATCTTGCAGTGGATATTGCCAAAAGGATGCAGAAAAATTTTGGTGATGAAATTCAAATTGATATGGATATCCTCATTGCCGGCGCCATATTAATTGACGTGGGAAAGTTAATGGAATATGAAATTGTGGACGGCAAACTCACCACCAGTGATTACGGCAGTAAAGTACGCCATCCATTCAGCGGAGTTGCCATTGCGGCCCGTTTTGATTTACCGGCAGATGTTCAGCATATTATCGGCACTCATTCTAAAGAGGGAGATTTGGGAAAAAGAACAGTCGAATCGATAATAGTGCATCATGCAGATTTTGTTTCTTTTGAACCTTTTAAGAAATGAGTAGCTATGATTATTGCTTGTTTCTAAACCCAAGTTTTTCCAATGATTTTTATGTATCATGTTTTAAACCTGAATGAACTGAATATTGAATCTATTACAACAAACACTTACTGACCGCTTCTGTTTATCCGAATTTCGTCCAAGGCAGGAAGAGATAATCCATAAATTGTTAGATGGGCAAGCGGTCATTGTAACTATGCCCACCGGTTCGGGGAAGTCTTTGTGTTATCAGCTGCCAGCATTGTTAAGTGATGGCGTTACGCTGGTAATTTCTCCTTTAATTGCCCTTATGAAAGACCAAGTAGATGCCTTGGAGGAATTGGGAATTGCTGCCACGTTTATTAACAGTACCATCAATAATGATGAAATGATGAAACGGTTTTCTCTGGTCGAATCCGGTAAAATCGACCTCCTTTATATTGCCCCAGAACGGTTTTATTCCAACGCATTTATTCGTTTACTTCAAAGGGTGAACGTATCTTTTTTCATTGTTGATGAAGCCCATTGTATTTCCCAGTGGGGACATGATTTCAGACCGTCTTATTTGCGGCTGAAAAATGTGATTTCCACTCTGGACTATCCCCCCGTTGGAGCATTCACAGCCACAGCCACACCGGAAGTACGGAAGGATATTAAAGTCCAGCTTGGATTGGAATCTATGGAAGAAATTGTTACCGGTTTCGACCGTAGGAATTTAAAATATGTATCGGTCTCTTTGAAAAATGATAAAGAAAAACAAGCAGAATTGCTCAGTATGTTATCCCGATTAAAAGGCTCCGGAATCATTTATGTTGGTACGAAAAAACTCACAGAAGCAGTTACAGATTTATTATTGAACGAGGGGTATTCCACAGCCGGTTATCACGGCGGCATGGAAAAGGACGAGCGGGAATATGTCCAGAATAATTGGATGTCGGGTAAAACCAACATCATTGTTGCCACGAATGCATTTGGCATGGGCATCGACAAGCCCAATGTGCGTTTCGTATTCCATTATACGATGCCGGGAACTATGGAAGCGTATATGCAGGAATCCGGCAGGGCAGGTAGAGACGGTAATACTTCATACTGTGTTGCGTTTACCGCTTACAGCGATGTCCGCTTGCAGGAGTTCTTCATTGATAATGCCCATCCCCCTAAAGAATCAATTATTAGGTTGTATAATTATCTCCATACGTTGAATATCTCGGACATTTACCTTACCCACAAAGAAATGGCAGAAAGAGCCGGCACTGGAATTAAGGACATCATGGTAGGGCATATTCTAATCATTTTGGAAAAGGCAAAATTGTTGAAACGGTTAAGCCGTCATGACCATCACATAGAAGTTGAACTGTTAAAAACAGAAGCGGATTTACGCGGACATATTCAGAAAACCGTTTTTGATTTTATTAGTCAAAGGTTAGAGAATAATTCACTTTCCGTTTTAAATATTTCGCCTGAACAGGTTATTAAAGCATTGAAAATTACTCAGGCGCAACTCTCCGCAGCGTTAATGGCTTTAGAGAGTAAAGAATTAATTCTTTATACACCCCCTTTCCGGGGACGTGGTGTGCGGCTCATGAGCGAAAAATTTCCTGCAAATCAATTACCCATTGATTTTGAGGCCATTGAAGAACATCGTCTGTTTCAAATGCAAAAGTTAGATGCTATGAAACGGTATTATACTATTTTATCTTGCCGGCGGAAGTATTTACTGAATTATTTCGGAGAATACCTGAGAGAACATAATTGTAAGGGCTGTGATGTGTGTATGAATTGGAAGGGATCAGTAAAACCGGCGGGTAAAGTGAAAGCTCCCCCCAAATTAGTCGATAACAGTGAACTGATTATGGACATCTTGAATTTAACGGATGAAT
>CAZIFK010000191.1:0-3989 GCA_964538995.1 uncultured bacterium
CCCCTGATATTGTTGAACCTACAGGTATTATTACCTAACTCCAATGAGACTACTTCAACAGCACCATCTTCTTGGTCTGCATAAACTCCCCTGCTTGGATCTGATAAAAATAGACTCCAGCGCTCACTGGTCTGCCTTGATCATTGGTTGCATTCCATATAACTGATTTGAAACCGGCAGTTTGAGTTTCAGATACCAGAGTTGTTACTTTTCTACCAAGCAAGTCGTAGATGGTAATACTAACAAAACTGTTTTCCGACAGGTCATAGCGCAATGTTGTAACAGGATTGAATGGGTTGGGGTAGTTTTGGTGTAAAGTAAATTCTTTTGGTAATAATCCATCATCTGCATTTATTCCCAACGATTCATTAATGTATACCATGAAACTATCTGTCCAAAAATGATACCCGTCGCTATAAATATCTATAGTAATTGGAAGATTAACATCGCCAGAACATTCATCAGAAATACGAAACCCCGCTCCACCAAAAATTATATTGGATTCCCCTGGTTCGATATTTCCAAATGTACCTGATATTACGATGGATGTAAAACAAGTATCATTTGAACTCAACTCAGCAGTAATTGACTCTGCAATTCCATTCGACCCAAGATTCTTCAATGCAAATTGTAAACTAACAAAATCTCCGGGTTCAGCAATTGTATCTGTTATGGCTGTTATTCCATCGAATACTATAGGACCAACAGTCGTAAAGAATAGTGTTTTATTACTCCTGAATACAAACCCTGATACCTCATTTACAGTAAAGATTCTAATAAAATATGTTCGCTCAAATTCTGGCGGTGACCAATTCATACCCCAGAAATCATCACTCGCTTGACCATCTTCATGTAATCCGTCATCTGCGAGAGCAATTGTATCAGTCCATGAATCTACCAAGCTATATATTTCAGCGTAAACAGTTTGAGGGCCCTGATCAGGGTTTTCTAACTCTGCACTGATGAGTAAGTCATTCGTATTTGGATTTACATAAATAGTATCAATCCAGATATCAACGATAAAAGCTTGCATACCACAATCTCCGATACCTGTATATCCCATGTTGATCCCATTTTCACCAGTCCCTAGGCAGGGAGAGTTATCAGCTAAGGTGTAATCACCACTATCAGGATTGCAAAATAGCGGGAGAGAGTCGATATTTCCACTACCTTCCCAGCCAAATTCAATGGCATTGTAGCGGATATCTACGTTGCTGTTTGTTATATTAACGGGTGAATCAGATAATTGGTTATTATACCAGATAATATTATTCCTCAGTGTTGCATCTGTGTCCCAAATTCTGATACCTCCACCATAACTATTTGAGGAGTTTCCCACAATCGTATTATTTTCGATAATAGTCTGATCGCCCTGACCGTATACCCAGATGCCACCGCCACCAAAAGTTTGTATTCCTTGCGTTGCCTGATAAACCTGGTTGTTTGTTATAAGATTATTGCGAATGATTCCGGATGCAAAGTTCATCACAATTCCGGCACCATACATTCCAACATTTGAATCAATGTGATTATACATGATTACTGGAGAACCATCCCCACACCGGATGCCGCCGCCGCCGGAGCTGGTAATTCCCGCATCAACTCGAATAGCTTCATTACCAACGATTTTATTATGAATGATTGTGGGAGAGGAGAGAGCGATTAAAATACCCCCGCCTTCATAATAAGTGCCATAACCATGTTCATCAACCCAACGTGTTCCTGTTCCACCAGTCAGGGTGAATCCGGCCAACACGGCAGCTTGACTTTCACCAGATATAAAAAGAACACAACTAGCTGTATCCTGATGGATGGGAGTACTCCCATTGATAATTGTGGAGTTTATATCAATTTCGTTGTTTGTAAGAATATATTGACTAGCTACCACAATATCTTTACCACGGAAATTTATATTTTCATAATAAACTCCCGGTGCCACAAGAACAGTATCACCGACATTGGCTGAAAGAATACCCCCTTGAATTGACGTTTCCTCATATGGTACATGAATTGTATTAGACAATAGAGTATTGATAGATAGAACCATCAAGAATGATAATATTTTTTTTAACATAGATATTTCCGTTTGTTTATAGTTTTTTCATGCGTGATAATGACTGCACCGTAGAACGACGTAACAATTCTCTTACCTCGCATGCAAATTCTCTGGATTTATAAAACGGCTGGTCTCGAAACATTCTCTCATTTTGATCATTTCCGATTTTTTTTAAATGATCATATACGCTGACTGATTTTGTCCGTATTTTTTGGAGAAAACTATTTGAGAATTTTATGTCTGCCGGATTGATTTCATCGCTTTCAATCATAGCTGCAGCTTTGTTAATACAGAGACAGGGATTTCCCCTATGAATATGGCCGCATTTATCGTTTAAAAACCCATAAACCAATTTTCTAGCCCGGGATAATAACTGTCGGAAATTGTCTTTGCTAATTTCCATAACTTCCGCTCCGAAATTGTGATCAACCTGAAATATTTCACCGAGAATGAAAACCAGGCGTTTTCTACGATCCAAGCATAGTAGTAACCCCATCATGCATTTGATTTTAATTTCATCCATGAGTATTACTATATCGACAGGCAAGGTATCGGTTACGTGGAAATCACGATCGGGAGTCTGATTAATTTCATTCCAATATTGATCAAATGAAATCTCGTACTTATCAGCTTTGCGCTTTTTCAAATTGATCACATGATTGGCCACAATTCGGTATAGCCAAGTTCGAAAGCTACTTTTCTGTTTAAACGTAGATAATTTGGTTATGACTTTTAGCAGGACTTCCTGGGTGACATCTTCTGCGTCCATGGGTTGCCCCACCATTCGAAGGGCAATATTATAAATCCAATCCTGGTGCCGACGGAGGAGTTCTTCCAACGCATCTCGATCTCCTCCAACTGCTTGTGATACCAGTTTAGAATCCTTGGTATCCGAGTGTGAATCCAATTTTAGAGGAGAATAGTTATACTCTGTGTGCGTATCCATGTTTATTAGACAATTAAATATCTATATGTGTGACAAAAATACATTATATATATGTAAAAATGGGTTAAATCATGGTTTGAATTAATCAATTTGAAATGAATGGTACGATCGCTATTTAGGTGTTGAGGAGTTCATGCCTTATGCGAAAGCTGTCAGCGCCAAAAGTCATAGTTTTAATGCTGACGGAACTGAAGAAAAAACAGATTTTAAAAAAATGATGAAAATTGTCTTGGATGCAGGATATCGCGGTTATGTAGGAATTGAATATGAGGGATCAAAACTAAGTGAAATGGAAGGTATTATGGCTACAAAAAAATTACTGGAAAGTATTAGGGATGAACTCGCTGATTATTATTCCTGGTGATAGTCCGGATATTTATGATTTCATTCGTATTGAGTTGTATCTATTAGTACATAAATAGCGTAGAAATAGCGTACCATTAGCGTACGTTTTTGTATTTCTAGTCGAAGAACGCTGGCCTTTTAAGCCGGTGGCAGGATTACTGAACGGAAGTTGCTGTATCTTTGATTGTTATAATCATTCTGAGCTTGTCTTGTAGTTGGAACCACTACATTCTTCATTTTATATGCAGTGATAATTCCAATCTTTTTTTCAAGCTCTTTATTTAAATTTTTTACAGTTTCAGGGATATATATTTTATGAAGTTAGCGAATATGATTTCTAGCTTTGAAATTGTTTAATTTGTCTTCTTGAATCAATATAAGAATCAATTATGGCATATAACCAAATGGTGCCCATCATACCCAAACTTACCCAATTTAGCTGAGCATATTTCTCCATTTCACTATAATTATCAGTGGCAACATTTCGTTGGGTCGTTCTATCATAAGCATATTTCGACTGCTTATATAGTATAAAACTACTAATTGTTGAACCAGCCATAAGTAGTTCAGCACCTAGAATGATGCTGCCTTTTCGTGGTTTATCATTATAAAATTGTCCCCATCCCGGTAATATCATTGATC
>CAZIFK010000192.1:0-3971 GCA_964538995.1 uncultured bacterium
TCGCCTTGTTGAAATAATTGTATGAGTTCATAGTCTGTTTTCATTCATTCACACCATAAGACACGATAGTTGGATGAAAGGTTAAAAACTATTTTTATTCTTTGAAAACAATAATGCGTAATTATTTAGGGGGGAAACTACATTGTGTATTCGGTAATTTTACATATGCCTGAAATCACTCCCAATGAAGCTCAACGTCAAGCCATTGAGCATCCGCCCTCTCCTTTGATGATCCTCGCCGGTGCCGGAACAGGTAAAACATTTACCCTTGAGCACCGAATTGTATATCTTATTGAACACTATAAAGCAAGTCCAGAAAATATTCTAACGATTACCTATACAGAAAAAGCCGCACGTGAATTAAAACAGCGTATTTTAAAAATAGTTGGCAAATCTGCTCACGCAATGACGGTTGGGACATTTCATTCTTTTTGTTACCGGTTATTACGTGATTTCAGCACAGAACAACTGCCGGCACTTTTAGAAGAAAGCGAAACCATTCATATGCTTCTGGAGCGTTTCGATGATTTGAAACCCTTTGAATCAAATGAATTTCCTTTAAATCCCCAGCGGGCTGTCATTGAAAGTTTTATTCCATTTTTCAATCGGGCACGGGATGAACTCATTGAACCCGACAAAATGAAAACTCCCGCGACTGATGAAAATACTATTTCTACTGAAACCGCTGCTCAAATAAATGATCTAAAACGAATCTTCCCAAAGTTTCAGCGATGGAAACGACACATGAATGTCGTGGATTATGGCGATATGATCCTCTTGGCCTACAATCTCCTCAAGGAAAATGAAACTATTTTAAAAGCCGTTCAGGAAAAATATCAACATGTGATCGTGGATGAATTCCAGGACAATAATTTTGCTTTAAACGAAATAATTGGTCTTATCGCTCAACGTCATCAACAAATCACTGTTGTTGGCGATGAGAATCAAACCATTTACAGTTTTAGGGGTGCTAATTCATATAATATTGCCGAATTCAAAAAACGATTTGGTGGTGAGCCCATTGCTCTTGAGGAAAATTTTCGCTCCACTCAATCCATCCTGAATATCGCAAATGCATCTATCAAGACCAACACAGACCGGATGGAGACGAATTTATTTGCAAAAGATAGCATTGAGGGCCAACTGCCCAAAATCTATTGGGGCGAAAAAAGTGAACAACTGGAATTTCTTTGTAATGAAATTACAGATCTGCTTAATTCTGGCAATGAAAACAAAGACATAGCCGTATTATGCCGAACCCACTCTCAAGCGAATGCCGCTGCAAATGCGTTATTAAAGGTCGGAATTCCTGTCCAGGCACGGATTCCACATTATTTCAGCATACCGGCTGTATTGGACCTATTGTCATGGTGTCAAGTCATCGGTAATGGAACATTTCAAGACAATGCATTATTTCGGCTCATTGAAAAACGCTGTGGAGCGGAAACAGCACATATCCTTTTTAACAAATGGCACCGTCGGGATCAAACCCTCAGGTTGGAATTACTAAAAACTAATCCAACAATCATTGAGGAATTTCAACAAGTTGGGGAATTGTTGGATAAAATCAGGTCTTTCCAGAGAATTATGCCAAAACGGTCCGCAGGTGAAATGGTTTGGGAAATCTGTAAAATAACCAAGCTGTTAAAACCATATAATCACCGATACACTCTGGATGATCGTTTGGCTCTGCTGAATGTTGGCGACTTCTTAAAACGCGCACAGGATTTTTCCAAACGCAATCCTGAAGACCATGGAATAGATGCTTTTAATGTATATGTGGAAGCAGTGATGATATCCGGCGGATTGCAGACAATTATTCCGGAAGAATATAATCAGCTCAATGGAGTGAGAGTCTCAACGATCCATAGTGTAAAAGGCGGTGAGTTTCCCATCGTTTTTCTGCCTTTCTTACGATCAGCGAGTTTTCCATTGAATTTCAGAAAGAAAGCCATGATATCCAGACCATCCGATGAATGGCTGGCCTATGAGAAAGCAACCCATATTACACCAAAAGAACATCATCTTGAAGAAGAGCGCCGTTTGTTTTATGTGGCGGTAACACGTGCAAAAGAACAATTGTATTTATTGGCTCCAAGAAAAGCCACATCAAAATTTGTCAAAGAATTACCTGAACATCTAATGGAGATAATAGACATGCAGGATAATAAGGATAAGAAAACATATTCAGACTTGAGAATAAAATACGAATTGAAAATTCAAAAAGCGTTGGCCAGTGTTCAGTTTGACAAAGTACATGAATACACCTACGCATTGGAATTGATACGCCAAACTGAAAAAGGTGAGAATATTAATTTAGGAACCAGTGATTGGGAAAGAGAACTGGCTCAAGACTTATCAGGAGAATTTGAACCTGCTATCAATGGAAAACTGTATCTATCTGCCAGCGCCATTGAAACCTATGAACAATGTCCTCTTAAATTCCGTTTCGGACGAATCGACGGTATTCCCCAGATGGCTAGTAAACCCCAATTGGTTTTCGGAAACATAATCCACAGCGTTCTCCAACGATTTCATGAACCGGACAAGGATTTATCAGACGAACGCATCCAGCGCTTACTGAAGGATGAATGGAAAAAAGGTGAATTTGATTATACTGTTCGGGAAGAAAAGTTCTATGAACAGGGACAGGAAATGCTATCACGTTATGCACAGTCCGTTATAAATAATCCTCCCAATGTCGTAGCACGTGAGGAAAGATTTTCTTTTGATTTAGATGATATAACCATTAACGGCGCCATAGACCGTATCGACCAAAATGATAATGGCATTCATATTATTGACTATAAAACCAGTAAGAGTCCATCTCCTGCAAAATCCAACCTCCAGTTGGCTGTCTATAGTATGTTTTTGGAGCAATCGGATTCAATATCGTTTGGGGGACTCCCAGCCAGTGCAACACTGTATTTTTTACGAGAAGAAGAAAAACCAGTCAAGATCCATTGTTTCACTCCTGAAGAATTGCAGTCAACATCGGATAATATTCATAAAGTAGCTTCAGGCATTCGGAAAAATGAATTTGAAGCAAAAACCGGAAAACACTGTGATTGGTGCGATTACAAACACCTCATTTGCCCGGCGTGGGAAGATGGTTAGTAGTGAGTGGTAACCAATCAATCTTTCGCTAATGTAAACAACAGCGTGCCGGTGAAATCTGTTCCTTCAAATAAAATCTTTTTGGGGAAATTCTGTGTCTCAACACTCAAGGACTCAACAGCTGTATAAATCAAATTTCCGGTAATCTGAAGCCAGAAATATGTTGAATCACTGGCATTGATCATAAAAATTCTTGTAGTGTCATTTCCGACCCAATTTTGAACAATCAATGATGTCGTTAAAACAGAAAGAGTATCTAGCTGCATAGATAACGTATAGTTTTCCTCGAACGAGTATTGGTTTCCTTTGAGGTTAAACGTAAAAGCATTAGGAGTATTAACCACAGCTGGTAGATCGTCTAATAAACCGTCCAAAGGCTCTTCAGGTCCCACACAATTCCAACACACAAATATACTCGTTACCAGTAACCAGTTACCAATTTTATTCATCATCATCCTTGATTTTCTTGACGTCTTCACCTTGCCCCATTTGCAGGTCAGTAATTTTATCCATGGGTTTTTCAAGTGCATTACGCCGCGGTCCGGTTAATGCATCATAATGTGCTGATACAGTTCCAAGCGTTTTACCTAGAGCATCCAACTTTTCTGTGAATTTTACCCATTGTTCACGAAATGTGATTACCAGTTTCTGTACTTCGCCTGCTTTTTGTTCCATATAAAAATTTGATACTGCCTGGCGAATCAAAGAAAGAATCGCATACAATGTCACAGGAGAACATAACATGATCTTTTTACCTAAAGAAAAATCAATTAACTCATGGTCTTCCTGATTCAGAAAGGAATAAATACTTTCGTTTGGAATAAACATTAAAACATAGTCCACTGTTCCTGCAT
>CAZIFK010000193.1:0-3960 GCA_964538995.1 uncultured bacterium
GTCTATTGGATAGAGGTGTCTATATTGCTCCCAGTCAATATGAAGCCGGATTTATATCACTGGCGCATACACAGGAGATTATTTCTGACGTCCTTGAAAAAATCGAAGATTCGCTTAAAGAAATATTTAGTTCCTGAATGTTCTATGATTAATGCGAGTCTGATCTAATCTGGATTATTAAACACTCTACCTGCCATTTTATGGGGTAGGTGGGCCATCCAGAGGCAGGCAGGCCCTCCAAAAAAACAGGCGGGCAGGCATTCCATAACTGAAATCGTACGATTAACCATCACCGGAGTAACAACCTAATTCCTTCTGAAATTTCTTATTATTCTTCTTATTCCGGAAGTCTCAAAACTCAACTGTGTAGATATGTTTTAAGACTTTGATTTTAAGATGAGTTTTGAAACATAAAAGGAGTGTTTTGAGACGGGTTTTTGAGCTAATTTGGATTTGTCTTAAAAATGGTTGTTTTTGATACCCAAAAGTGTTTCAAACGATGGGGGCTGGTCATGGGAAATTGGTTTTCTTTTGCTTTCTCACTACATTCCTCACGGACTTTATCAGGAATTAACAATTCTTTAATAGGTTAATTCCTTTTGATAATCTTTTTTGAAATAATAATTTGAGAGGATTATGGGTAAACAGATGTTCAAATTAAGTTTTTCCTTAATTATTGGATTGTTGATTTTTACTTCATGTGAGGATAATAAAGATAAAGATACCAACTCTTCCATAATGTTCTACAAAACATTCAGTGGTGACCATCTTGATTGGGGTAATTCTGTCCAACAAACTACCGATGGTGGATATATCATTACAGGTGAATCAAGAACTTTTGGGAATGGTATTCCAGACATTTGGTTAATCAAGGCGGATTCTTTGGGGAATGAAGAATGGAATAAACCGTTTGGAGGAGGCGAACACGAAATTGGTAATTCTGTTCAACAGACCACAGATGGTGGGTTTATTATTACTGGTATGACCAATTCTATTGGAAATGGTGATTCAGATGTTTGGTTAATCAAAACGGATTCAAAAGGAAATGAAGAATGGAATAAAACCTTCGGGGGAAGTGAATGGGACTACGGTGAATCCGTTCAACAAACTACAGATGGTGGGTATATAATTACCGGTTCTACCTATTCCTTGGGAAATGGTGATTCAGATGTCTGGTTAATAAAAACAGATTTAGAAGGAAACGAGGTATGGAATCAGACCTTCGGGGGAAATAAGATAGATTATGGTTTTTCTGTTCAACAGACTACGGACGGAGGATATATCATTACTGGTTTAACAATTTCTTTTGGTAATGGTTTTTCTGATGTCTGGTTAATAAAAACAGATTCAGAAGGAAACGAGGCATGGAATCAGACCTTCGGAGGAAGTGGTGATGAGTATTGTTATTCCGTTCAACAAACAAATGATGATGGGTATATTATTACTGGTTCTACGGAATCTTTTGGAAACGGTGGTGGTGATGTCTGGTTAATTAGGACAGATTCAGAAGGAATCGAAGAATGGAATAAAACTCTTGGGGGAATTGAATGGGATCATGGTGAATCCGTTCAACAAACCACAGACGGTGGATATATTATTACAGGGAGAACAGACTCTTTCGGGAATGGTAGTGGAGATGTTTGGTTAATTAAGACAGATTCACAGGGGAATGAAGAATGGAATAAAACATTTGGGGAAAGTAATACTGATATGGGTAAATCAGTTAAACAAACCACCGATGGTGGATACATTATTACAGGTTATACATATCCTTTTGGAGGAACTGGTGGTTATGATGTCTTGTTAATCAAGACAGATTCAGAAGGAAATACCGCTCCATATGGTAATTAAAAAGAAAAAAATATGAAATTCATCTACGCAATTCTATTTCTCGTTTCCTCTCTCTTTGATAACAAAAAGTTTAAAATCCAGTTGGTGCCAGCAAATGAACGTTTCCGGTTTGAAAATCATAATAGCTCTTTATCAGGTGAATCGGGAAAAAATGAGGATTAATTAATTTTAGAAACTCTATGTGAGTATTCCATGTCATTAGATAAAAAAGAGTTGGAGTCATTATATAATAAAAAGATATCTTTGTTTTATAGCGCAAAGACCCAACTAAAAATCCATTCTTTATTGCCAAGAATAAATGCCCAAATCTGTTCCATAGAAATAAGTTTTTGCTCGGAATGAAAAATGAGTGTGAACCCGGACGCGTTTGGTTCCCGAGTTGAACCGCTGGTTAGGCTGTTTGAGAAAATCAATTAAGACCGAATTCATCACTATAACTTCTTTCAGGTAGTTCATCCCAAAAGTCAACAATGTTATCTGCATACTTATTAAATAAATCTTGATTTAAATTTAATGTTTCTTCAAGTAGCGTAGTATCTAAAGTTAATTTGGGACCAATTTTAAATTCGCCCTGTTTTAATAAATTCTTATTTCGCTTAAAAAGTTTTTTAGCAGAATCTCCATCACCATGTTTAATGACATTACTTAAAAGCCTCAATTCATCAAGTAATTCCCATGAGTGAAGTAACTCAATATTTACATTGTGGAATGTAAAATATTCTTTAAAATCATGCATACCTCTGGAACAAAACTCCGTAAAACTAATATTATGATCATGACTCAATTCATCAAAGAGGAATTTACGTGTTTGTTGTTCCCATAAATGGTAGATACTAGAAATTGAAATAGCTGTAAACTCATATTTTACCAAACTTAATTCTGAATAGAAAATAATACCATTTTTCAAAGAGATTTCCGCAATATCTGCCATATCTATCGAACCGTCACCCGGTATACTTCCCGATTTATCATAATATTCATTAGTGAATTTTTCTGCTTCAGCCTCAATATTTGCAAAATTTATAAATAACTTATCGTTAAAAATTTGTTTAAATGATTTGATCGAAGATTTGTAATAATCTCTTAACGACCGATGAAAATATAATTGAGCATTCATAATGCCAAATTATTTAAGGTAACAGACATATTTTATTTATATTCCCCATAACAAAATTCAATATACCCAGTTACCAGCTATAAATCAATATCATTTATAGCAACTGGTCCTTTCCAAAAACTAAATTCATAGCCACTAAAACCTGAAAGGTTAACAATATCAATAGGAACTTTGGACTGAAAATCCTCATGTCAATCCTTCATATAAAAGCACCTACATCATATTGCACACCTGTCTACCACGATTAAAATTATTTTTAAAAGGAGCTGGCAGGAAGAAGGGGATTGGCAAAATAATAATAATACTTCAATTATGGGTGCATTGAACGAATGTTTGGGTAGAGGGGCAACGTCTTTGCACTTGTATATCCAAAAATTGTGTCATCGCCTGCCTGCGGTAGGCAGGCGATCCGCCTTTATTTGTGCGGAGAAGCGATCTCCTTGGATTTGCTGATGCAAGGAGATTACCGCGCCCTACGGGCTCGTAATGACAATATCTATATTTTTTATAATAATAAACATTATACTTGTCTTCACGAGTCGGTAGTCGACGAAGCCCGCCTACGCTTCGACTTCGGTGGCCATGTGATCTCCACGCCACGGCCGGTCGCATTGCATTTCGGCTGGCAGGCGCACAAGCGTGGGAAATGTTAAAGACAGGAGATTGCCCGCCTGCTCTGATTTGAATAAATATAAGGGGGCGGACAGGCTTCAGTCGTACCTTGTGATGACAAATATTGTTTTTTTCACTTTTAATTTGCCTTGTAACTGAGGGAGTACAAAAAATAAAATATTACTGTTGTGTTAACAAATATTATCGTTTTAACTTTTGCGGTCAATTTTTATACGATGAAGGAAAATATGATCAAAATAGATAATCAGTGCGCCTGTTGCATGTGTGAAAGGAACTTTCTGCTGGTATAGGTATATCCGATTCAAAAGATTTAAGCCCTTATACCAGCATAGGTAAAAGGGCTTTTTTTTTGAATAAGA
>CAZIFK010000194.1:0-3943 GCA_964538995.1 uncultured bacterium
TTTATGAACATTATCCCAATTTTCAGGACCGCTTGAAAATGTTTGCCCTTTGGCAAGTGGGAAAACCATATGAAATTTTCAAGCTTGGTGAAGAAGTAGAACCGGATCCGGATCCAATCATCAGGCTGGATGTTTCCGATTGTACTGTCCATGTACTCACAAGCCTAGCTTTTTCACAAAGTAAATCGTGGAGCGAAGCCCGGGAAAACATGATTGAGATACATTATAAAGACGGGCAGCCATCTTATAAAACCCGCTGGCATTATACATCTGATCGCATCCAAGAAAACCCATATACGGTTAATATTACTGAAAAATTGTTGGATGAAGACAAACTGGAAAAAATTGATATAACCTTAAACCGTAAAAAAGACGGAAGTGAATTTTTGGACCTGGATTGGGAAAAAGAAACATCTGTCTATTTCATTCCCAATGAGCAAATAAATAAAGAATTGTTATCAACATTTCCTGATGTTTGCGGTGTGGCGTTTGTTAAAAAAGCATATTTCAAAATGGGAATAGTAATCGCCCATGAAGGCATGGTAATCGATAGAAAAAATCTGATCCATGCTTCTTCAGAATACAAAGAAACGGTCAATGTCGATTTTATAAATTACTATTTCAGGGAAGATGGACCATTGTTTGATGGTGTCCTGGTTTTTTCATTTCAGCCTTTTGAAAATGATTAAAGAGACCCTTGCATAACCTACTGCACAAATTGAAAAGTGTCAAAACTGTAATATTACTAATGAAGATCGTTATCGGTAAATTAATTTGATCAACCCAATAATAAACGACCCGGCAGGAATACTTGTTTACTTATTGGCGCTAATAGGTTTTGTCTACTGGTTAAAGGACATTCCTGCTTTATCAGGATTTTTCAAATATCTGCCGCCGGTGATCTGGATATATTTTCTACCAATGTTTTCCACAACGTTAGGAATTACACCCGACTCATCCCCGCTTTATGATTGGGTAAAGCTTTATCTTTTACCGGCAGCGTTGATTATTCTTTTGTTGTCGGTAAATTTGCAGACGATGGTAAAACTGGGACCAAAAGCGATTGGCACTATGCTAATCGGTACAGTGGGAGTTGTTCTTGGTGCAGCGGTTTCACTGCTGTTACTTGGCAAGTGGCTCCCCGAAGATGCCTGGCAGGGAATGGGGGCGTTATCAGGAAGTTGGATCGGCGGAAGCGCCAATATGGTTGCCGTTGGGACGTCCATCGGTACTCGCGACGACCTTTTTGGCATTATGATAATTGTTGACACTGTGGTGGGTTACGGCTGGATGGGAATTGTGATTTTCTTTTCCGGATTTCAGGACAGAATAGACCGTTGGAATGGCGTTGATACCAGACAAATTGTTGAATTAAATACTCACATGGGAAAAGTCGACTCATCAAAAAAACGTTCGCTTGAATTCAAAGATTTGATTTTTATTGTATCTGTGGGGTTGTTAGCGGGGTTTGTTTCTTTAGAGGTAGGGCGATGGCTTCCGGATATTGGAAAAATCATAACCAGTTTTGCCTGGACGATCATTATTGTATCCATTTTGGGGGTAGCGCTTTCTTTTACTCGGTTGTCAGAATTGGAGAATGCCGGAGCTTCGCATATTGGCAATCTTTTCCTTTTTCTGCTATTAGCTACTATTGGCGCCAAAGCGGATTTGATGGCGATCAGAGAAGCACCGCTTTTTCTATTAGCCGGGATAGTATGGATACTTGTCCACGGTGTTGTGCTGTTTATTGGCGGACGTCTGATAAAAGCACCGATGTTCCTTATCGCTACTGCCAGTCAGGCAAACATTGGCGGAATAGTAACTGCACCTATCGTGGCATCAGTATATAAAAAATCCCTAGCACCTGTTGGACTGCTTATGGGTGTGTTGGGTAACATTATCGGTGTTTACTTCGGTCTTCTGATAGCGTGGATATTGTTAATAATATCTTCGTCGTTGTTATAGAGACCTTTGCAAAAAACCTAATGCATAAATAAAAAGTTTAAAATTCGCCTGTTTTTCGTTGGAAAACTTATTCATAGCTACACTATTAATTGCATTTTCCGCCTTAATCAGACAAATTTTAACTCTTTTTCTTCACACCCTATGTTTTACAAAGGTCTCTTATAATAGAATTCTGTAAAATACGAGTACGTCTTACCAGATAATTCATAGGATAAATTGATGAAACACCAATTTTCAAATGTAGAGAAAAGGTTTTTCAATAATACCAGAGCAGATTACTCCCACTCGAAAACATCGTATCTTATTTTAGAAAATTTCCCCCAATTAGGATTTATTACTTCATTGCGATTTTTAGAATGGATCTATGAAAACCCTGAAGGGGTGATCAGCTTGCCAACTGGAAAAACACCGGAACATTTCATTAAATGGACCCAGCATTTGTTAACACATTGGAATGACGCCAAACTTGAAAGACTCAGAAAAGAGAATGGATTATACATTGATAGAAAACCGGATTTGAGCGGGCTTCATTTCGTACAAATTGATGAGTTTTATCCCATTTCCCCAAAGCAGCATAATAGTTTTAATAATTATGTGCAGAATTTTTATATAAATAGTTTCGGTTTGAATCCAGGGAGATGCCTGCTTATTAACTGTGATAATATTCCTAGGACAGAAGGAAAATCTCTTGATGAAATTTTTCCGGACCACCGCGTGGATTTAAGCATGAGGTTTAGAGCCCCACAATCCAAATTAGAAGAGGATCAGCAAAAAACCATTTATCTGGTTGACCAATGGTGTTCCAATTATGAAAATAATATTGAAGAAAAGGGTGGCATCGGCTTTTTCCTGGGAGGCATCGGCCCAGATGGACACATTGCATTTAATGTTCGAGGTTCAGATCATAACTCAACCACCAGGCTCATGGAAACCAATTTTGAAACTCAAGCCGCAACCGCAACGGATTTGGGGGGAATTGAAATTTCGAGGAACCGCCTTGTGATTACGATTGGTTTGGCGACTATTACAGCCAATGAAGATTGTACAGCCATTATTATTGCTGCCGGGGAAGCAAAGGCAAAAATTGTCAAAGAATCCCTGGAAAAAAAGGAGAATATTCAATACCCTGCAACGGCACTGCAGCGCTTGGCTGGCAGCCGATTTTATTTAACACGGGGAGCAGCCTCCAAGTTAAATGATGTTGTTGAACATAGGTTGAAAAATGAGCTCTGGACAAATGAAAAAACAGAAATGGCTGTAGTCAACCTGTGTCAAAAACTGAACAAGTTTGGCCATAGACTAACTGTAAAAGATCTTCAAGATGATCCAGTAGGATCCTTAATTAAGGAGATGGATGACAAAACTATTTCAGATGTAATTGATTCTTTTCGGAAGAAATTGGAAAAGGCTCTTGTTGTTCCTGATAGTGAAACCTTTTTGCATACTGGTCCGCACCACGATGATATTATGTTGGGTTATTTACCTCACATTATTCATTTGGTTCGTTCCCCAAAGAACAAAAACTATTTTGCCAATTTAACGTCGGGGTTTACATCAGTAACGAACCAATACCTTAAGCACGTGTTGAAGGAAACTGCTTCTTTCTTAAAAAATGGTAAAATTGAAATGACCTCATATCCAGACTTCTTTGAAAAGGGGTTTAATCTGAAGCAGGACAAAGATGTGTATCATTATCTTGATCGTATCGCTGAAGGAAATATTCAAGGCCAGAAAAGAGGCTTGAGCCATCGTGTAGTTAGAGCTCTTGTAGAAATTTATACAATAAAAGCAAAATCAGAGTTAGAAGAAAAAATTCAAGAGATATTAATCTATTTGAATTCATGTTATAACGGGCAAAAGAATTCGAATGATATTCAAAAACTAAAAGGAATGATTCGCGAGTTTGAGGAAGAATTGGTCTGGGCTCACTATGGTGTCCAAGTTAAGGATGTGAATCATCTACGTTTGGGGTTTTATA
>CAZIFK010000195.1:0-3886 GCA_964538995.1 uncultured bacterium
TGATCAATGGCTGAATTGCTGTACCGATCCGTGTTTTCAAATGTGTGGGTTTATTGACGGCTGGACCACCAATCGTCATGACAATCTTTGGATCAAAAACACCTTTCAAGAACAATCGCCCCAATGTAACTACATGTTGTGCATCTACTGTCCAAATAATTTTACCGGGTTTAAGGGGATCAATGTGATGAATTTGGATTCCGACATTACCCGCCGGATGAGGGCCGGATATGGAATTAACTTTCGCGTACGGTATATTCATGAATGTATCTGAAATCGACTTTTCACTTACTCCAACATGAACATCACCATTTGTTAATCGTGATAATACTGCAATTCCTGCATTGAATGTTGATTGTCTATTGCGTAAAGCAATGTCAAGGTCTACTGTTAATGGAGCTGAATTATAACAGGAAACAAAAACAGCACTGGGGTTCGCACTCGGATCAGCTATTTTGTTAAAGGGGCGTTGTCGAACCATCGGCCACAGGCCGGCAGTCAGAATCTGTTCAGTAATCTTTTCTTTGGAGGATTCAAGAATTTGTGTTATTTCCAAAACCGGTAATTGGATTGTTTCTTCATTCCTGTCTATTTCGATAATAATTTTTTCAATAACACGGCGCGGACCATATTGAATTGCCGTGACTTTCCCTCCTCCGGGAGATGCCCATTTGATATCCGGGTTATGCTTGTCAAAAAAGAGAGGAGTTCCAATTTTTATATTATCCCCTTCCTTAACCAGTAACTTGGGTTTGACATAACGAAATTCCCTTGGATGGATTGCGACAGTCTGGGACCGTTCCGCGATTTCCAGCTCCTTTTTGGGTACACCGGCAATCTGAATATCGTGACCTTTTTTAATATGTATTTGAGACATTGTGATCTTAATACTCCATAGAATCTTTTGTTACATTACCTTGATAAATAATTCTAAAGATCGTGAAACCCAATTCGCGATTGGTGCCCAGTAAATCCCAAAAAATATTGTTGGAATTGCAAAGGTAAATAATACTGCTAATACAGATATGGACGGTACAACGATTGTTTCGCTGGGCTCTCCTTCCAGAAACATTACCTTCACGACTCTGAAATAATAATACAGAGATATTACACTATTGATCGCCCCGACAAGGGCCAGCCAATACAATTGCGGACCTACTTTAATAACGGATGCAAAGAGATAAAATTTTCCAATAAAACCGGCTGTGGGTGGAATGCCGGTGAGTGACAGCATAAATACCGTCATGACAATACCGACAATCGGCATTTTCCAGCCCAGACCCCGAAAATCATCAAACGACTCGCCGCCACCCTGGGATTTCACATAAATCAGTACAAAAAAGGCTCCCAGATTCATAAATATATACATGACCAGATAGAGCATGATTGCGTACACGCCCTGGGATGATAATGTGGGAAGAGCCATAAGCATATATCCGGCGTGAGCAATACTGGAATAGGCCAGCATGCGCTTAATGCTGTTTTGCTGCAGAGCCACAAGGTTTCCCAACGTCATAGTGATTACGGAAAGAACTGCCAGTATTTGCGGCCACGGAATATTCGTAAATGTAGAAATGGACGGGTCTATAAATGCTCCACCATCTCCAAAAACAGTATTGAAAAATCGTATGATGACTGCAAAACCAACCGCTTTGGGCGCCACCGATAAGTAAGCTGTAATGGGTGTTGGTGCTCCTTCATAAACGTCCGGAGTCCAAAAATGAAAAGGCACAGCAGAAATTTTATAGCCAAATCCAGCCAGAATAAAAATAGCTGCGAGTGTAAATGCAAAATGTGCACTACCCTGTAAATTCCACATGGCTTCCTGGATGGCAAAAAATTTGGTGGAGCCAGCCAAACCAAACACAATACTCATTCCAAACAACATAATACCCGATGAAAAAGCTCCGTAGATAACATATTTCAGCGCAGCTTCATTGGAACGAAGGTCCCCTTTCAAATAGCCGGCTAAAATGAAAGAAACGATGGATACAATTTCAATGGCCAGATAGATCATGATCAGATCAATGGCAGACGCCATAAGAAACATGCCAAAAACCATAATGGCCATGAGCGAATAGTATTCTCCAGTGCGATGACCATCAAGTTCATTCGATTTTTGAGAAATAATAATTACCAGTATCGTTGACAGAATAGTTAATGTTTTAAAGAAAGAAGCAAAAGGATCAAATGCCAAGTTGCCCATAAAAAGTGTTCGGGTAATATCACTATCCTGAACAAATATGGCAATTTGAGTCAGGATCAATCCACCTAAAACCCATAAAGCTGTTTTTCTGGAATTTTTATCAGAATAAAATAAATCAACCAGAATTGCAACCAATACGGTCACGGTCAGAATAATTTCCGGCCAGTAATAGCTTAAGCTTTGAAGGTTATTCATGTTCGTTTAAAAAACTCCTGCAAAACTGCTGACGTTGGCCACTGTATCAATAATCACATTCATCGTACTGCTAATCAAATCCAAAAATGGTTTGGGATAAATACCCAATAATAATGTTATAACTGCCAGGGGAACCACGGTGAAAAGTTCCATCCGGTTTATTTCCGGCAGGTCCTTATATTTTTCATTCAAGGTCCCCAGGAAAATCCGTTGAAACGCCCAGAGGAAATAGGTAGCATTCAATAAAATACCAATGGTTGATGCAATAACGATTGCTTTAAAAACAGGGAATGCACCGATGAAACACATGGCTTCACTGATAAACCCGGAAAAACCCGGCAAACCAAGACCTGCAAAAAATGCTAAAGCAACGATGCCTGTATAAATCGGCATTCGGGATGCCAACCCGCCAAAGCCTTCAATGTCACGATGATGTGCACGTTCATAAATGACGCCGACCAAAATAAACAGCATAGCTGATATCGTTCCGTGATTAAACATCTGAAATACCGCTCCACCCAAACCGGCTTGTGCAGCTAAAACATTATTTCCATTCGCGGCTCCGGCAGCAATAACAGCGGACATCCCAATCAAAATATAGCCCATATGATTCACACTGGAATAGGCTACCAGCTTTTTTAGGTCTTTTTGGGCTAAAGCACACATGGCGCCCCAAATAACATTTATTAACCCCAGCACGGCCAATGCACCGGCAAACCACCAGACTGCCCCCGGTAACATGGAATAGTTTATTCGCAACATACCGTAAATCCCAAGTTTCAACAGGATCCCGGCCAGGATAACAGAAATGGCTGTGGGAGCTTCAACGTGAGCCAGTGGAAGCCAGGTATGGAACGGAAAAACAGGTACCTTTATGGCAAAACCGATAAAGAGTAATACCCATATCACTTTGATGGCACTCATCCCCCACCACATGACTCCGTTTAAGGCAGTAGGAGCCGTTTCCATGAGCAGCAACATATCAAATGTTCGGCCACAGGTAAAATACAGTGCAAGGATGGCGATCAGCATCAATACGGATCCAACCAATGTGTACAGGAAAAATTTGATGGCGGCGTATTCTCGCTGCGGACCGCCCCACATACCAATCAGGAAAAACATGGGTAATAGCATTACTTCCCAGAATACGTAAAAGAGGAAGAAATCAAGGGATAGAAAAACACCCATGATGCCGATATCCAATAATAAAAACAGGGAGAAATAACCCTTGACCGCACGGTTGATATTCCAACTAACAAATGTTGACAGGAAAAACAACAATCCCGTTAATATCACCATGGGTAAACTCAAACCATCGACGCCTAAAATATAGGTAATATTGAATGAAGGTATCCACGTTGCCCTTTCCATAAACTGGAAACCACCAAAGGACAAATCAAAACGAGACAATAGTCCAAGGGTCGCTAAAAACTGGACACCCGTTGCAACAGCAGTGATGATTTTGATCGCTTTTGTTTTTCCCCT
>CAZIFK010000196.1:0-3874 GCA_964538995.1 uncultured bacterium
AAACTGTTTCCACATCGTCTGGTTGCGGGGATTGATGCAAAAAATGGACTGGTTGTTGTTCAGGGTTGGGGAAAAACCTCATCCATTACCGCAGTGGAATTAGTGAAAAAAATCGAACTCTTGGGTTTTAGCAGGATAATCTACACAGACATACAGAAAGATGGGACACTGGCTGGTCCAAACATTGAACAGTTGAAATCCATAGCTGATATTACACAATTGCCCGTGATTGCTTCCGGTGGTGTGAGTTCTTTAGAAGATATTGAGAATATCAAATCCTTGGCCTATTTAGGCATAGAAGGTGTCATTGTCGGAAAAGCTATTTATGAAGGAAAATTAACACTCCAGGAGATAAGCCAATGTTAACAAAACGAATTATTCCCTGCCTGGATGTAAAAGACGGTGAAGTGGTAAAAGGTGTGAATTTTATCAACCTGACCACAGAGGGTGATCCTGTAGAATTGGCGTCAAAATATTCAGATGAAGGAGCCGATGAATTGGTATTCCTTGACATTACTGCCACCTTGGAATCTCGAAAAAATGTTGTTGAGCTTGTTAATGAAGTTGCTAAATCTGTGTTTATACCATTTACTGTTGGTGGCGGTATTCGCTCTTTGGATGATATTTCAGAATTGCTGGATGCAGGTGCAGATAAAGTTTCAATTAATTCTGCAGCATTAAATAATCCTTATTTGCTTAATGAAGCGTCAAATAAGTTTGGGTCCCAGTGCATTGTGCTTGCTGTAGATGTAAAATTTAATGGTCGTTCCTGGAATGTTCATTCCCATGGAGGAAGTATACCACTGAAGATTGACGCAATTCATTGGATTCGGGAAGCTGAAGATAGAGGTGCAGGTGAAATTCTACTTACAAGCATGGACGCAGATGGAACACAATCCGGCATCGATTTGGACATTACTCAAACAGTAAGCCAACAAGTGTCAATACCTGTTATTGCTTCCGGAGGCATTGGAAAACTTGAACACTTTAAAGATGCTTTTGAGACAGGTTTGGCGGATGCGGTGTTAGCAGCATCCGTATTCCACCGGGATATTCTGCCCATATCAAAAGTGAAAAATTTCTTAAAACAAAATGGAATTCCTGTCAGGTAATTATGGAGAATCAAATGAATAACATTGAAGAAGGAAAAGATCTGCAAATAAATTTCTTAAAACTGAAACAGATTACCAAAATCAAAGAGAACGTAATCCCTGTGGCTGTTCAGAATGCAGAAACTGGAGAAGTTTTAATTGTGGCATATGTCAATCAAAAAGCGCTGGATTATACACTGAAAAATGATGTGGCAGCATTTTGGAGTACATCGCGCAATGAGTTATGGGTAAAAGGAGCTACTTCAGGTGAAATACTAAATATTGTGGATGTCCGGGTTAATTGTGATCAGAATTCATTATTGTATCGGGTCCTTCCAACAAAAAAGAATGTGTGTCACACAAATAGGTCAACATGTTATTACAGAACAATAAAATCAAATAAATTGGAGTTTAATCATGAGTAAAAAAGTAGTACTGGCTTACAGCGGCGGTCTGGATACTTCCGTCATTTTAAAATGGCTGGTGAATAAAGGTTATGAAGTCATCTGCTTCATTGGCAACGTAGGGCAGAAAGAAGATTTTGAGGCTGTGGAAAATAAAGCATTATTTACAGGTGCGTCAAAAGTATATACCGAAGATCTGCGAAAGGCGTTTGTGACAGATTACATTTTTCCTGCGCTTCGGGGAAACGCCCTTTATGAAGGCCGGTATTTGCTGGGGACAGCCCTGGCAAGACCCCTTTTGGCTAAAAAACAAATTGAAATCGCCGCTAAAGAAGGAGCAGAATATGTATCCCACGGATCAACAGGAAAAGGCAACGACCAAGTGCGATTCGAGCTGGGTTATTATGCCTTAAATCCTGCTATTAAGATTATCGCGCCTTGGAAGGACCCTGAATTTCTAGCTCAATTCAAAGGTCGGACGGATATGATCAATTACGCGAAAGAATGGGATATTGAAATAACCGCTTCCAAAAAACGGCCCTATAGTGAAGATGAAAACTTGATGCACATCAGTCACGAAGCTGGTATCTTGGAAGATCCATCTATTCGACCGGATGATGATATTTTTACTCTTTCCAATACCGTGAAAAATGCGCCTGATGCCGAAACCCTGATCGAGATAGAATTTAGAAATGGAATTCCCTCTCATGTAAATAATTTAAACGACGGAACAGAAAAAACGGATCCATTAGATTTGTTTATGTACCTAAATAAATTGGGTGGAGAAAATGGCATCGGACAACTGGATATGGTGGAAAACCGTTTTATAGGAATAAAGTCTCGCGGAATATATGAAACTCCGGGCGCAGCGATTTTGTGGCTAGCCCATAGAGATTTGGAAGGCATTAGCATGGATAAGGAAGTCATGCATCTAAGAGATATGCTAATCCCTAAATTTTCCGAATTAATCTATAATGGATTTTGGTTCTCGCCTGAAATGGATTTCATTATGAGTGCTTTCAATAAAAGTCAGGAAGCGATAAATGGAACTGTTCGGCTTGCACTGTATAAAGGGAATATTATTTCAGCAGGACGGGAATCATCCACTTCACTGTACGATCAGGATTTATCAAGCATGGATGTGGAAGGCGGGTTTAATGCCGTGGACTCCCAAGGATTTATCAATATAAACGCTATTAGGCTAAAGGCACATCACCTCGTTTTACACAAGAATAAACCCTATCGTTGGCGAAAGGATAAATCATGACAAAACTCTGGGAAAAAGGGTATGATTTGAATAAAGCGATTGAATTGTTCACCGTAGGTAATGATCCTCAATTAGATCAACAGTTAGTCTATTATGATTGTATTGCATCAAAAACTCATGCAAAGATGCTGGAAAAGATCGGACTTTTGACTGACGAGGAAGTGAAAGATATTGAGCGAGAATTGGAACGAATTATTGAACTGGATAAACAGGGAAAATTTATTATCTGTCAAGAACACGAGGACTGCCACACGGCCATTGAAGTGTTCTTAACAAATTCCCTGGGAAATGTTGGTAAAAAGATTCACACTGCGCGGTCCCGTAATGACCAGGTGTTAACAGCATTAAGACTCTATTACAAAGACCAGTTGGATGAGATCTCTCGTTTGACTACCCAACTTATTGAAGCAATCAATGGTTTCATTAAAAAACATGGAGCCATTCAATTCCCTGGCTATACTCACATGCGTAAGGCCATGCCTTCATCGTTTGAATTGTGGGGCAATGCTTTCATTGATTCCATGACTGATAATCTTCATTTATTAACCGCAGTCAAAAACTTGATTGACCAATCACCTTTGGGTTCTGCAGCTGGTTATGGTGTTCCATTAGATATTGATCGAGAATTCACTGCAAATGAATTGGGGTTTAGCCGTGTTCAAAAAAATCCAATCTACACACAAAACAGCCGCGGAAAATTTGAAAAATCCATATTGCATGTTTTAACCCAAACCATGCTGGATTTAAATAAGATCGCATCTGATCTGATTTTATTCAGTATGGAAGAATTCGGTTATATTGAATTGCCAGATGAATTCTGCACAGGAAGTTCCATCATGCCCCAGAAGAAAAACCCTGATGTGTTGGAACTTCTCCGGGCAAAGTATCATGTGGTTTCTTCTTATGAATTTCAAGTATCCGGAATCTGTTCTGATCTCATGTCCGGATATAACCGGGATATGCAACTCACTAAAGAGCCTGTAATGAATGGATTCTTCATCACATCTTCCAGTCTGGAAATTTTTATACTACTATTCAAATATCTTACTGTAAATAAGGAAAAATGCAGTAAAGCAATGACTGATGATCTATTCGCCACGGAACGAGTGTAT
>CAZIFK010000197.1:0-3824 GCA_964538995.1 uncultured bacterium
AGTTCATCGCTTCCTTTGATTACTTTATCAATGCGAAGAAGCATATCATTTGTCAGCTCAGGAGATTTAACCAAAACAAATTCCAGGAGTGCAGTACTTTGCAAAAGATCACGCGCACGTTCTGAATCCTGAATGCCTGCTAACTCAACAATAATTCTACGATTCCCCTGTTTTTGAATGGTAGGTTCAGATACACCAAACTGATCCACACGATTCTGCAGAATTTCCAAAACACGATCAATAGCATCCTGTCCTTCATCTCGAAGAGCAGACATAATTTCGTCCGTGTTGCCGCCGTAATCCACATCAAAATAGCGATTGATACGAAGACCGTTGCTGGTTATTTCCTGTTGGAATACCTGGTAAAAATCAAGTTGTGAATCTATCTCCAGTTTTTCACGGACATTTATCAGGACAGTTTCAAAACGATTATCTTTATTGATAGCCAGGTTGTTCATCAAAGTCGGCAAGTCTACTTCCAAAACGATATATATACCGCCTTTTAAATCCAACCCCTGTTTAATAATCTTACTTTCAAGGTCCCGGAGTGTCCCTTCTTCCCGCATGGTTTCGATTTCATCAGCGGAAAGATTCTGGTATTTAATCGTCGGCCAAATGGCGTAAATAGCCCATGCCAGAACGAGTGCAATAATGATATATCTTGGTGTTAGTTTACTCTTCATATAGAAATAAATATTTTAGGTTTGAAAAAAGCCCGGGAATATACCCTGCCTGTGAAAGAGGTGTCAAACCTTTTAACGAAGATTTCACAAAGATTACCTGATGTTAAATGCAATTATATTGATAATAAGAAAGAAAATAGCATGAAATAATTCAATAAACCCGGTTCGTATGGGTTTAAGTGTCATTTTGGTTTGCCAAATGAATATCCCAATAATGGACTTGAAAATAAAAGGTAAATATGCTAAAAGGAACAGCCACGTATAATTCCGCAACCAAATGGTAACCCACAAGAATATGAAGAGAATTAAATTATATATTATTAAAGGGGAAGCAATTTTGAATTTATACATCAAATTTGGTTCGGGCATTTTCGGTTGAAGGCGCAATTTCAATTTGACATAAAAAATACTACCGGCAAAATACAAAAAATTAATCAGCCACAGAATCCAGCCCCGGGCATCTAAACTACCATGGAGGAAGAGATAAATAACCGGCGCTGATGCCGTTAGCCCAAAAACGCCGATAAGTTCTCCAAGTATAGACATATTTTGTTTTTGGACCGTTATCCATAAATGAAAAATCAATGTAATGGCGACCACACCTCCAAACGAAAATGCGATCCATTGTTTATGCATTATGAAAACTAAAATTGCAGTGATTGCTCCGGAACCAGCAAAAAGGAATACCCATTTCAGAGATTCCTTATTTAAAATGTGTTTATTTTTCCACCTGCGAACCACTTTGACGGTTGGTTCATATGAGAGAAATATCAGAATGAACGAAGCAATTAAAAACAAAGCTGCCCAATTCCATCCACCCGAGAGGCTGGCCGCCATAATAGCCGGGATAAGGAACATGGCCCAGGCTCCATGTTGGCGTGGTTTGGGGAAAGATGATACCTTATTCATAGATTTTATATGGATGGAAAGTAAAAATTAATTAATAATATTAAGAATTCTCCCAACTTTCGTAAATGCATCTATAGCTCGATCTAAATGATTCTTTTCCATGGCAGCAGAAATTTGCACACGAATCCGGGCTTCACCTTTGGGAACAACAGGGAAGAAAAATCCAATGACGTAAATTCCTTCATTTAGCAAATCCGAAGCCATCTTTTGAGCCAGTTTGGCATCGAAAAGCATAATGGGTACAATGGGATGGTCGCCTTCCTTAATATTAAATCCTGCTTCTTTCATTTTTCCTCTAAAATACAGGGTGTTTTCTTCCAGCTTATCCCGCAAGTCAGTTGATTTAGATAATATCTCAAACACTTTAATTCCCGCAGCAACAATGGCTGGAGCCATTGTATTGGAAAAAAGATAAGGGCGAGAACGCTGGCGGAGCATATCAATAATTTCCTGCCGTCCGGTGGTAAATCCCCCGGAAGCCCCTCCCAGTGCTTTTCCTAATGTGGAAGTCCAGACATCAATTTTATCCATAACGTTGTGGTATTCTGCTGAACCACGGCCTGTCTTCCCGACAAATCCGGTAGCATGAGAATCGTCCACCATAACCATTGCATTATATTTTTCCGCTAACGCTGTAATTTCATCGAGTCTGGCAATATAGCCATCCATGGAAAATACACCATCAGTGGCGATCAAGCGCAAGCGGTTATTCTGGGCTTCCTGTAATTGTGCTTCGAGGTCATCCATATCGCTATTGGCATATCGATATCTCTGTGCTTTACATAGTCGAACACCATCAATTATAGAAGCGTGGTTCAGGGCATCGGAAATGATCGCATCATCGGGACCTAGAAGTGTTTCGAACAATCCTCCGTTGGCATCAAAACAAGAAGTATATAATATGGTATCATCGGTTCCAAAAAAATCAGAAATTTTATTTTCTAATTCTTTGTGTATATCCTGTGTACCGCAAATAAAACGCACGGATGACATCCCAAATCCATGTTCCTCAAGGGCTTCATGTGCGGCGGCTTTGATATCGGGGTGATTAGAAAGCCCCAGATAGTTATTGGCGCAAAAGTTTAGAACTTCACCTCCTTCTTTCGTGTTGATTGTTACGCCTTGAGGTGTGGTGATGGTGCGCTCTTTTTTATATAAACCTTCGGATTCGATTTGGCTTAATGTATTTTGATAAATCTGTTTAAAGTTGTTCATGCTAACTTAGTTATTGGTGAGTAGTAGACAGGTGATTGGTACTCATGAATGATCAATGTCCATATTCCTAATCTTAATCCAATTAATCCCATTCCAAGATCACTTTTCCACAATCCCCAGATTCCATAATGTCAAAACCTTTTTGAAAATCATCGACTGAAAAGCGATGAGTCAAAACTCCGGAAATATCCAGTCCGCTCCGAAGCATTTGTGTCATTTTATACCATGTCTCAAACATCTCCCGGCCATATATACCTTTTATGTGTAATCCTTTAAAAATGATTTCATCCCAGTTGATTTGTGTCGATTCAGGCAGAAGGCCTAATAGGGCAATCCGTCCTCCATGATACATATTATGAAGCATATCGTTGAAAGCATGCGGGTTCCCAGACATTTCAAGTCCTACATCAAAGCCATTGGACATACCCAATTCTTTGATAGAATCTTCAATCTTATCATGGGTCACATTCAACGCCATGGATGCTCCCATTTTAAGTGCAAGATTCAGGCGGAAATCATTTACATCCGTTATGACTACATGACGTGCTCCAACAAAATTACAAATAGCAACAGCCATGATTCCGATGGGACCTGCGCCTGTTATCAGAACATCTTCGCCCACCATTTCAAAAGAGAGCGTCGTGTGAGCAGCATTCCCAAATGGATCAAAAAATGAAGCGATATCTGATGATATTTCCGGATGAACAGGCCATACATTTTGTTCCGGCATGACCAGATATTCTGAAAATGCACCATCACGTTGAATACCAATTCCAATTGTTCGATGACAGAGATGGCGCTTACCTGCCCGGCAGTTTCGGCAATAGCCACACGTAATATGTCCCTCTCCAGAAACCAGCTCTCCGCCTTTGTAATGAGTAACACCCTGGCCAATTTCGACAATTTCACCCACAAATTCGTGGCCCACTACTAATGGTGTTTTAATGGTGCGTTGAGACCATTCATCCCATTTATAAATATGGAGATCTGTTCCGCAAATGGCCGTTTTATGAATTT
>CAZIFK010000198.1:0-3788 GCA_964538995.1 uncultured bacterium
GTTAAGACAATGAACGAAACATAGGAGGAATCATATTATGTCTACTCGACAAACAGAAATATAAGTTGCTACCTTTATTTATTTACGCTGCCTTACACAGGAGTTTAAGAGCTAAGTTAGTCACTGCTGGCTGAAAACCAGTATTGACGGGCGATCAGCCGTGTTTTTGCTGTAAGACCCCACTGTCGTAATTTTATCAGTTTTGTTTCAAAATTGCAAAATTGCAAGAAGCAAGACTTGAACTTCCCATTGGCACCATTTAGACCCCATTGGCCGTTGGTCCTGACCTATACCCCTTTGGTTTTGCTGAAGTCGCCCATGGATTCTTCTGACGAGACATAAATATTATCCACTTTGATAGAAAATGCTACTCATTTTCTTTAATGCAAAGGCATCAATATTTCTTAACTTCCACTTGTCTTGCTCTTTTTTGGGCAACCAGTCTTGTTCATATAAAACATCTGATATATCAAAAAAAACTGCCTTCAGAAATTTGTCTTTATATTTCAATTTAATTATTTTCTCTGAAGCATTAAAGATACCAAATTCTAAATATCCTTCAAAGGATGGATCAATAGTTACTCCATTTATGATAAGAAGTCCTTTATTTATTAAATCAGATTTACCTCCTAAAATTACGTTAATACTATTATCAAGTTTTATCCTTTCTAAGGATCTACATATAACATAATTTTTCGGTTCTAAATTAATTTGTTTTTTCTTTTCTAAATCAACTGAAACAGCTTTGCCTCTAAATGATAACAATACTTTTGCTATACGAATATTATATGATGTCTGGAAAAGACATGATTTGGAAAAATTATCGATCTTCATTCTTTGGTCTTTGATAGCTTTTAAAATTAACTTATTTGTCATTATCATTACATCTTTCTCCTTTTAAATATTTGTATTTTCAAATTATGCTTGTGTTATAGGCTCTGATCCTTTAAGATGCTCACGTCTTTCATATTCTTTCTCACTTATTGTTCCCTTTATATCATTTATAGGATATGTATCAGAAATATCAAAAAACAGGATCTTGCCAATATTTTCTCCGTATTCTATTTCAATAGGAACATTTAGAATATTTTCTAATCCCATTTCTAAAAATCCCCTAAAATTTGGATCTATTGACATCGAATGATTCAATTTTAAACCTCTTCTTGGGAGTGCAGATATTTGACTAAAGAAAGCAACTATTTTTTTTGAGCATATAAAACGTTCCAAGGATTGTATTAACGCATAACCCTTGGCAGGAATAATCAAAATTTCTGACCCCGCTTCACCTAGTTCTATAATATCTATTTTCGTAAGCGACGAATTCCATAATTTAACGTATTTTCCCAACCGAAAATAATAATACGTAGGATGTAAATTGCTTCTTAGCATCTCTTCAATATCTATGTGTCCTTTTTCCTTATAATTGAGAATCATCAGATCATTGAGAAGAAACATTTTTTACCTCACAGATTTTATTGTTTATTTGCTAATATTGCTATAACTGTAACAAGAGCACTAATAATAGCAACGACAGCTGCTACCCAAGCTGCTCTTTTGGCACTTTTTGCAATTAAAAGAGTTTCTTGGTACTTAACATCGTTTCGTTCTTTTTCTCTATAAGCAAGCCATTCTTTTACAATTGGAGTTTTTTTTGGTCCATAAATCCCAGAAGCCAAGCGTTCACGGACTTTATTTTCACCTGTTTCTTCTATTTTACGTTTAAATTCTCCTATATTATTCATCATCAGATAATTTAACAGGTTTTGTCAGATATTTGTTTAATTTTTTCTTTCATGTGTATAACGCCCTCTGGATGAGTTTGTTATGCATTTATTCATAGTTTGGGCCACCATCCATATCTCTTAACAAACGTCTTAGGCGCTGATTCATTTCGTCTTTGCTTAGCTCTACTTTTTCTCCTGACACACCCCGGAGATCATAGAACGATACATGCGCTATTCTCATTTTATACTGTATTTCATTTGGTTCATTAAGCATGTTTTTAAGCCCGAAAACTATTTGTTCATTCTTCGAGCCATATTTTTTGTCTATTTTTCCTGAAATCAAATCGAATCCTTGCTCAATAAGTGTGGATGCCGGATCAAACTGCCCAACTATATTTTCATTGTTTAATTTTATTTTTTCATCAACTACAGCTATGACATAGCCATTAGCAGGGACAGAGAAGGGGTTTTTTGTGTCTTCAAAATCGTGTTGAGTTGCCCAATCACCATTAGCTTTTCTCACTCTTACACGACCAATATGAAGTGCGTAGTGAACTAAAGACATGTTGCTTTTGTTCCATTGATCTATCTCTATTTCTTTATTATCAAGCAAATGTTTAAGTTGTTTGTTGTTGATAAGGTTTCCGAACATTTCAATGTGCTCCTATAGATTATTTATGTAACATGCGTGGTAGTGTAATCGGTACTGAGAATTTTATTCTAGAATTCTGCGTGTTTGATTTATTAGACTCACCTTGCGCCCCTAATTTTATAATAGATATAGCAACACCTATAGTTCCTTTTGTCCCTTTTTTTTCTTGGGCTGTTACTACAACATCAAAGTCAACATTTTGTATAGGCATACCTGAAGGGCTGAAAATCATATTTGATTTCTCCCTTTCTGAAGTTATAGAAGGTGAGATTTCACCGTCTTGTCCTTTTTCTTCTAATGTTGATTGAGCTTCCGACACGCCAATCATTATTTGTGTCAACGACTCCCGAACAAAATCTTTTAATTCCATTGTCCTTTCTTTTCTTTTACGTGCATAACGCCATGCTCAGCAACACTTTAGCCTGCCCGCTGGAGCTATTTGTTAGAGGATTCTTTACCTCTAACACCAATGATATGATCCGCTAATTTCGCAAATGAAGACTGTCCATCGAATTAGAATCTGAAATAAAATCACTCAATTCCTCGCGTGTAGTTCTACGCAAGGGTTCAAAGACTAGAATTCAATGACAATGCAATTGCTTTGACAACCGAACCTTCCCCATACTTCAAAAGAAGTAGTTTTCTCTCAATCTGTAATAAATCTGCTTTCACTTATTCGTCCTTTTCTTTCTCCTCGAATTTCCCTTCACTATAGCACACTTTAGAAACATATGCAACTCTACGAATCGATTATTTTATAAAGAAAAAATTATTGAAATAACCATGATATTACGCCCGTGTTCTGAGGGACATGTCAAATGCTCCGACGAGTCCTCTTGGTGATCTTTCCTTGGAGAAGTGACCCGAGCTGTGGGAGTACGATTATCTCGTCTCAATCTCATATTCAGTTACAAGTCAAGGGAGAATGATATTGCATAACGTACCTGTTTCAACTTTTCTTGTGAAATTGTTGTAATGACTGAACCTATTTTCTCCTTTGATACAGTTTGGATATGGTCCAGGTTAATGGCACAGTCTTTTTTCATGCCCTCGTGCCTGGAAAGAGAAACTTCGCTTGGAATGTCCCTGACAGTTGAGGTAATGGGGGCAATGGTGACTTCTTCAAGATATTCAAGAATAGAGTCTCGTGTCAGGATAAGAACAGGTCTCTTCCTGTCGGGAGATTTGAATTTGTACCATCTGATTTCTCCTCGTTTCATTTATCAACCCGATCCTGCTCTTCTTCCCATATGCTGAACTCGTCTTTTTTCACAGGATGAGTTTCATATCCTCTTCTGTGCTTTTGCTCTAATCTGCTGACATTGAGGTTTTTAATGGCTTCCCTGAGAGCTGTTCGAGTAAATGCAGACCTGGTCGTTTTAATTTCCTTTACAATCTTGTCAACTTTCTCA
>CAZIFK010000199.1:0-3760 GCA_964538995.1 uncultured bacterium
GCTTTTCGTTCCTGCCCGCCCCTTTATTAGTATTTTTAATGTGGCAGGCGGGGGAAAATTTGTTCATAGCGCCGCTATTAACTGCATTTCCCGCCTTAATCAGGAAAATTTTAACTTATTTTTCTTCACGCATTAATTTTATCAAAGGGTTCGTGTTATTAACCTTAATGAAACCTTCCATTCTTGTTGGCGGTCAGGCCGTTATAGAAGGAGTCATGATGCGTGTACCGGGGTCATATGCGACTGCCGTGCGAGATCCTGAAGGGAATATACACGTAGATAAACATGGTTTCACGTCGCGAGTAGAGACATCAGCTTTTTGGAAAATGCCTATACTCCGCGGTATGATGGCCTTATTCGAATCCATGAAAATGGGCATGTCTACGTTACAATGGTCAGCGGATATTGCCATGCCGGAAGAGGCAGAAAAAAAACCTGGGAAACTGGCAAATTTCTTTTCAATGTTATTCGCCATTGGTCTAGCCATAAGCATGTTTGTTGTAGCTCCTTTGTGGATTACAACTTGGTTGTTGGATATTGAGCGGGAAGCATTGTTTTTTAACTTGATTTCAGGATGTTTCCGCATCTCGTTTTTCATATTGTATTTATTGGCTATTTCAATGATGAAAGATGTCAAACGTCTTTTCTGCTACCATGGAGCAGAACACCGTGTTGTGTTTAATTTTGAATCAGGGAAAAATGTTAATATAGAAAATGCCCAGTCATTTCCAACTTATCATCCCCGTTGCGGAACCAGCTTTTTATTCATTGTATTGTTGTCAGCAATTCTTGTTTTTGCCCTTATTGATACAATAATAATAGCCATATTTGGTGAAATTACTATTTTGCATCGTATCGCATTTCATTTACCCTTAATGCCTGGGGTTGCTGGAATATCCTATGAAATTATTAAAATCACAGCCAAGAAAGATAAAAGCCTTTTCTTTCGTGCATTGCGAGCCCCCGGCCTATGGTTACAAAGAATTACCACTCAACCTCCGGATGATGAAATGGTTGATGTGGCGATCACCGCTTTAAAGAATGCGTTTGGTGATAAATATAATGAGATGGTAGGAAAAAAATACTCGGCAGAGGCTATCTGATGAAAGATAAAATTGAAACAGTCATAGCTCGATATAATGAATTGAATCGATTATTGGCTGAACCTTCGGTAATGAATAATCAAGACAGGTTAAAAGAAACAGCCCGGGAACACAGCCGATTAACCGCCATCGTGGAAAAAGGAAAGGAATATTTATCTGTTTTTGAACAAATTGAAGACGATGAAGAAATCCTCGCAGGCGACGACCCTGATCTGAAAGAAATTGTCCGGGAAGAACTGTCTGATTTAAAAGAACAAAAGAGAATACTGGAAACAGAGCTTAAGGTCATGCTGCTTCCGAAAGACCCGAATGACGATAAAAACACTATTGTAGAAATCCGCGCAGGAACAGGCGGCGAAGAAGCAGCATTATTTGCAGCAGACCTATATCGCATGTATATCCATTATGCAGAGCGGAATAATTGGATGAGCGAAGTGATGAGTATAAACGAAACGGGAATAGGCGGTTATAAAGAAATCGTTTTTTCTATGACGGGTAAAGGCGCTTTTGGATTGATGAAATATGAAAGTGGCGTACACCGTGTTCAGCGTGTTCCCAAAACTGAAACAGGGGGACGCGTCCATACATCGGCTGCAACAGTAGCTGTATTACCTGAAGCAAAAGAAGCAGAAATAGATATAAATGAAAATGACTTAAAAATTGATACTTTCCGCGCTAGTGGCGCAGGTGGTCAGCATGTGAATAAAACAGAGTCTGCCATACGCATTACCCATCTCCCATCGGGTCTGGTAGTATCATGCCAGGATGAAAAATCCCAGCATCAAAACCGTTTATTGGCCATGAAAGTGCTTCGCTCAAGATTATTGGCGCAAGAACAAGAACGGCTTGCTCAGGAGCGGGCCGATGTCCGTAAATCTATGGTATCAACGGGTGACCGCTCTGCAAAAATCCGTACATATAATTATTCTCAAGGACGAATTACAGATCATCGAATCAATTATACAGCATATAATTTGGAAGATGTACTGAATGGAAATATTATGGAATTGGTTGAACAATTAAAACTTGCGGAACAGCAGGAGCTACTGGCTGGGGACTGATGGCCCCGGTTCCTACAGACAATCAAATTAAAAGCTGGCTGGATTGGTCAGTAAAGCAACTTTCATTTATTATAGATGATCCGAGACAAGAAGCCAAATGGCTCTTATCGGCGCTTCTCAATTGTAAACTTTCAGAACTTCAATTAAACTTTTTAGAAATTTCCAAAGAACAAGCGTTAATATTTGAACAATGGATTAATAGACGCTCTGGTGGAGAACCAGCACAATATATTGCCGGTTGGACAGAATTTTACGGAAGACGGTTTAATCTAAATAAAGATGTATTGATCCCCAGGCAGGAAACGGAACGTTTGGTAGATGTAGCCATTTATACATTTCAAGAATTGGATAATCCACGATTGGTAGATATTGGTACTGGCTCAGGATGCATTTCTATATCTGTTGCAGCCGAATTGCCACATGCAGATATAGACGGACAGGATGTTTCATCAAAATGTTTGGTCGTTGCCGAAGAAAATGCAGCATTGAATAAACTATCCAATGTAACGTTCATACAATCTGACTTTTTGAACTATTATCCTCCCCAACCGATCTACAATGGATTGCTTATGAACCCGCCGTATATTCCTGAAGATGAAATGGATTCTCTTATGACAGAAGTTCGAGATCATGAACCAGTGCAGGCGCTTACAGACTATCATGATGGGCTCGCGTTTTATAGACATCTAGCAGAACATGCTAAAAAATGGGTTTTTTCCGGAGGTTGGCTAATCATGGAAGTAGGACTGGAGGATCACCCGCAAAAAGCTGCAGATTATTTTCGGACAAACAATTTTACTCAATTAGAATTTGTCGCTGATTTTAATGGAGATGACCGAGTATTAAAGGTGCAGGTAAAATGAAAACGTTCTGGTGGCATATAAAGTTATTGCGTCCGTTGAATCTTATAACAGGTGCTTTTGCCATAGTGGTTAGCGCCAGCATCATGGACAGTTTACTTGAAATAAAAACATTGTTATTAACCATTTGTGTTGTAGTGTGTTATAATGCTGCTGCCAATGCCTACAATGATGTCATTGATTATAAAACGGATGTAGTAAATCGGCCTAAAAGACCGTTGGTTACAGGACATGTAAAAATCAAAACAGCCATGTCCGTAGCAGTTATTCTTTTTGGGATTGGCAGTGTTTTCGCTTTTGGGTTACCGATTATTGCTCGAATCATTGCGATCGGAATTTCCATGCCAACCATGATTATTTACAGCAAAGTTTTGAAGGGAACACCATTAATAGGGAATGCAACGGTGGCATTAATTTTAGGATTGGCATTTATTTTTGCAGGGGCCGCCTTTAATCATATGGAACCAATGATTATCCCAGCTTTGCTGGCGTTTGGACTCACATTTGTCCGGGAACTAGTAAAAGATATGGCGGACATCAATGGAGATACAAAAACTGGATTGAACACATTTCCTGTAACATTTGGGATACATAAATCGGGTTACATTGCCATCACCGCAGCATTCATCATTGGGCTGGGTTCGCTGGTCCCCTTTTTAATGGGATATTATGGACTCTCATATTTGATTATTCTTGTTTTAGGTGTGGAAATACCATTGGCAATGATCGTATTTTC
>CAZIFK010000200.1:0-3759 GCA_964538995.1 uncultured bacterium
GACCTTACCGTCAATGATACCCGTATCGGTGACTTGACACCGAAGGATCATGAAAATATTGAATTGCAAAAGGGGGGACGTAATTATAGTCCTCTTGAAGATGTCGTTGTTTCCCATGTAAAAGATTCGTCAACGCTCGTTTGCCGTAAGCCCGATCCAAACGATATTAAAAAATATATTGAAGAAGAATTGATCGACGGACTTTGCTGCTATTCTGCCGTGAACCAGGGCCAGCTTAATCAAAAGATTGTAAATGCAGTTGTACATCATCTGCAAAACGAAAAATTGCCTACGGTTCCGCGATCTATACGCCATAAATATATGAGTGCATTTTTACTGGCAACCACAGACATTACCGGGATGGATCGCGTCGTCCCGAAAGTAGCCGGGGTGGAAGCGCCGGAACTGATGTTTAAGCTTTCCCGCCGATGGGGATACCAGGTTAAAAATATCCCTGAAAATGAAGCGATTATTATCGGGGCGAAGGGGAATTTCCATGGTCGTTCCATGACGGCAGTTTCATTTACGGACGACGAAGATGCTCGTGAAGGATTCGGACCATTTGTCCCGGGAATCGAATTAGTTCCGTTTAATGATGTTGCCGCCTTACGAGCGAAATTTGAAGAAAAAGGCGATCGTATTGCCGCTTTCCTGGTGGAACCGATTCAAGGTGAAGGTGGGGTGATATGTCCTGATGATGATTATTGGACACAGGTTTCATCATTATGTAAGAAATACAATGTTTTATTGGCAATGGATGAAGTTCAAACAGGGTTTGGCCGAACAGGCGCAAATTTCGCCCATCAGCTCTATGGTATAAAACCGGATTTAATGGGCTGCGGCAAGGCAGCAGGCGGCGGAATTTTACCTGTTTCATTTGTAGCCGGTAGTGATGAAGTTATCGGAGTATTGACCCCGGGTTCAGAAGGCTCCACATTTGGCGGATATCCATTAGCATCAGTTGTTTCAGTTTATGCAATTAAAGTATTAGTTGAAGATAATTTAGCCGATAAAGCCCAGCATCGTGGTGATCAATTATTAGGATTATTAAAACAGATTCAAAAGCAGTATCCGGATAAGATTAAAGAGGTCAGAGGCAGAGGGCTACTAACTGCATTTGAAATGCATAATGAAAAACACTTGGATGGACATACTGTATCCTTGGAGTTATTAAAACGTGGTGTGTATGTAAAAGAAACCCATCATTCAACTGTCCGCATTGCTCCGGCACTCACGATTACTGCAGAGCAAATTGATCAAATTGGGTCTTGCATTGAGGATGTAATTAAAGAATTATAGAAGTACTCTGTGAAAAGGTATTAGTATCGTTGAAGGTATAACCCTAACAGGGTTAAGAACTTTGATCTTTAGTCTGTTTATAGATATATAATCCTTCCGGGATTTTTATAGTTTGAGATTCTGTTTAGGTAAAAGAATTCTGTGGTATCTACTGATATACAATCCATCAATAGTTGGATTTGGCGTGTTGCCATTTTAGGATGATTCCATAGGATTCATAATCCCGATGATTCTGTAGGATTACAATCCTGGTTCATCCATAGATTTACAATCTTGATGATTCCGTAGGAATCAGATGTCTATAAAAAACTAAATATCAAAACAAACCCAACACCGTTCGGTGTTGAATGAATTTTCACTTATTTTGGTTATTAATCAATCCATTTAAACAAATATTGCTCATCATGGTCAATTTGGAATTTCTTTAATAGCCCAATATATTCTTCCTTAAATGTTCTTTTTCTATGATGTTCTTTCTGGTTTTCAATATACCGAGCAACATTATTTAGTTGAGATTGTCCATACGAAAAAGCACCATAACCCTCTTGCCAATTGAATTGACTTCGTAACCAATTTTTTGAGTTGATGAATTTTGAAGAATCTTTCTTCATATCTCTGACCAAGTCGGAAATAGATTCCTTTGGTTTTAAACCAATAAAGGCATGGATATGGTCAGGCATACCATTTATTGAAATAAGTTTATGTCCTTTATTCCGAACAATGCCGGTTATATATTTGAATAAATCTTCTTCAAATTTTGGTGTGATCAGGCTTTGCCTGTTTCGTACTGCAAAAACGATTTGAATATAAATCTGTGTAAAAGTATTAGCCATGCATTACCTCCTTGAATATATAACCCCAACGGGGTTAAGAACTTTGTTCTTTTGTGTTTTTATAGACATATAATCCCTCCGGGATTATTATGGTTTTAGATTCTGTTTTTGTAAAATGATTCTGTAGTATCTACAGGTATTCAATCCCTCAACAGATGGATTTGTCGTTAGGCCATTTTGGGATGATTCTGTAGGTTTACAATCCCGATGATTTCAAGGAATCAAGTGTCAGTAGAAAAATGAATACCAAGACTTCATTTAATTCTTATCCTTTCATCTTTGGGATTAATTTAACATTATTCTATTTATAGGTACGCATTATTGTGATGAATCAAGATTCCATAAGTTTTCAGAAGTAACCATTCACTAAAAAACAAAGAAAATCCACTTTCCCGTATAGGAAAACACATTCCAATAAATGTAATTTTGCCAGCTATTTTTACTCAAAGAACTAACAAAATATTTTTCAAAATTAAGTATAGGAAAAACATGGATTTTTTAAACGAATTAGGAATTGAAAAAGAGAATTACGGAGCTTGTGTCGGAGGCAATGAATGGATCAAATCTTCAGGTTCTAAAAAGATTGATTCAATTAACCCAAGTACAGGTGAAGTGATTGCGTCAGTATACCAGGCCACAGAAGAGGACTATGAAAAAGTGTTGGTCGCTTCTGAAGAAGCATTTAAAACCTGGAAAAAAGTTCCTGCTCCTATTCGAGGACAACTTGTTCGAGAAATGGCCGATGCACTGCGAGAAAAGAAAGACGCCCTCGGCAGCCTGGTTTCTTTGGAAATGGGTAAAATAAAGCAGGAGGGAGACGGCGAGGTTCAGGAAATGATTGATATTGCTGATTTTGCTGTGGGTCAATCCAGGATGCTCTATGGTAAAACCATGCATTCGGAACGGAACGATCATCGCATGTATGAACAATGGCATCCGTTGGGTCCGATCGGTGTTATTTCTGCATTCAACTTTCCTGTGGCCGTTTGGGCGTGGAATGCATTCCTGGCAGCCATTTGCGGCGATATCACCATTTGGAAACCATCGTCATCAGTGCCCCTTTGTGGTGTGGCTGTCCAGAATATTTGTAACGATGTTCTCAAGGAACATGGTTATAAAGGCATATTTAATACGGTGATTGGCAGCGGTTCTATCGTGGGTGAACGAATGCTCCATGATAAACGGGTTCCGTTGGTTTCATTTACCGGCTCCACGAAAATGGGCCGTCATGTGTCTGAAGTAGTGTCAGAACGCTTTGGGAAAACCATTCTGGAACTGGGTGGAAATAATGCCATTATTGTAGACGAAACAGCTGATATGGATATGGTTATTCCCGCCATTGCGTTTGGCGCAGTGGGAACGGCCGGCCAGCGGTGTACAAGTACACGTCGAATCATTATTCATGAAACACGCTATGACGAATTGGTAAAGCGGCTCGTTAGCGCTTATAAACAGGTGCAAATTGGCGATCCGTTGGCAGAAGGTACACTCATGGGTCCGTTGGTTAATGAAAGCGCTGTTTCCGGCTATAAAAACGCTCTAAATCGAGTGAAAGAAGCCGGAGGCGAAATACTTTACGGCGGTGATGTTTTAGAAGGGAATTATGTTCAGCCAACCATCGCAAGCG
>CAZIFK010000201.1:0-3757 GCA_964538995.1 uncultured bacterium
AGCCATAGATCACTGGGAAAAATTCGCCCATCTGGATGTGGAAAACGCATCCAATATTTTTACAAAAATGGAAACGGCACTTTATGATTTAGGCCGTTATGGTGAAGTAGAAAAATTTTATCAGAGATTATTGGATAAAAACCCCGGTAATCTGGATGCACTGGCCAGAATGGCTAATGTACTTGAAGAAAAGGGTGAGCGACAGCAGGCATTAGATTTAGTAGATACAGCATTAAAGCAATTTGAAGATTCTGTGCACACACGATTAATGAAATTAAAATTAAGTTTAACCAATTCTCCTCCACATGAATTATCCAGGCAGATTGATAAAATTATTGATCTCATTACGGAAAATAAAGAGAGATCATAATTTGCATGAAACTGTTTTCATTTTTTATCCTTTTTAGTGCATTAAACTTTGGCCAATCATTTGATTCGTATTTCCAGATGTTGGAAGACGGAAGAATACAAGAAGTCAAAGATCAACTTCCCGAATTAAAATCTAAATATCCATACGACCCGGCTGTATCTTATTTGCAGTTGTTGCTGCACGATGACGGCGACTCAACATTTGTCCAGTTTAAGCGATACATTATTCAATATCCTAACAGCGATTATGCAGATGATGCTGAAATGAAAATTGGCGAATATCTGTATTCCCGCGGTTTATATGGACAATCCAGCCAACAATTAAAAAAAATTCCATTGAAATATAGTAAAAGTGAACATATCCAAAGGGCAGTGGATCTCATGGTATTGAGTTTTGATGCAACAGGAGAAACGGACAGTGTCCAATATTATCTGGCAAAATTCAAATGGAAATATCCTCAATTACAGGTTAAGCAATATAACGTTAATCTAAAAACCACTGAATTAAAGCCGGGTAAAACATCAAATAATAAAGTGACTGCAAAGATTAATAATCCGAATGCGAATCCCTGGGTGGTTCAACTGGGTGCTTTCGGAAAATATTCAAACGCAAAACGATTAAAAAGTATTGTTTCAAGTGCAGGATATCCCATTAAAATTGTTGAAGTGATGTCAAATGGGAAACGATTACATACAGTCAGGATCGTTCGATTCAGTTCAGAAAGTGAAGCTGAAAAGGTAGGAAAAGAGATTAAATCAAAATACGGTGTTAATTTCCGTGTTTTGAAACGACCATAACATTTTGGGAATGATTAGGAGGCTGGTGCCCCTCGCGGTCTTCAAAACCGTTGTCCCCGCCATAAACGGGGAGCTGTGTTCGATTCGCAGGCGTTCCCGCTAGATTTAAAATGTTTGTATGTGCTGATATATACAGACATAGCATTCCACTATACTTTATAGTAACCTAATCTATAAATTTTCCCAAAATCGCCAGTTAGTCTCAAATAGTCTGTTTTGGTCTGTATTATGGCACCAATATGGCACTACTTTTAGTGTGGAAAATGATAACAATTCCTCGTCTTTTCTAATTGATTTATTACGGTTACGCTATTTTGTCCATCTTCTTCTTATCCCAAATTTTTAATAGATAATTAATAATTTCCACTGTATATTTTTTCGATTCGTTCTAATCGATTGAATATAATAAGTGTTTTTATAACATTCTTACTTTGCAATATCAATATGGGTATATTTGCTTTGAGTACAAAAGAACAACTATCCTGATTGAATAAATGATGTCTAAAAAATCCGATAACCGCACTTATTAATTGAGTTATTCGATCTATATTCCTATAAACCATTGGCAGTAATGCCGTGCCGTTTTTTATCATCCGCAGTATAGCGAAGGCTGGCGAGTCCCTGTCGGCCAGCAGGCAGGCTGCCCCGGGCACTCGATGAGAAACCCCCTGAAAATGGTTTTTTTTAGTACTTTTAATAATTTAATATATTCTAAAATATGACATAATATGCCTAAACAAATTTCAACAGAATTTGATAATTTTGCCATGCAAAATCAAAGTACTTGATATGATAAGTCCGATGAATATAAATTTTACGCAATCGATGGCGGAACTTTAACAAATGATTGTGGTAAATTGAGAAAAAATCTTCAAGTTGATATTAGCAGTATAAAATTCATACTAATGTTGGAATCATAGTTTGCCAATAGCAACGCTTCAAACAATTGCTGATATAGTTAATGTATCGCGCTCGACGGTCTCCCGGGTGCTAAATAATAAATGGAAGAAGTATGGAATAAGCCAGGTTACTGCCGAGAAAATCACTTCTTTAGCAAAGGATTTAAATTATCTAAAGAATGAGGCGGCTCGATCCCTTAGAGAAAAAAAAACATTCACAATTGGGGTTATAGTTAGAGATATCACTAATCCATTTTATTCTCAAGTTATAAAGTTTGTCGAAAGTGACCTTTATACTAAAGGATATACTATAATAATTTGTAATACCGGATATGATTTAGATAGGGAAAACGGCCATATCACCGTACTTCTTAGTCGAAGGGTTGATGGTATTATTTTATCACCCATTCAGAAATCAATTGAAAATATATTCAAAATAAAAGATCGCAATGTACCGCTCGCCCTTTTTGATTGTAAGATTGATGATCTTAATGCGGACTATATTCTGGTTGATAACGAAGCAGGTACGATGGAAGCAGTAAACTACTTAATCGACCAGGGTCATAAAAAAATTGTTTATATCGGTGGCAACCCGTATGACTCAAATAACCAGCTGCGATATGCAGGGTATAGAAACTCCCTTTCATTGGCTTCTCTTTCCATCCCAGACCATTATGTAAAACATGGCAATTACTCTTTCAAACACGGTTATGAAGCAGCAATAGAATTACTCCGTTCGAATAATGTCCCAACAGCGTTTTTTGCGGCAAATAACCGCATTATGTTAGGCGTATGTAAAGGAATATTAGATTGTGGATTACAAATCCCAGATGATATTTCAATTATAGGCTTTGACGATTTTGAAACAGCCACCATGCTGCCAAGTCCACTAACTGTTATCCGTCAACCCCTACAGGAAATGGCCTTAAATGCGGTTGATTTATTATTAACAAGAATAGATAATAAGACGAATAATATTCCCTACGTGACTAGCATGCTTAAAACGGAATTTGTTCTTCGTAATTCTACCAGAAAAATAAATTAGATGAATAAGTTGATAAACACTAATTATCTCTATAAAAGTAATTTTTCTGCGTACCTTCGGTGTTTGATCCTGATACAGGCATTATTTTTGACGTTTACTTGGGGCGGAACAACGGGCAAGATTACAGGTCGTATTACCGACAAGGCAACTGGTGAAGCTCTCATTGGGTGCAATATTATTGTGGTCAGGGAAGGATTAGGAGCAGCAACGGATTTAGATGGATATTATAATATTTTAAACATACCTCCCGGAACGTATACTCTTAAGTGCATGATGATTGGTTATACAAATGTCAACTACACGAACGTTATTGTCAATGCCGATTTTACTACTACTATGGGTTTTCAACTCTCTATTGCCGTCATTGCCGGTGAGGAAATCACCGTTATAGCGGAAAAACCCATTATCACAAAGGATCTCACTTCTTCAAGGGCCACTATCAGCGGTGAAACCATTTCCGAAATGGCTGTAGAAGAACTTGGGGATGTTCTGGAGCTGCAGGCAGGGATCGTGAGAGGCAGCGATAATAAAATTCATATCCGCGGAGGTAGAGCGAGTGAAGTGGTTTACCTTATTGACGGTATTTCTGTGAGTGATCCCTTTTCGGGTGAAATATCAGTGGAAGTGGAAAACAACGTTGTGCAGG
>CAZIFK010000202.1:0-3705 GCA_964538995.1 uncultured bacterium
AGCCAGACTTCTTCAAATGTGACTGATTCAATAACTCCATTGCCCATATCATATCTTATTTTAATTGGGCCATACTCTTCCAGCTTATCAATATGAATTACCAGATTATTATACTCAGAATTTGTCATGGGAATTTCCCTTCTCGCCAAGGTTAGATGACCCCTTTGAATATAAGGAAAACCATCCCCATGAATTATGGGTGGATTATCCGGATCATAGTGTGCACCGGGCGGTGCGTAAAGATAGCTATGAGGAATTCCGGGCCAAATATGTGTGTTATCACGATTATAGTCATGCATTCCAAGAGAAATAACATCAATGGAATCTCTAAATTTCAATATTCTCTGAAAATCCTCAGGCATTGGAATATAATTACGCTGTTCATATTGCGAAAATAATTTTTTTTGATTATCCAATTTCATTGTTATTTGTAGGAAAAGTTTACCATGAATTTTTAGAGTTGGATTATCACCCTTGGAAGGATCCCACTGACCTGCAATATCGATAACTTCCCCCCTCGCTAATGGCGTATAAGGATTAAAATCTGTTCTAATTCTGCCGCCTTCTAATTTCAAAAAAAGTGGAACATCACTGATAGTGGGATCATATCTGGTTACTGGAATACCTAATTGTTCTAACTCTGCATGGGCTCTTATACGCCAATATTCATGGGCTGCTTGTTTCATTCTCTCCTCCCACGTTTGTGTTTTGAAGTCGTAATTATATGATTTTGGCGGCTCTTTTATATTATTATAATTCTGCTTGTCTTCCTCAATGAATTCCCAAGTTCCGTTTTCATTTAAAATAATTTTTTTATCATCATCTGTTATGGCATATTTTTGCTGAAAATGCTGACTACTTGCGGGAGCAACAAAGATCAGCACTGAAATAAAAAGCACAATAATATTCTGCATTATTTTTCTTTCCTTCTTTTTAATCATATTAATCACATTTGCGGTGTGCCGGTTGTCATTTTGCTGCATTTGATGATATTTATTAATAAATAACTTTATGAAGGCTATGTTCTAAAGATAAACTGATTTGCATACTGTTTAAACCACCTTGTTGAACTCCGACGGAGTTCGTGTTTGCTGTGTTCAGTGCCTTTATAGACATACAATCCCTATGGGATTTCTTTTCATTTTAAAGACTCCGTTAGGAGTCAAATGTCTATAACATCCAATCATAATAGATTGCCAACGCCGTAGGTGTTGAATATTTTTATTTCTAATACAGTAAGTTTATAGAACATAGCCTTTATGAATAAGCTATAGGGTATAATTAATGAGGTCATAATCGTTATGAGAATTTTATTTTCGTAAACAGTGTTCTTTTACCATAGCGATTCTTTTAGCGGTGATAAATCCCACAAGATCCTGTCCGTAGAACGCTGTAAGTTGAATAATCCAAACTAAAATTCAAATCCCAAAGAAAATCGCTGTGCATTTTCCAATCTGCCAAAATCCTGATAAGCATAATCAATCTTTAAGACAACTCCTCCTACCAATTTCAATTTCGTGCCGACACCTGCGGTGAATCCTTCCTCGGTGTCCAAGGTAAATAAATTTTTATATCCAACTCTCAGGGCGACCTGATTCCTAAAGATGTATTCTATCCCCAGATTAATGTATTCCGTATTATCATTAGGATGAGCGGCATCAACAGCAATGGTTAATTGGTTCTTATTGCTTTTAAGAATGTCCATAGCCAAGCCCACCCTGAAGAGAAGTGGAAGAGGAAAATTTTCTGTCAGTTTGAAGGCTGGAATTCGGTCGTTACTTCCTCCGAATTGAGGCGCCTCATCATAATTTACAAAAACGTCTTTCCCTTCTAATTTCAAAGACGATCCAAAATTTGAGATGCTCATTCCAATCATCATGCCATTAAATCGCGTTCGGAATAAAGTTCCTATATCGAAGGCGTACCCTTTAGCCTTCATATGCCAAATTCTCTGTGAAATATATTTTGCATTAACCCCAATGGAAAATTTGTCCGTCAGGTTCTTGGAATACGACAGACCTGCAGAAAGATCACCCACTGAAAAATTTTCCCCCGTTCCTTCCGGCTTTTGCACTGTTCTAACCTCCATTTCGTCAGTGCTAAATGAGGTCACATTTATTGCAATTGATCCCATATTACCCATTGGTATTACCACACCCACAAAATCAAAATTGGTTCCCACCAACCAATTGGTATGAAACAGTGTAGCCTCAATCTTTGAGATACGGGATAACCCGGCAGGATTCCAATAGATAGCAGACACATCATTGGCTATCGCCACAAAGGCGCCTCCCATACCTATCGCCCTGGGCCCTACTTCAATTTCCAAGAAGGGAGCTGCTGTGGTACCCACTTTCGAAACATTGCTTTCAGTTTGACCTTGTAGAAGATTGAGTAAAATACATGTGATAAAAACGAATGGAAAATTAAAGACATTTCGAATAAATTGATTGAAATATGAAACTTTAAAACCTGGCGCAGTGTGTTCCTGCCTAGTGGCCAGCCTGCCAGTCGGGCAGGGCAGAGAGGCGCGATGGTCTGAATTAAAAGGATTATCGGGTATCGTGTTTGAAGGATTCAATTTGTAACCTGTCCCCTTGAAAATTTTCATCACTTAATAATGGCAAACCTACCGAGTTTTTCACCCAGTTCATCTGCGTCAATGTGGAAAAAATAAAGTCCGTAAGCCACTTCCATCCCATCTTTGGTTTTTAAATCCCAGAATTCCGTTCCATCAGCTATAGTGGATTCATGTTCAATGATGCGTACGAGATACCCACGGGTGGTATAAATACGTATAGTGCACTTTTCCGGAAGATTAATAAAACCAATTTTTCGCTCTCCGCGTCCGGAAACGATGCCCGGGGGTAACCTCTGCTCCCATGATGCAGCTGCAACATAGGGGTTGGGTACCACCACAATTCGATCCAGACTGTTTTTAGCAGCAGATCTGTTGACATAAGCTGCCATTGTATTCAATTCATAAATATCACCTGACCGAAACGGTTTGGTGATTGAAATAAATAATGTATCACCGCTGGTGGGAAGAACAGGATCCACATAAATTGTATCAATATCCATGTCTTGTCCGACCCCTGTTGTGTCGTATATCTCGGATGGCGGTTCTGCCAATGCTATTTTCCAACTCCTAGTGCTGTCATTATGGCCTGCCCAGATAAAGACATAATCATTGATCGGATCTCCAACAAACAACCCATCCTGATTTTGATCTTTGAAAGCAAACCGCATCTTCTTTGGATTTTCAGGGTAGGTTACGTCCCATATTTGGAACTTTGCTGGCTTGTTGTTAAGACTACTTGTACTTGCCGTATGCCACGACGTATCAATTACCGCGCTATCAAAGATAATCATATAATCTGAAGGGGAACGATAAACTTCTCCTCCGGTTTTTAAATACGTAATCTGTAATTCATAATTACTGTTGCCGGCAATCCACCCTGAATTGGATGGATTATAGTTTGCGGTTGAATCATTGTAGATAGTGAGCATAAGACCGTCAAACTCCAGGCTGTTGTCTCCGTATACCCCTGTTTGGTTAAAAAGAACGGTGCGAGAATCGGTTATATCCCGGATAGTATAGTTGATCTCATTGGTAGATGTGTCATCAAAGAGAAAATGGTAGGTAGTGTTGTCTTTTATCTTAAGTGGGTCAAGCAGGGTATAGATAATTTTTCCTGTCGCTGG
>CAZIFK010000203.1:0-3693 GCA_964538995.1 uncultured bacterium
TGTCTTTTATCTTAAGTGGGTCAAGCAGGGTATAGATAATTTTTCCTGTCGCTGGTCCGGAGATATGTTCCAGCTGGGATAGTTCAGGAGGGATGTATCCTGAGGAAGGAGCAGATGGCGTTGCAATGGCCGTATTCACTCCTGGTCCCACCACATTGCCCAGTTTATCCAGCTCAAAATCAATGGCGCAAATACTCGGGGAAGCCACAAGAAGAGTGGAATCATTCGTCAGCCCTCGTTCGAAGAAGTCTAAGTCGTATCCTTTGTCGTAAGAAACAATAGCATAATAATAAGTTTGTCCGTTCAGAACGTCCGTATCCACCCAGAAGTGTTTAAGACCACTATCAGTGCCCATGTTCAGGTTTGCCCCAGTGGGTTCATCTATCCCCGGTTCCGAACCGATCCCCACCGAATGGGGACCCTCAAGCCCATCCACCAGGTCAAACTGTGCTACCGGTTCAAAAAAGACGACATTTCCGTAACTGTCTGTCACCGGATCCGAATCTGAAAAATCATACCAAGTACTTTTGTAGATCATATACCCTTCGAAGTCAAATCCATAAACAGGATCCCGTGAACGTTCAGAGAGCCTATCCCAATACAGGGTAACCTTATTGTCACCGACAGCTGCGAGTAGTTTCGGTTTAAGCGGTGGGGATTTAAAGCGGTAGTTGGCATCATAAATATTCTGAACGGTTTTCTTATTCCGAAGAATATCATCTTCGTCTTCTCCCAATAGAAGGGCCAGGGAAAATCGTTCCGTTTTACCAGGTTCAAGCAGAAAGAAACCGGAAGAATAGAAGAATTCATAATTGGTGAGTCTATTCGGATCAGGAAGTACCCAACGACCCGGTTGCAATAATGTCCACATAAGCTCATCATTGGCAAAAACCACCGTATTCTCAACATGGGATTCCATGCCGGTCAAACCAATCTGGTCGGACTCATCCACATCATTTTTTCCGAAATTGGGTTCTCCTTGTGTGGGGATACCATCTCCTTCACCTGTATCCCAGCCCGGGTATTTAGGATGGTCGGGTCCAATACCGTCCATTCCTAAATCGTCATTAAGTACTTCAAAAGAGTCCCACACTCCATTCCCATTTATGTCACCAAAGCCAAGCCAATCGCCATCCTCATCTCCAGACCAGTGGGGGATGGGTTCCCGTTTGTAAAACAGTTTAAAATTGTCCACATCATCAATGCCGTATGGAAAAGCATCCAACCAAATACCGGCATCGTTATCCCGACTTTCATCAATCAAACCGTCATCATCGTTGTCGAAACCATCTTGATCTATTCCCGGGCTTTCCAGAAAAGCAAATCCTATATACCCAACGGGAGACCATCCGCCGGATCCCAAATTATCACTATCCCAGGAATAAGTAATATCCATATTCCCATAGGAAATAAATTCAGCCAAATCATCATTCTCCTCCCCAGTTCCCCCAACCCTTGCGTCAAACACTTCTCCGAAGATAATTTTATCGTATGCGGTTGTGGAGACGTTTGTTATGTCATAGAGCCAGAAGATACAGTCTTGAGCGAGGGGATCTGACCACTGGAGACCTCTAACAGAAACCTGGAGTCCTAAACCATGTCGGTTGGGGTCAGTGTCATCGGGAAAATAATCAAACTCAACATTGAAATTATCATCCATGACATAATAACTTTCTTGGTCTGCTTGAAAAACGTCACGACCGAAGTAACCATTCCACGATCCGGGCCACCCGGGGTCATCCTGATTCATCCGATCAGGCCAATTTGAGGGCCAGCTTTCCAAAAGGTCACTCATGGCAGGGGATCCCTGTGCCGGATTGAAAAATCCTGGCAATGGTTCCCATCCCATCTGACCACCCAGAATTGGGTTGGTATCCGTGGCATCCCAGTCCAGACTACTTTCGCTGAGAATATGAATGGTTTCTCCGGCTTCATCTACCACTTCTGCTATCACCAACAAACTGTTTTCATCACCGTATTCATGGCCCGATCCCTTCGGCCACTCGATCCGTGGAGGTGGATAACCCCAGCCATGCCAGCCGCTGATGTCTCCCTGGTTGAAATAAATGGTAGCAATCAGATTTCCATTATGGGTTCCCATTCTCCGGAAAGCCACATCTCCATAAGGACCACCTCCATAAGCCGCTGTGGCAAACAAAAACAGCGCCAATGAAATTTGAAACGTGAAACGTGAAACGTGAAAATTTCTATAAGATCCTGTGGAGAAACTTGAAGATTTATTCTGCTCCATTTTTGAAGTATTACCTATCATTGCAATTAGAATCCTAAGCTGAAGCCCAAAATAAACCGTCGTGGTTGAGAAAACATATGCGGTCGATTCACCCATTGTTGTTGGGATCCTATATCCACCCATTCGCCCCAGAATTGTGTCCGAACTGTGTACCCCGCTCGTCCGGTATCATTATACACGGCAATTTCATTCCGACGATCAAAAAGATTATAAACTTTTATAAACAGTGAACCCTTGATTCCTCCGATATTGATTTTTTTATTAGCGTTGAGGTCAACGGTGATATTGGCCGGTTTTCTTTCATTATTCTCAAAGCGGGTAAATTGTGCACCGGTTTGCGGTGGTTCGAACGTATAGGGTAAACCGCTTCCAAATTTACCCAGAATACTTAAACCCCAGTTTCCAGGTATCATGACCATTAGATTAACATTTAACGTATGTGTCTGATCCCAATCCAAAGGAACAACCCTGATTTCACTTTCACGTCCGCCAATCGCATCTAAAAAGGCGTCATTCGGATCTGAGGCGTTTCCTTCGGCAATTTGAAAGGTGTAATCCAGAGACATAGAAACATTGTTGGACGACTGTTGGTTTATAGCGAAAGTTACTCCGCGTATATTACCGTAGTCCCGGTTGATATATCTGGCATAGAGTCTCGTGTCATACATCTCAACAATTTCAGTACCTAATAGATTTCTCATATCTTTATAAAAGCCGGTAATATCAATTCCAATACTATTACCAATTTGTTGCTGCAGACCCAATTCGTAAATGACTGTTTGCTGTGGCTTCAATTCGGCATTCCCCATTTTGTTGCCTTCCGCTTCGGGATCAATACTATATACTCTGTCAAACACTCCCTTACCTTCATTCTTATTTAACGGTCCTGGTCGAACCTCAAACTCAGAATTAAAGTAAAGATACTGAAACGGTGGTGTTTGAAAAAAGTGACCATACGAAAAATGGATAACACCTCGTTCTGTAATCGGGTAGGCAATTCCAATTCTGGGACTTATTTTTTTTGTTGGTTCGGCATCTTTATATTTGTTTTCCCATGGTTTATCTTGAATATCTACAATACTTAATAAAGTCATGGTTGAAGTATTAAAATCTGCTTCACGAATGCGCAACGGATCAGCATCACCCATTTGCACCCAAAAGTACTTGGCATTATCCGGATCTCTATTGTCAGTTGGAACTTTACCGTCTGGGTCAAAGTAGTCAAATCGAATACCGACATTAATGATCATGTCCTCAAATTCCATTTTGTCCTGTATGTATGCTGCCATTTCCAAAGGACGGTGTTTATAATTGTTGAAATTTATATTTCCCGGAACATCTTCTCCGATTGCAGGCTTATAACCAGTGCTCCGATCCAATAACACCCTAAAATCTTTATAAGTCATCGTGTATTTTGTAATATCAAATCCGGTCTTCATTTG
>CAZIFK010000204.1:0-3692 GCA_964538995.1 uncultured bacterium
GGAATCCCATTTCTCTTTAATTCAAGAGCGGTTCCTGATGTTGCAACAATCTCAAATCCGATTTCAAAAAGGTCCCGCGCTAAGGGAATTGCATTCAATTTATCCTGATCATTTACAGATAAAAAGACCCGGCCGCTTTCAGGAAGGATATTTCCTGCGCTGATCGTGGCTCGGCGAAAGGATCCGCCAAAGGTGTTTGAAATTCCCATAACCTCACCGGTAGATTTCATTTCCGGGCTTAAAAAAATCGACTCTTCCGGAAATTTGTTAAATGGAAGTACGGCTTCTTTTACGGCAATATGATTGATGTTATCCCAGGGTTTTAAATCCATTTCTTTGAGTTTAGCTCCTACTGCCAGTTTTACTGCTATTCTTGCAAGCGGAACATTCGTCGCCTTGCTCACAAAAGGTACTGTCCGGCTGGCTCTGGGATTAACCTCCAGCACAAAAACCTGTCCTTCCTTGTAGGCAAACTGAAGGTTGATCAAACCGATGACATTCAATTCAAGAGCCAAGGCTTTCGTTATCCGAATGATCTCTTCCATGGTTTTGGTGGTAATCCGGTAAGGAGGGAGCACACAAGCCGAATCCCCGGAATGAATTCCAGCTTCTTCAATGTGCTGCATAATGGCGCCAATGTGGACCGTTTCCCCATCACAAAGCGCATCCACATCAAACTCAAATGCGTCTTCCAAAAATTCATCAATCAAAATGGGATGCCCTTCCGTAACGTCTGCCGAGCGGGCAATGTAATCAATTAGCTGTTCCTTGGAATAAACGATTTCCATGGCCCGGCCACCCAACACATAACTGGGTCGTGCTAAAACAGGGAAGCCGATTCGTTCTGCCACGTTTATCACTTCGTCCAATGTTCTTCCAGTACCATATTCCGGGCAGGTTACATTTAACTTATCTACAATTCGGCCAAATTTTTCCCGGTCTTCCGCCAAGTCAATACTTTCCGGCGATGTACCTATGATTGGCACACCTGCATCCGCCAATGCATTTGCAATCTTCAGTGGAGTCTGTCCGCCGAACTGAACCACCACCCCATCTGGTTTTTCAAACTCAACAATATTTAATACATCTTCAAATGTCACCGGTTCAAAATACAATCGATCCACCAAATCAAAGTCTGTACTTACTGTTTCCGGATTGCAGTTGACCATAATGGTTTTGTAACCCAAATCCTTCAATCCAAACACAGCTTGGACACAGCAATAATCAAACTCGATTCCTTGCCCGATCCTGTTGGGTCCGCCACCCAATATTATCACTTTTTTACCATTTAGGGGTGTAATCTCATTTTCTTCATCATAGGTGGAATAACAGTAGGGCGTTTTTGCCTCAAATTCTGCTGCACAGGTGTCTACAACTTTATAGGATGGAAGGACATTTTCATTCTTGCGCAAGGATCGAATTTCCATCTCGGTTTTCCCTGTCATGCGACCAATCTGCTTATCCGAAAAACCGTTATGTTTTAATTCCCTTGTGGATAGAAGATCTGTGCCATCTACGTTATTGTTTGACATCATGGCTAATTGTTTTATCTGATTTAAAAACCAGGGATCGATTTTGGTCAAATTGAATACATCTTCAACCGATTGTCCTTCTAAAAACGCCTGGCGAACTTTCAACAAACGAAAAGCCGTTCCATATCTTAACGTAGACATATCCAAAGACCGGGCACGACTTACATCCGGGTCTCCTTCTGCCGGTGGTTTTGTTTCAAGTCCATCTAATCCCACTTCCAACGAACGGTAGGCTTTTTGCAGACTCTCCCGAAATGTGCGACCGATGGACATCACTTCGCCTACGCTTTGCATCTGCACACCCAAATGTCCGGAAGCAGAAGGAAACTTTTCAAAATCAAAACGCGGGACTTTGGTCACAATATAATCAATGGTGGGTTCGAATGCGGCAAGCGTTTTTCCCGTAATATCATTAGGCAATTCATCCAAAGTGTAACCCACGGCCAACTTTGCCGCTATTTTTGCTATGGGAAATCCGGTGGCTTTACTGGCCAACGCGGATGAACGGCTCACCCGGGGATTCATTTCTATCACAATCATTCGGCCATTTTCCGGATTCACGGCAAACTGCACATTGGAGCCACCTGTTTCAACACCGATAGTCCGCAAGCATTGAATTGCCCAGTTGCGCATTTGCTGGAATTCCTTGTCCGTCAATGTCATCGCCGGGGCAACGGTTACGGAATCACCGGTGTGAATTCCCATGGGATCAATATTTTCAATCGAACAAACGATAATGGCATTATCCGCTTTATCCCTGATTACTTCCAGTTCGAATTCTTTCCATCCAAGTAGAGATTCTTCAATCAATATTTCCGTGATGGGACTTGCGTACAATCCATTTTCCACAAGCGTCTGAAATTCTTCATAGTTATATGCCACGGAACCACCTGTCCCGCCCAGTGTAAATGAAGGTCGAATAATGATCGGAAACTGTATTTCATTCAGCAAGTCTTCAGCTTCTTTCCAGGAATGAACAAATCCACCTTTGGCCGTATCAATACCCACTCCGTCCATGGCTTCCTTAAAGCATTCACGGTTTTCCGCTTTCTCAATAGCATCAACCTGGGCACCGATAAGCTTAACATTGTATTTGTCTAAAATGCCTTCCTTGGATAAATCCATAGCCAAGTTCAGAGCAGTCTGTCCTCCCACGGTTGGCAGAATTGCATCAGGCTTTTCTTTTTCAATGATAGCTGTTACATAATCGACAGTAATGGGTTCGATGTAGGTTGCGTCTGCCAAATTCGGATCGGTCATAATGGTGGCGGGATTGGAATTCACCAGAATAACGCGATACCCTTCTTCCTTTAACGCGCGGGTGGCTTGGGTCCCGGAATAATCGAACTCACAGGCCTGACCGATAACAATAGGCCCAGCACCAATGATCAAAATAGATTTTATATCTGTTCGTTTAGGCATAATTTTTTCTGCCACAGAGAACACAGAGATTTCAATTGTTTATTAATCTTTTTATTCAATCTTTTAGAAGTTTCGAATTGAAGTTAATTAGTAAGCCTAATGGATAATTCTCTATTTTTTTACACATATTCATCATTTGTTTTTCTCTGTGTTCTCTGTGGCTATTTTTTAAAAAGGTCATCATCTAATCCCTGGTTCACTTTGTATTTTGAAAATTCCATCACTACAGTGCCGGCGAACTCTTTTTTATCCGGATCAATCCCTGCTTCTTTTGCCACTTTTTCAAAATCTTTCCTGTGAGATCCAGGTCCGCCAAACGGTTCCCGCATAGACCAGTTTTTCAATCCTTTAAATCCAAGTGAAAGCGTTGTCTTCGATGGTAGAAATATGCCATCCACTTCTGTGTAGTCGGAAACCAATTGAAATACCTTTTGGGAATCAACAATTGTTTCAGCCTTGGTGATGGCCCATAATTCAGAATCCACCCACAGGTTCATCTTAATATTGGGAATATTATCACTATCAATGGGGATATCCATGGAATCTGGAATAACCGTCCCTGTAAGCAACCATTGATTTCGATTATTCAACATCGCATTACCGGCAACGTTAATGGATTCAAGCATGTTTAAAAATTTTCCAGGGGAACCGCCCAACCCAGTCTTGGGCACAATGGCAAACCCCCTGGATTTTACTTTTACCTTATCCGGTGCTTTATAATAAAGTTTGATCTTTTTC
>CAZIFK010000205.1:0-3678 GCA_964538995.1 uncultured bacterium
GGGGGGGTCTTGTGGCGGGCACCGCCCGCCACTCCCTTGCCGACAGCCAGGCACAGGTTCAGGCCGATGGACACCGCGGCCCGCCGGCGGGCGGAGCGGAGTTCAGCCTGGGGGGATGAGGAAGGAGACATGAGAGATATTCCGTAAGGGTTTCGGACAGACGGGGAAAAATGGCAGGGGAGTTTCGTCGTGTTGCGCGGCTCCTCAACCGTAACTTTTTTGACAGTACCCGCGATCCGGGCATCATGGGGTGATCTTATTTGCGAAATTTATGTTTGTCAAGTTATTGAGCAAGGTCCGGCAGCCGGTAAAAACGGTAACAGCGCTAAAGCTCTTTTCCTCTTGCAACTGGGGATTGAAAATCAAAATCCTGGATCCGTTATCGGGCGCCCCGCAGGGCGGCGCGGTGCAGACCAGAAAATGCATTTATTCGGAGATAATGCAATAAATTCCAGATATTGCATAAAATATCACCGCAAGCCGTCACGGATACAGGAAAACAGCTGAACTTATATTGCGCAAGCGCAACACATGTGCTATTTTCTTGTAAAGAAGGTCTTTCGGTGCAAATTAAACTAAACGTAGAGGTTCTGCTATGAGCGAATCGGCACAGCGTGAAACAATGCTAAGAAAACCTATACTTATGCCGCCAAGCATGATTGAGAAGGTTGATAAAATTGCGGGGAAAAAAAAGGTTTCTTTCGCTAAGGTTGTCAGAGAAGCCGTCAATGCTTTTGACGGTGAGGCTCCCCAAGATGATATTATTTTGGAGGCTTTGGCGGAGACGATGATTAAAACTACACAAGATGTTGTTGGAAAAATTGATGAGATTGAAAAACGGCTCGATGCTACTCACGCCATTTTGGAGGCGCGATAATGGGGGTCAGCGAAAAAATTATGGAAGCGTTAAGAGCGGGCATACTGCTGAACGAAAGATTAACGACTCTTATTAGTAAGGTAGATCGTATGGACCAGGATATCCGCAAAATGAACGACAGGATCATCCGGCTGGAAACAATGGTCGAAATTGCCAAGAATCAACCAAGGTGATCAAACACAACTATCCTGACCCCCAAACCCAAACAGAAAAAAGATATTCTGATATGCAAAGGCAAGAATGCCGTGGCAAAGGGGGAATATACCGAAGATGGTTTTGTAGTCTTTGCCGGTAGCACTGCGAATAATGAGGAAACCAGAGGTATCCAAAAATGGATTTCAGAATTACGCCATAAACTCATAGAACAAGGGATTCTCAAACGAGAAAACAATGTTTATGTTTTCACCTCGAACTATATTTTTTCATCTCCCAGTGCTTCTTCTGCCGTTGTGCTTGGTCGTTCAGCCAATGGCTGGCTTGAATGGAAATATCAGGATGGCAGAACCCTTGATGAAGTGAAAAGGCAGAACGAGGAATAAATCCATGCCCATAATAAAATTTCCGACCTCCCAAAAGAAATCCCCATTCTTCAAAGACATCACTGAAGAGGGATACCATGTCTTCAGCCTCAAAAATGCCAAGAAACCAAACTTCTACCCCAACGAATTTCCTCCTTATCCCGGAGTAAAACTGAAAGACCTCAAGCCTGACGATCTCATTACTATCAGAGTATTCTTCCGGGTGGGATCAGGTGAAAATATTCGTGCTGATGGCGGTTATCTTGATCTGGAAGTTGAGATGGTTGAAGATAAAAGTGTTCTTGCCGTTATATTGACAGAACTACCGGAGGATTTTTCCTTGGAGACCGGAGAAACCATCGAGGTCTTTGAAGAGGAAATTCTGTATAAAACTGACGAGCAGGAGCACTGAACATGGAACTATCACCAAACCAATCCGCCCTTATCCTCACGGCCACTGATCAAGGTGAAATAACCGTAGATGTAGCCTCTGCCGACATGGATGGAATCACAGCCTCTATTTGCACTGCCCTTGCAGAAAAATTGATGGGTGATAAGCAGTCTCGGGAAGAGATAATGGGGATGGTCGAAAAGTGATACAATCCTCTCTGGATAAGCAGTTACCCAATCCAGATGATCAAAAAGTTCCTGTTCGACAGACAACACCATAAAGCACTACAGATTGAAGAATTATGAAGTTCAGAGTCGGAGATACCGTTAAGATAAAAAATGGGACTATAGACCCTGATTTTGGGGATAATATCGGAGGTTGGCAAGGTCAGGTATCAGAAATTGATGATGACGTTGTATGTATAGACTTGGACAGCACCACTCTCTCAAATTGTCCTGAAAAATATATCCAGCAGTGTGAAGAAGATGGGTTGAACTGGCAACAGATTTATTTATCAGTAGAAGATATCGAAAAAGCATCACCGAGGGATTCAACAGCCAATTTAATTGCTACGAAGGAGGCGTTGAAACGAAAGCACCAGTGGGATTATTTGGGAGAATCCGGCAGACGTATCTATGCTGTCTTGAAGGATAGTGATCTTACAGACGAATACGATCAACTGAAAATATGGGAGAAATATCTTGCCCGTAAATTATCATTTCCGTTTGATGCTGAAATATTGGAATATCAGGAAAATGGTCCTTTACAGGAAGGAAATCGAGTAAAAATGCATGCCCTTATGGGAATTGATGACCATTATGGAATTATCGTAAAATTGAGATCAGGCAGAAGAGTATATCATTACCCGCTTTGTATCATCGGGGTAAAAAACAAAAAAACTCAAAATTACCAAATGATAAATGATTATAGCGTATGGTTTGCAAACAGGTAGCCGGCACGAAAATGCCTTATTGTTGACCTGTGTGGCTACTCATCCGAAAAAACTTCATAATATAAATCAGCAAGTCCATCTCCATAGCCCCAGCCGATGTGTGATGCAGATTCCATTATTTCCTTGAGCCTTTTCTGAAATTCCTTCTGCTTTTCCCTCGGGGTTTCCAGAACAGTTTCTATCGCATACTCATACATATCCAACATTGCATCATAGTAATCCTCGTCAATGTCACCATAGCTCAAAGTGAAATCGTTCCCGCATTCTACGAAATAAATTCTCAAGTCTGCTTCCCCTATGGGATCATCCACGGCTTTCGTATACCGGTGTATTGTATCAATTGCTTTGCCAATATCTATGATCCCGTGCTCTTCAAGATAGGGATGCACTGACTCCTTTATAATTTTTTTATACCGGGGTAGCGGGTCTTCTCCTGTGGCGGAAAATCGTGTATGAAAGAAGTCTTTATTCTCTGGTGATAATTTGTATAAATCCCGAACTAAGCTGATAAGCTGATCCGTTTCAAGCTGTTTCAGGGATGTTTCTATATCACCCCATGAAGGGGATTTCTTTGATCTTGCCATGTGAAAATTCGTGTTTTTTGTTGTGTTGTAGATGACTCGTATCAACTACATGATCAGCAGGTCAAATGAAATCCACCCGCTACGTTCCCGCCGTCAGCTATCATCTGGTTGAATGTCTCTATAGCCTTTGATGTTGGCTCTGCGATGATCTCTGTCCCATCAAATTTACAACGTTCTCTCAACTGCCCACCGATCTTCATCAACCCTGAACTGCCGGAGCCGATAACGATAACATCAGGTTCAGCATTCAGAATATCTTGTATGTCGTCAATCCCCACAGAATGACCGGATTTGCGCCACCAGTCGGGGGGAACGTGTCCGTTGATTATCTTGAGATCGGAAGTATAGGTTTTGTT
>CAZIFK010000206.1:0-3625 GCA_964538995.1 uncultured bacterium
ATAAACAAATATCTGTAGTGGGCGATGATGATCAATCCATTTATGGATGGCGGGGTGCGGATATTCGGAATATCCTGGATTTTGAAAAATCATTTCCCGGTTGCCAGGTTTTCAGATTAGAACAAAATTATAGATCCACCCAACAGATTCTGGACGCTGCAAATGCAGTGGTGAAAAACAATACAGAACGGGCATTGAAAGAATTAAAAGCCATGAATGGCGCAGGTGACAGACTGGGGCTGCTGGAAACCAATGATGAGATGGAAGAAGCGGATGCCCTAATAAGTGTACTGGAAAAAGAGATTAAAATGGGTAAAAGAACGTTTAGTGATTTTGCCGTTCTGTACCGAACAAATGCGCAATCCAGAGCACTGGAAGACAGTTTACGCCGGAATGGAATTCCTTACGAAATTATTGGCGGTATTCGATTTTACGAACGGAAGGAAGTGAAAGACCTGCTGGCCTATTTACAATTAATCGTCAATAAAAAAGACACAATTGCCATGCGACGGGTCATCAATTTTCCTCCGCGAGGAATCGGTTTAAAAACAGTGGATAAATGCGTAAAACTTGCAGAAAAAGAACATGTTGAACTATTCGACATACTGGCTGATCCATCCAAGATGGACATCCGAGGAAAACAAGCCAACGAATTAACTAAATTTTATGATATAGTCAGTAAATACCAGGATTTGCTGGATAAACTCAACGCCGGTGAATTAGTAAGAACCTTGGTTGAAGAAACAGGTATTCTACAACATTATAAAAAACAGGAGACACAGGAAGATCTGGAGCGATTGAATAATATCAATGAAATTTTAAACAGTGTTGATGAATTTATGGCACGAAATCCGGAAGCGATGCTAACGGATTTTCTCGAGGAAGTATCATTGTTAACTGGTATCGATCGTTGGAATGATCAGGCAAACAGAATCACACTCATGACGGTGCATTCATCAAAGGGACTCGAATTTCCGATTGTCTTTTTGATTGGACTCGAAGATGGATTATTTCCATTGTATCTTACTCTACAGGATAGAAGGGAGCTAGAGGAAGAACGTCGATTGTTCTACGTGGCGCTAACGCGTGCGAAAAAGAAAGTATTCATGCTATACGCAAACAATCGCCGCCGTGCAGGTTCTGAACAGTATTATGGTATGGTTTCCAGATTTGTTCGGGAAATTCCGGAAGATCATTTGGAAAAGATTAAATTTTCGTCAGCGATGACACGAAAAGTCATCGGATCATCCAGGGGAAAAACCAAGACTGAAGTCAAACGAACTGTGACAGTATTTGATGATTTCAGAGTCGGTGATATGATTGAGCATGCTATTTTTGGTTTAGGAAAAATCATGGCATTGAGCGGTTCCGGGGAAAATCAGCGTGTCGGTGTTGTGTTTAAAGACGGTATTAAGAAAAAATTGATTGTCAAATTTGCCAAATTGAAAAAAGTCAGGTAACAAGAGAAAATATAATTACATCCCCATAAATCCCCCTTTTATAAGGGGGATTTTTCAGTTTATTCATACCGTAATTTTTCTGTATAATTTTAATTAATTTTCTTTTAGTTATAATAAATCAACCTTAATTTCTTTGAGACTCATTCTCAATAAGGATTAATCATGGCATATAATCTAGGAAATTTTAAACAAGTTCTTGCGAAGGAAGGACTACGTTTCACACTTCAGCGCGAAGAAGTATGGAAGGAAATTCTATCAAGTAATGACCACCGGAATGCTGATGAAATTTATTTTTCTCTTCGTAAAAATAGTGTATCGGTTTCCAGGGCAACCGTTTATCGAACCATTGATGTTCTAGTGAAGAATAATATGGTTCGCAAACTGGATGTTGGAATTGGACCTAGTAAGTTTGAACATAAAATGGATATCAAACACCACGATCATATTATTTGTATGCAATGTGGTAAAATAGAGGAGTTTGTAGTGAATCAAATTGAAAATCTACAGAAAAAAGTGGCTGAAAAGTACGGTTTCAAATTAGATCGACATAATCATCAGTTGTTTGGGATTTGTAAGGATTGTCAATGACACTTTATGATTTAGAAGACGGTAAAATTGCTATGATTCATTCATTTTCCGGTGAAATGGAGTTGCAATCGAGACTAGTGGAAATGGGTATTATGCCGGGGATCAAAATTCGCAGGATAAAAACCGCACCTATGAATGGCCCCATAGAAATAAAGGTACGGGATTACCATGTATCGTTACGACAAGAAGATGCCCATAATATTCTCATAAGCAAATGAAAAAAAAATTAGATCAAAAGTGGGTTGCGTTAGTTGGAAACCCAAATTGCGGCAAAACAGCAATTTTTAATTTGCTGACTGGGCTGAATCAGAAAGTATCAAATTATCCCGGTGTTACTGTGGAAAAGAAAATCGGGGAGGCTCGGTTTGCGAATGGTAACCCATTTGATCTTCTAGATCTCCCGGGAACGTACAGTTTAACACCGGAATCAATGGACGAACGAATTGTAACCGAACAAGTTCTTAATTGGACCCACGGGAAAAACCCGCCAAGCGTTATTGTTTCTGTAGTGGATGCCACAAATTTGAGCCGGAATTTATATTTGTCGACTCAGCTTACTGATTTAGGGATTCCGATTATTGTTGCCATGAATATGATGGACCTTGTAAAAAATGACTTGGAAATCGACACGAAAAGGTTGGCGCGGAAACTTGGTGTAGAGGCGATCATTCCAATGTCCGCAATAAAACGGTGGGGCAAGGATGAACTATTGGAAGCTATCCGTGGGGCGATGAACACCGAGAATTATGTAAACGGTAAATTCCCTATTTCTCTTAATAATGATTATATAAATATTCTGCAGCCACTGAAAGAATTACTGTTAACGAATTTTATATACAATGATCGTTTTGCAACTGCCCAGGCATTACGGCTAATTACTCGAAATTCCACTATTGATATTTATGAATTGTTGATGGAAAACGGATTTTCTGTTGATGGAACATTTATGAGTGATCTGAAAGAAATCAGGCAAAAAGCAGTGGAAGACTTCGAAGACATGGGAGTGAAACACCGCATTCTAGAAGCAACCCTACGTTATGGGTGGTTGGATCGTGTACTGTCAGATGCCAAACTTATTGTTGATACGAATCTTTCCGAAGAGAGTTTTAGTGAAAAAGTAGATAAAGTTCTAACGCACTCATGGTCAGGCCCGTTCATCTTTATACTCATATTATATTTCATTTTTCAATCGATTTTCACGTGGGTATCGGCACCAATGGAATGGATTGATAGTGGAGTTGGATGGATTGGTACACAGGTTTTACTTATTATGCCTCAAGGGATGTTGAGGCATTTAATTGTGGAAGGTATTATTGCTGGTGTAGGTGCTATACTTGTATTTCTTCCTCAAATTCTCATGCTGATGTTTTTTATGACTGTATTGGAAGATTCCGGTTATATGGCGAGGGTAGCATTTATGATGGATCGATTCATGACGAAGGTCGGATTGCATGGACGTTCTGTTCTTCCCTTAATGAGCGGTTATGCCTGTGCGATTCCCGGCATTATGTCTACACGAACCATCGATAGTTGGAAGGAACGATTGATCACTATTCTGGTTTTACCATTAATGAGCT
>CAZIFK010000207.1:0-3623 GCA_964538995.1 uncultured bacterium
AATTTAAGCACCTCTGAAGATTCCACCTTTACCACATTAACTCCACCTGATGAAACACCACCGGTCATTTCCAATATAAAGGTTAAAAATATTACTGAATCCTCAGCAACAATCACATGGATAACCAACGAGGCATCTACATCACAAGCGGAATATGGTCTCAGCACCTCATATGAAATGTTTACAAGCCTTGATTATGATTTAGTAACAATACACACGGTTGACATCACAGGTCTGTCCAGCTTTACCACATATAACTTCAGGGTGAGTTCAAAGGATGATGCAGGCAACGAGGCCTTATCAGAGAACAGGACATTTGCTACATCCAACCTGTCTCCGACAATAGACTCATTTTCTCCGGACCCCGTCTCCGGCAATACACCACTATCAGTAACCTTTACAGCCTCTGCCTCAGACCCCGACGGATATATAAACACTTATGAATGGGACTTTGACGGAGACGGCAATTATGACGAAGATACGGCAACGACTTCGGCCACCTATTATACATACACCGAAGCCGGCACCTATAATGCAAAACTAAGGGTAACGGATGATGGAGGCGCATCAACGGAATCCAATAGCGTAACTATTACAGTGGTATCGCCTGAAAACCAACCCCCTGTTATCTCCTCTTTCCCGTTCACGCCTACCTCCGGTACAGCCCCCTTATCCGTAACCTTCTCACCCGTTGTATCAGATCCGGACGGAACCATCGTAGAGTATAAATGGGACTTTAACGGTGATGGAGCATTTGAGACATCCACCACAACAACCCCCATATCATACCTCTTCAATAACGCCGGGACCTATATAGTCAGGCTTAAGGTTATAGACGATAACGAGGCCACGGCAACAGCCAAGACTATTGTAACCGTAACAACCGAAGATACATACAGTTCTACCCAAAACTCGCCAAACTCCGGCAGAGATGGCGGCGGCTGCTTCATCGCCACCGCAGCCTACGGAAGCTACCTTGATCCCCACGTAATGGTCCTGCGCAAGATGAGGGACAGGTATCTGCTAACAAACTCTATCGGAAGGTCACTGGTAAGATTCTATTACAGAACATCACCACCCATTGCAAAGTATATCTCCAATCACGAATCCCTCAAGATAACCACAAGGTTACTCCTGACTCCAATGGTATATACTCTACAATACCCACTGTGGGCAGCAATAATTATTATACTGCTAAGTATCACATGGCTCATTATCAAAAAGCGTACATATCTTACTGCCCGGAAATAAAATGCAACAACCACGTCAACCCCTATTACCCAAAACAGCCTTGAGCTGAAATGGGTAATAGGGTTAAGTGGTCGATTATAATCTTCATGGAAAAATCTGAGTAATCTGTGTAATCTGCGGATAAATCTTAGTTGTGTCCGACATGGAACAGTAAGAATAAGCCCTACTGGCTTTCCTGTAGCAACAGGTAATTGTTACTGAGTTGTGAACTTAAAGTAAAGCAGAACGGTTGTGTAAAAGTCCTCTACGTCCTTGAGATGTTTGGTAAGAATTGATTTTAGAATATCTATATCAATTACCTGATAATCATGTACCGCTATGTTTCTAAAACCCACCATTAATTCCATCCTGAGTGCAAGTCCCTCATTTATTATGCCGGCGTTCTTAAGAAGTGTGAAATTACCCTTAATGGTATCAGACAGACCAAGTCCTCCTGAAGCTATAATATGTGTCGCAAGGTCTATAGCTGCCTGGATTGCCCTTTGAAGGTTCAAGATAAAAATATCCTGCTTATCTATATCATCAAGACTCTCTGGCTTTAAATCTGTAGTCTCTTTAATCCTTCTCAGACATCTCTGAATCGTGGCAACCTTTGCAAGCATAACGTCTCTGTCAGGCATAGATTCTTCCTCTCAATATCTTCTCTTCTATCTCTTTTCTGGTCCGTTTAAGATCATCATATTCCTTTACAGTGTTAACAAAAAATTCATTATAGGCTTTGGGGTCTTTATTGACCACTAAAATCCCTTTTCTCAGAACCTGCATTTTTATAACAGGAGAGGCATTATTCAAGACTACAATGTCTACCGGCACATTAAGAATCTCTGATAACTTCTCCCTCAGGTCGTTGATTCTGTAAAAATCAGTAGTGTTATAAAAAAGGATTGCGATGTCCAGATCACTAAAAGCAGTTACATTACACCGGGCAAACGAGCCAAAAAGAAAGACAAGGATTACATCGCTGCATTTTGACAAAAACTTCTCGAGCTTTTCAGTCATGAGCTTTTCAGTCATATCATGGATATCCACTGTGCCGGAATATTTATCTGTCATATCCTGTTTCATTTTCACTTAGAAGAAAAGTCCCAGCGAATATCTCCTTGAATTTATTATACCTAAAAAGTCGAGTTGAATGTATTTCAGTAAAATCCCCTTTTGATTTAAGCTTGTTTACCTCAACCTGTTACATATTTAAACAGGATTAACAGGATGTACAGGATTTTTTTCTTTTTTACAGATTCAGGATAAAAACTGGAGACACTGTTCTTTTTTAGATTGGATTACTTACTGGATCTGCAGGATTTTTCATCCTGTTAATCCCGTCCAATCTGCTTTATTTTCCAGGAACAGTCATTCAGGTTGTACCCAGAAGAGAGCAAACTCTTTTCTTATAATCTTCTTAAAAAATCTGCGTAATCTGTGTAATCTGCGGACAGATATTAGTTGTGTCCGTTAAGGATCAGGTAAAAGTAGCCTGTCCCCATCATATTTCTTTCCTGGTTATTTCTTAATAATCAGCTATAAATCTAGAGCAAACCATATTGCCTTGCTAAGTTTTTTGAGTTTGTCTTGAGTCAATGTCGTTATTGATGAACCTATTCTGCTTTGTGCAACCGTTTGAATATGATCACAGTTAATTGCGCAATTTTTACGCATGCCATCTTCGCGAGTCAGTAATACTTCACTTGGAATGTCTCTTATTGTTGAAGTGATTGGGGCAATGGTAACTTCTCCTATATATTCCAATATCGAATCTCTGGTTAATATTACAACCGGTCGCTTCTTGTCAGGATTTTTGAATTTGTACCATCTAATTTCACCTCTCTTCATCAATCAATCCATTCTTGCTCGGATTCCCATATATCAAACTCTGACTTACTGACAGGGTTTTTTTCATATCCTTTCTTATGTTTATCTTCCATCTCTTTAATCTTTGCCTGAGCAAGGGCATTTCGCAAAGCTTGACGAGTAAACGCAGAACGAGTCATTTTAAGTTTCTTTAACATTTTATCAACGGCATCAACCAGATCATCATCTAACGTCATCTGTATAGTTCTCATAAACATACCTCCTAACTATGTGGATATATATAACTATAATAACCCACATTATATTCAATGTCAAGGTTTTTATTCTTGTGTGTCGTTGCAAAATGAAAATGTCACCTACAGTATTAAACCTTTACCCAAAACAGCCTTGAGCTGAAATGGGTAGAGGGTTGAGTGGTCGATTAGAATCTTCATGGAGTAATCTGCGGACAGATATTAGTTGTGTCCGTTATTAACCTGGCAATTTAATAGGGAGAAAGCTATACAGTATATGCAATCTTCGGGTGCTTAAAATACTTAGCAACTCTCGCTGGTAATTTCTGT
>CAZIFK010000208.1:0-3601 GCA_964538995.1 uncultured bacterium
CCTCCGAAAAAGGTGTATCATTTACCTTTCGGGCAATCACACAGCGCAGCCAGATGGCTGGGCCGGTTTTTCTTTCAGGGTCGTAGTCGCCAAGCACCAGCAATTCCGGCATTTCGTTTTGAAGACGTGGTATGACGGCTTCCCACTGGCGGTCGCGATCCGGCCAGAGGATGCAAACCGGTGCCACCTGAACCTCCGGGTTGAACACGGCGGCGAAACGAATGGCTTTTATGACTTGTTCCTTGACGGTTATTGACATAATTCATCTCCGGTACTTAACAGTGGGTAAATGGTCGCCTATGTATCCTATATGAACAACCTTCTCATCAACCAACGGAAAGAAGTATATCCGTTTGTTGGCACTTAATATCTTGCTATGATAGCTAAATGTTCTGTTATTTCCATCATTGCAACGAAATGTTCTGCAATCTGAATATTGTTCAAGTGTTGAATGAGAATCTACAGACCAATTTATCGCTGTTGGTTCAAAAGGACCATCAGTATAAGTAGCCATCGTTTTATCTAAAATATGCAGATGCCTTATTACTTCAGGAAAAAACTGTTCACTTCCTCTTAGTTCTTTAATCTGCTTGCAGGCACTATTACATACCTCGAGGTGAGGAAGGAGCTGAGACAGCTCGCTAATGAGAGCCTCCCCATTCTTCACTGTCCGCCATATCGAACGCTCAAGTTCATCACGGAACTCTTCAATCTGACCTTGATCCCATAAATTCAGAATTTGCACAGCCTGGTTGCTTTCGCCTTTTTCATCAACAGTCATTTTAGATGCATTGATATAATCCATCCGGAATCTTGCATCACTTCCAAGAGAAAGAACAGGAGTTCCCCATAATTCCGCCAAGCCAACTCCATAAGCAGTTATCGAATCATGCTGGTATTCAACAAGATGAATCTTTTCTTCTTTGTCAAGAAAATCTTCAATATATGGGCTTTTGGTTGCCAGAGTTAGGAAATATCTTTGGTATTCACGCTGTGATGAACTTGTCGTTCTTTCAGTCGCCCAGGCATGAACGGAATAACTATCTGCCAAGTTTCGAGTTATAAAATCACGCGTGGTCCGGATAGTTTTATGAAAACCCATTGCAACAATTTCTTTGGATACGGTTAATAATTGTTGCATTCCGTTACCGGCAGCATGTCGATCTCGATATCCCCCGTTGGCTGACAACTCATTGATTATTTGATCCATAGCTCCTTTCTCCTATAATAATTCTGCCAGACCTTTTTCCCATTCATCAAAAAATCCTTCTGGCCAATGGTCAAGGCGGCCATCGGAATCTAATTGTGGTGAACTCCTGTGAGAATGATGTTTCTGCGGATCATAGTCAAAAAAATGTAATGAAACGGAGTCAGGTGATATTTCCTTCTTTTTGGTAGCAATCCTTATTCCATTTAAAATATGATCGCTGTGGGTTTCGATTATTACTTGAATTCCAGCAGAAGCTGTACGCGCCAGAAATTTTCCTATAGCAACCTGTCCCTTTGGATGAAGATGAGCTTCCGGATTCTCAATGAGTATCAGGCTATCTGGCTTTGCTAAAAGACAAACAACAAAAATAGGCAGAGCATATGTGATTCCAAAACCAACATTTGTTGATCTATAATTCATGCTTGGCAATCCATCCCGTATGAATGAAAATTCCATTCCTACTATATCCATCTTCGGATATTCGTTGAGATGAATTTGCAGTATCTGACCAAGCTCTGACATCCACGTTTCTACCTGTTTTCTAAGTTCAGAAAGTTTTTCTTTTGGATGCCGCAACTTATCCACACCTATTTTATTTCTCTCGTTACGGCTTAGGAGAAATGAAGAAAACTCTCCATTATTACCTATAGGATTGTACTTGGCCATTTCATGATCTGCAAATGGAAAAGAGATTCGAGGGCCACTACGTTCCGCAGAGAGATAATAGAAATGTTGATCTGATAATACACTTATCCCTTGCCGCAAATTGCAATTATTCGTTAGCGGTAGAATCGGGCTTCCCTTTTTATATACAAAAGAGAATAGGAGTTTATTTTTCTCATTTGATTTGATCGTTATTTCAATCTGATCGTCATTATCAGAATTTTCAAAAAGAATGTCATCGGCAGTTCCAAGCGAAACAAGCGGTCCATTGAGCAGTGCACCTTCATGATCAATAGTACCAGATATAATGGATTGGCGTAAAAGAAGGAGGGACTGTATTACTGTGCTTTTTCCCATGCCGTTAACACCTGAAAGAACAGTCAGGGGACGAAGAGGTATGAACTCTTCAGAAAAACACTTAAAATTCTTGAGGCCTATTGATTCTAACATTGCAGTTCCTCCTGAATAATCTCGCTAATTTTTGCAAAACGTAATTTGACTCGTTTAACGGAGCCTGTCCCCTGAGTAATTGCTGTTTCAAAATTCTTATCCTGCATAAGGTTAATAAACCGGTCGATCAAAGAATCTTTTTGGTCGGATAATCTTCTAAGATCGTGGGGGTCGAGAAGTCCAAGATTCACGCTCCATGCTTCAAATAGGGCCTTGTTTATAGGATGACGCCCACTTTTTTTATCATAGCGTTTTCTAAATGCATCATTCCCAAAAATATCAACAGCCGCATTCATAGCTTCGTTAAACATCAGTCGATATTTTTCTAAATCATCATCGTTCATTTTATTAAACTTTGCCATTGCATCGTTAAGGAACAGATCAAAACTATCATCCTTATATTCTTCCGGAGGGGTTAGGGAGAAAGCTAAAAAGCGCAAAACACATTCTCTATCATCCATCCGTTTTGAGGAAACTCCATTTGAAGTAGCTTTTTTGAATTTTTCAGATTCTGCCAATTCTATAAGGAAATGAACGATTCTTCCTTGGTTTAAGGCATGTCGAATCTCCTGAGCACTTAAGGGGAGTCCTCCTGTATTAATGCGCCTGAATATATCGAATTTCACGCGGCTGGGTGTACCCGGCTGAATTTGATAGATTACGATATCTGTTTCTTCAATCCGCCGTTGAAAACCACGTGGAAGTTCATCAAACTTTTTCCCATTATAATCTGTTAAAAATTCAAGACCTTCCAAAACCATCGATTTATCAATTACAAAACGCTTTATAGTGGTTAGTCTTTGAAGACCATCTACAACCAGCCAGTTATCATCGTCTGTGGCATCCATATAAAATGCAGGTAATGGAATTTTTATAAGCATGGATTCAATCAATCTACTTTGGATAACTTCAGTCCAAACTCCTGCCTGTCTTTGAAATCCAGGGGTCAAGTCAATTTCATCCCTTCTCATCCTTTTTATCAAAGTATCCATTTGGGTATTTTTTGTATCTACCCGAATTTTTGTAGGATCAAATGGAGAGCTGATTTTAGGCTCTTCGCTGCTCGTATCACTACCGTCCAGCTCCACTTGATTCTGATTCACTAACACTAGGTCATCTCTGTTTTCGCTCATAATAGAGCCTCCTGTCGGGCCTTACGTTTTTCTTCTAAAGTCAAATGATAATCGTTGATACGATCACCCTTAAACAAATGGTACCACGGGGCCGATTCCACATCTTTGCCACGGTCTTTTTTCCAATGGATATTTGGTTTGTCGC
>CAZIFK010000209.1:0-3554 GCA_964538995.1 uncultured bacterium
TAACACCATCAAAATCATCCGCCAAACCTTCCACGCGGATGTAGCCAAAATCATCATGGAGATAAATATTGTCCATGGGAATAAACGAATTATCATTCACCTTAAATGAAAGCCCAAACCGAGCACTTTTCTTTTGAGCATTACCGGACTTCATTCGTTGGCCAAAACAATCGTGTAGAACCTTCGCTGCATCCTTTCCGAATTCTCTTTCTAATCGGGCTTTGTGTTTGAATAAATAATGGATTGCTAAAAGGGGACTGGCAGAATTCTGCTTTACAATAAGTGTTGTTCCTGTTCCATCATAATCGAATAATTGTGGAGCAGAGGGTGTGTATTTTTCTCCAGCACTAGAACCCATCGGATGATGAATAATCACAGTTGGGTTTCCAATAAGCCTATATTTTTTTAATGTATCTGCTGCTTTTTGAAAAAGAATTGGATCGAATGATGTTAAGAACCCGTCGATTCCTCTTTGTGCGAAAACATGGGCGTTATAAATACCAAACATATGGGGTTTTTCCAGATTTTTATAAAAAGCAGTATTTTTCGCAGATGCAAAGGTAGTCACTGATTCTTTTTTCATGGAAAACTTCAATCTGAGGACTGCATCATTTAAAAAAGAAATTATCACATCGAGGTTATCATCAGACCCAGCAGTTACTTTTAAGATTAGGAAATTCCCAACAGGTGAAAGTCTAATTTCTGGATATATCGATTTAATATTTGTACCGAATTTTTTCTTAGCATCTGTTTGCAAATTTTCGATTTTGGGCGAAAGGTTTTCTTCCATTAAATCGAAAAATCCTGGGACAGGGTTTTTTGGTAAAACAAAAGCCAAATGTATCAACGTGGATGAATCGGAATGGGACCGGTGATAAAGTTCACCCGTGGTAAAATCGGATGTAACGAAACCCGTTTTAAATTCAAGATCTTTCGGACGAATGACAGTTTTAGGGTTGGGTTTTCCATAAATATTTTTAATCCAATCCAACATCTCGTTTGAGTCAAAATTCCCAATAACACTTAAGATCATATTATTTGGAACGTAATTTTCTTTATAAAATCGGCGGACTTGTTTTAAAGGCAAAGATTCAATAGTAGAGTATGTTCCTAAAGTTGGTAATGATAAGGAATGACCTTGATATAAAATGGATTGTAAATCCCGTTCGATCTGGGTTCCCGGGCGTGACAGACTTTGGGCGATCTCTTCCAGTACAATGCCTTTTTCTTTTTCATATTTTTCTTCTGGAAGGATGGAATGGAACAGCATATCCGCTTGAATTTCCATTCCGGATTTAATGTGTTCCGCAGGAGTGACCATCATGTAGTTCGTGTAGTACTCACCGGTATTCGCGTTGTTGTATCCACCAATACGATCTGCATCATCATAAAGTTCTTTTTGTGTTCGTGATGTTGTACCGTTAAAGAGCAAGTGTTCCAGCATATGACTCATTCCACTAGTGGCATAGGTTTCGTAAGCAGAACCTGTTTTAACAACCATATTTACTCCAACCATGGGTAGTGATCGATTTTCGATCAGGATAATCTCCATGCCGTTGTCAAAACGACTGATGGAGATTCCGGAAGGGAGAGAATTCCCTACACTGATGGAAACAATAAGTAAGTAAAAAATACTATTTAAATATTTAAACATAGTAATGCCTCATCTCACAATAACTTTTTGAATTATATATTGCTCATACCTATAATCACTCCGGTTAAATAAGCTATGATCCAGAGAGCATATGCAAAGAAATAATAAAAATATAAGTTTCCTGATATAGAATTATTTTTCGAGTCTGATGAAATAGATTTCCAGCTTAGCCCAACGATACTAATCATGATAAATATTCCGGCAAGACCGATTAATCCGTGAGGTGTTGTTATTGGCTTTGTTGATCCAATAGACATGCAAGTGACTGCAGTAAGTTCAGATACGAGACCAACGGTTAGCAGCCAAACTATTTTTTTAGTAATAAGTCGTTTCTTTAATACTTGAAACATTCCTATAGAATACAGGATAAGCGATAGTGTAATTGCCACTGTTCCAACTAGAATAATTGGCTTCATAAAGATACTCCTTGAAAATAAGCGGGAAGAAATTAACACTATTAATTCTATTCTTCCTCTGGTTAAAATAGTACAATTTTCACGTCCTGAATATCGAAAAATACTCCAATTAAAAATGGAATCTTTTATTAGTCATCTATACATATTAATTTTTAAATTGTGTGGCTTATAACTTATATTAGTAAGTTAAAAAGCTTATTTATTAACAACAATGAGGAAATCATGCAAGACGGTACAGTAAAGTTCTTTAATAGAAATAAGAACTACGGTTTTATTTCCGGTGATGACGGAAAAGACTATTTTGTTCATTCCAGCGGTATAGCCCCAGGGATTTATATCAAGGATGGTGACAAAGTGTCTTTTGAAGTCGTTGAAGGAGAAAAAGGACCGAAAGCTGAAAACGTTGAGATTATAGACTAGTCTATTTCACATCTGTTATAATTCAGTGGAAAGCCTCCTCGCAAAATGCAGAGGGGGCTTTTTTTTATGTAAATATTTTAATATTCAAAAAAAGTAAAAGTCGAAGTACTTTAGTTTAAAATAATTCTATCATTAATATAGACTATTTGCAATTTCTGCAGCATTAAGGGTGATTTAAGGTCTTTTCGTTTAACAGTTTTTTTGATAAAATCAGAAACAAGCAAGTCAAGCAGATAATAGTTTGGGTGTTCTAAGTGTTCCTCAAATATTTCTATTTTCATGCGTCTTAGTTTCCTTAAATCATCCCAAACTTTACCATAATACTTTTCGTATACATCTAATAGTGGTTTTGTAAAGGCATTAAATCTGTCATATTCATCGATAAGCCATAGTTCTTCATCATTGGGATCATACATATTATCCTTGATCATTTTTATAACTAACGCCTCAACTTTCGCTTTGCTACCTGTATATTTCTTTTCTTTTGGCATATTTTTATATTCCGTTCATTTAATATGAGTAAGCATAATAGTAAAAAAAATGATAATCTCCAATACCCGATTGACTCCATTGCCCTTTTTTATTTTAGGGCTACATTCTTCCTAATAATCGGAGTATAATTTCATGACAGAAAAGCATAAAATTGAAACAAAATTAATTCATGCCGGTGAACCAAAGGAAAAATACGGCGGTGCTGTAAACATGCCAATTTTTCAATCTTCCACATTTGTATACTCCGGACAAAGTGATTATCATGAAATAAAATATATTCGATTAAATAATACACCGAATCATATTGTTCTTCATGAAAAATTAGGCGCGTTGGAAAATGCAGAAGATGCTTTGGTAACTTCCAGTGGTATGGCGGCAATTTCCGCATCACTATTGACATTATTGAAATCAGGGGATCATTTTCTGGCACACGAATCATTATATGGAGGAACCTACACATTTATAACAAACGATCTTCCTGATTTAGGTATTGAATGCGATTTTATTGATGCTTCCGATTCGCAAGGATGGGAGGAGAAACTTCGGCCAGAAACAAAACTCATTTATGTTGA
>CAZIFK010000210.1:0-3544 GCA_964538995.1 uncultured bacterium
ACAGGTGCAGCCAGTGGAATTGGTAAGGCGCTAGCTTTCCGTTTTGCAGCTGCAAACTGCAACCTTGTGCTAATGGATATGGATGAGGAATCATTACAAACCGTTGCTCTAGAATTGCAATCATCCGGAACGGAAGTTTTCTGGAGAACCGGCGATGTGAGCAATCAGGAGGATTGTTTCCGACTCGTAGAAGAGGCAACCAGAAAATTCGGCGGAATTGATGTGCTAATAAACAATGCCGGGATTACTCACAGAAGCGCCTTCAGGAACACTAACATGGATGTTTATCATCGGGTGATGAATGTGAACTATTTCGGCTCGGTTTACTGTACGAAAGCCGCCATAGAAAATCTGATTCAGCGACAGGGGATGATTATTGTCATCAGTTCTATTGCCGGGTTTTCTCCTCTTCTGGGAAGAAGTGGCTATTCCGCTGCTAAACACGCTCTGCATGGTTTTTTTGATTCCCTGCGAACCGAATTACGAGGTACGGGCGTGGATGTTTTGATCGTCTGCCCGGGTTTCACTGCTACCAATATTAGAAAGAACGCCCTGGGTGAAAACGGAAAGCCTACTGATCGTCCACAAAGTCGGATTGGAAAAAGTCTTTTGCCTGAGGACGTTGCTGATAAAATTTATAAATCCGCAGAAAAAGGCCAATCCTTTTTGGTTTTATCAAAAGTTGGAAAACTTTCCTATTTTCTGACCAAATTTTATCCATCATTGTTTGCAAAAATCATGGCCCGTTCACTTCGCTCCGAATTGGAACGTGATAAAACGACTGATCATTAAGGAGATTTGCTGACGGTAAAGATCGGATCAGCCTTTTTACTACAATTATCCATGTGGGGTAGTACATTCCACTATGAGGATTAGATATATACTTATCATTTTATTAATATTTTATAGCCAACTTCGTTGTTTGGAGTTGGAGTTTACAAAATCAAACCACCGAGCAATCTCGTAATGTGAAAATATCCATACAAATATTATACTCGTCATGCCAGAATAACTCCCGTGCTGTCAGCTGGTTTTTTCAGATCACATTAAAACAGGGATTTTAATGAGAAATCTTTTCTACATAAGTTTTGTAATATGCTTTAGTATGTTTTTATTTATCGGGTGTGAAGAAGAACAACGTAATTATGAGGAAGAGTACAACATTTGTGGTGTTAAGAATCCAGATTGGTTTATGAAATTGATCGAAGAAATTGAAAGCGATTCATTGTATTATGGTGGTAGTATCATCTTGCAGCACGAATATATAAATACATACTTCTTTCATCTTGATATCCCTGTTTCCTCCTGTGCCTATTGTAGATTATACGATTGTAATGGGAATTTAGTTGAATGGTCAAGTGAAGCAGAATTTCAAGATTATCTGGATAATAGAACTAATGAAACAATTATTTGGCCTTGGGGTGATTAAGTTTGCTTTTTCTAAAAAGGGATATTCATATGATAAACCAGCTAACTCGCGTTCTACCGGACGTGAAATAACTGTAGCGTAAATTCAATGTTTAGAAGTTTTATAATTGTAAATTTGAAAATCAAAGTCTCACGTAAAATTTTCTCACTTTTCTTTATAATCCTATTTATATCGCCTCTAGGAAACATCAAAGCTCAAGATTACTGGCAACCAACTAATGGACCTTACGGTGGAATTGTGTACGACATCGAAGTCAGCCCAAACGGAAATATCTACGCAGCTACAGACAGTGGTCTATTTCTTACAACTGATTTTGGAGAAAATTGGTTTGATTTATATTTACCGACTCATTTAAACGTACCGACTGTTAGAATAATAGTGGTTAATTCTAATGATGATGTTTTTGCAGGCTTTGGTCAATTATATCGTTCTAATGACAATGCGGTTTCTTGGCAAGAAATGCTCGGAATAACAGGAGGGACTGTAACTGCACTCAATATTACACTAGACGATCATATTTTCGTAGGCTATGCTGGTCATTTAGGTGGCGGTAGTTTCTTTTCAACAGATAGCGGTGAAAGTTGGGAAAGTATTGGACTTCATTATTTTAATCCTCGCGTTTTTGCATTTGAATATCCAGGTTACATATTTGCAGGCAGCACATTGTCGGGAGTATCCAGATCGCTTGATTTGGTTTCTGGTTGGGAACCAGTGAACAATGGATTAAGCTATCATTCTGTTACTTCTTTAGTTATCAATTCGAGTAACAATATATTCTCTGGTACAGAGGGAGGTGTCTACCGTTCCACCAATGATGGAGACTCTTGGACACCAATTAATGATGGTTTGACAAACCTGAGTATTCTATCTCTTGCTATTAATTCACAAGATCAATTATTTGCAGGAACGCACAATGGTATATTTATTTTTAATGAAAAGGGAACAAAATGGGTTTCAAGAAATGCGGGATTAACTGATACTGTTATTTATTCGATCGCTATTGATTCAGGTGGTTATATTTATGTTGGATCGGGTAATGGTTTAGTTTACCGGAGTATTCAGCCAACGACATCAATTAATTCATTAAATAACAGACACTATTCAAGTTTTTTACTGGAACAGAATTACCCTAATCCATTTAATTCTTTAACTAGCTTCTCTTTTTCAATTCCAAGTACTCAATTTGTAAAATTGTCCGTTTATAATATTCGTGGAGTTAAAATAACTGATTTATGCAATGATCAATACAATCCTGGTGTGCATTCTATCCAATGGGACGGAAAGAACGTACCAAGTGGAATTTATTTAATAAGATTGGAAGTCGGACAAAAAATCCTGACTAAAAAAGCTATTTTAATAAAATGATTGAGTACGCACCTACATTTCAACCCGGTGTGCCCACATGGCGCCACTACAAATTCGTTAAGGTTTCACAAGGAAAATTTTTCCTATAAAATCCATTAAATATGGTCCTTTACAGGATGGAGAAAGTATAGAATCTGTATTAAGATTGCTCATCAACAAAGAGGGAACTGTTGATAATCCAATAAAAATTTATGCTTCAAGTGTGGATATTTCAGGAGCTGGCTTTGAAATCAGATAATAAAATGCAACCTAACACCCGTCTATTTAGTACTAATCAAGGGATAACATATTTGAGAGAAAATCAGTAAAACTCACTGACAAATTATATTACTGCTAACACTTGCAGTGTTACTTTTTCCAATACTATATCTGAAATAAATATATTTAATGGGGCAAATATGGGACAACCTAAACATCACAAAACAACACTAGAATACACTAAATAGCTATATGACCAACCTCCAATAATTGGCCAACATATCGGTCTCAAATACGTATCAAAATCAAAATCTTAAAAAGGTGTGTTAGATTCTAACTTGTTTGGTACGACTTTAGGGGGGGGGCAGGTCAAGTTCAATAAAGTGAAAGAATAAAAGGCAAGAAGTATAATACGGAAGAGAAGATTCATATTGTTCTAGAAGAACTAAAATGAAAATTCTCCTGGAGAAAATAAAACCATTCATTAGACACTTAACCATTTAATTGTTTAAATTCAAACAGCTTATAACTTATAAATTAGTTAATAGCTAT
>CAZIFK010000211.1:0-3531 GCA_964538995.1 uncultured bacterium
AGAATACGCCAATCACTTTTAATTCACGAATGTGTTTAAATGTTGTTTTCATTTGACGATATCCTTCCAGAACAGCCCGACCCAACGTTGTTGAATCTTCGATTTCCGGCTCGGGAACGAAAATCATCAATGGAATGGTAAATAAACCCCACCAAACTGCTACGGATAAAAATGACAATTTAATGGCAGTTGATGCATCGGGAATGCCGAACCAATGGGGATTTAAATACATCAATACATTAACCAAGAATAATAGCCCTCCACCGATATAACCAAAAGCAAAGCCAAGTGATGAAACAAAGTCGACTTTTTCTTTTGGTGCAACAGATGGTAACAATGAATCATAGAAAATATTTGCACCCATAAATCCAACAGTCGAGGCAACAAACAACATTAATGCCAGTTGCCACTCTCCCTGACCAACAATAAATAATCCAGCAGTCATTACTACACCTAAATAGCAAAAGAAAATGAGAAACTTTTTTTTCGCAGATCCTCTATCAGCGATAGCGCCGAGAAACGGAGCCAATGCTGCAATAAATATGGATGCAACAGAATTTGCTAATCCTAGCTGGTAAGTACTCTGGATAACATCGTTCGGATTCGACCAATACTTCTCGAAGAAAATCGGAAAAAATCCGGCCATGACTGTTGTTGAAAATGCAGAATTCGCCCAGTCATACATGGACCAAGCCCAAATCTTTTTATTTTGTGCGTTCATCATATTTATACTTAATTAAACCTATAATATATCAACTATAGATTTAAATCCTATTTATCATTTTTCCATTACCCTGACTATCAGGTCTAAACTTTAGGAATGAATCAGTCAATGCATTCCAGAAATAATCTACCACGCTTGAGCGTAAACGACCAATTGAATCCACGCTGAAAAATCACTAAATGTATTTCGGGTAAATATTGGGATCGATGCGCCACCACGGATTTCAAATGGAATGGGACCAATACGCTTTAAAGGATTCACATTAGACAATGTCACTTCTGCAAATTGCCTAATGGCTGTCTGTCTTGTATCATACTCATCTTTACGATAACGCATCCATGAATCCCAAACAATATTATTGGAAATAAATTCGTCCCTACCTTTCAGGTAAACAGATGCACCGCCGGAAACGGAAATCCAATCCGGGATAAGTTCTAATCGCCCGAGAATATTCGCATAAAGTACATTTCCCTTAATATAAGTATAATCTTGTCCGATCGATGTTGCAATTGAATCCGGGTTGAATGTATTCGTTGAGGCAAAAGAAATGGGGGTATTTACTCTCGTTTGACTGTGTATTCCAGTACGAATCATCCAATTGATGTTGATATTACGACGTAGGATTGTTTTATACAATTCACCAAATAATGAAACATCGAATCGTGTGACTCCATCACCTAATGGCAAACTTGTAAAATGGGATTGACTTTTGGGAATCCCACTACTCAACATATATTTATTCAACCGTTTTGCAGACGGAAGCAAAACAGATAGACCCGTATAAACTGAAAAATTGCCCCTCTCACTCCATGCGGGATTTCCAAATAATAAAATATTCATTCCTAGTTCCACATCGCCCAGTCCGGAAGTGGTTCGTATACTGGGATAATAATAGTTTAGTAAGTCATCCATAGTTACGGAAGAAGTATCGTCGTTGGCAAACGGATTGTATTCGGAGCCAGATATTCCCTCTTCAAAAGGATCTCCTCCTAAAGCCCACAAGACAGAATTTTTGCCATCCCAGCTATAAAAGCGGTCACGGATGATTTGCAAATTAATATCATAGTGATCTTCCAGAGCTGAATCCATAGCCTCTCTTGTGTCCAGATGGTATGCTGCGAACTCATCCAATCCTTCAATTTTATTGGAATTCCAACTACTCGTTCGCTCGTTGGAAACATAATTAAAATATGGAATTTTCATTGTAAAGGTTACGCGGTTGGATAAACCGTATTCGATTTTGAAATCCATACTCCACGATGATTGGTTTATCTCCTGATCTAATGATCCACTAACAACAATCGAATCCGGACCGAAAAAATCAGCGCTTAAATCGGGAATAGAATCACTATAAATCAAGTTATAAAAACGAATATATTCCCCAACCGTATAATTGGAGCTGTATCCCAATGTATCCAGATTATAAAGATCATTATCGCTTGCATAATAATCATCCACTTTATACCCATGATCAAAATAGCGTTTACCGTAATTGGTCAAGTTGAAAGAACTATTCTGAATACCTTTTACTCCACCGGGACCAATATAACTTCCTGTAGTTACCGTACGCTCTACACTAATTCGCCAGACATTCTCCGGAATAGTAAAATGAGTTTGGGAAAGTAAGGAAGAAGGTGTAAGGAAGAAGGAAAAAAGAAGATGGAAAAAGGAAGAAGGAAGAAGGAAGAAAAATATTGGTGAACGGTTAGAAGTAGCTGGTGGCTGGGTATGAGGCATTTATAATTACGTTTTACCTTCCTACGCTATCGCTTCGGCAGACAAGCGTATTAAATAATTACGTTTCACTTGTAGAGGAGGAATTTCTGGCGGAATTCGTTAAAACGAATAACATCATGCATCCACTGAGGAGGTAAATATTCCGGTGTTTTTCCCTGGGCGGCAAATGTTGTTAATAAATTAGACCCAAATAGTTTATTGATATAATTATCATGAATCCATTCAAACTGTCTAGGATATAACTGATAGGCTAAAATCATAATGGATGTGGCTGTAGCTATGGGATCAAACACTTCCCTATCAGTGATTTCAAATTCAATACCACTGCATTTTTCCTGGTAGTATAATGGAATGGAGCCATCCGGATTTTGTAAATGAGGTGTATATTGAATATGACTAAATCGGACTCCCGGTAAATTCACATCCTTCAATTTTTGATAAAAAACTTTACCTGCTATCCACGGTGCGCCTGCACGAAAATAGGGTTTAGTAGTCCCCTGCCCCGCATTCAGATTCGAACCTTTCAATAAATCCATTCCACAATATGCCAAAGATGATTCCACATCTGTAATTCCTGGGCCTAGAGGTACTTCAGGTAGATCATTTTCATCTGACCATGATGAACGTTTCCAGTTCGCCATGGGGATGATGGTCAGTTCTGCCCGTTGTAAATTTTTCACCCAGCCCATTTCATTCACCATTAAGGCATATTCACCAACCGTCAGTCCGTGGCGGATGGGAACCAAGTGATATCCTTCAAAAGACTGATATGCAGTTCTAACGACGGGGCCATCCACGCGATCACCTCTTAAAGGGTTGGGTCTGTCCAAAACAATAACCGGTTTATGCAATTCACTGGCCACTTCCATAATTTTGGTAAGAGTGGTCATATATGTGGAATAACGAACACCAGTATCCTGAATATCAATCAGAACGAGATCGACATCGCGAATAGCCCATTTCGGCGGTTTGACGAATCGATCCAGCAAATTAACAATACGGGCCCCTGTATTTGGATCTTTCTCAACCTTTCCCAGCATTTTCGTTTTACTCACCTGATCGCCGAACAG
>CAZIFK010000212.1:0-3489 GCA_964538995.1 uncultured bacterium
TCCCCAATGCTTATTAAGGAGTCCACCTTTGCTGTGGGACTGGCTGTTATACCGCCATAAATGATATACTTGGCAAAATCTGATTCCGTATTCTTCTGCCACTTCAGGACAACCTGGGCGTTACTGGAGGCGGCCGTGAGCCCCGTGGGGATTGCCGGTGCAATATTATCCAATGGAATTGCGTTAACCTCGTTAGAATATCCGCTTTCACCTCCGGAGTTATCTACTGCTTTAATGCGATAGTAGTATGTAGTGCCGTTGGTTAGGCCTGTGATTGTTTTTGTTGTATCACCAATGTTCATTGTGGAATCCACCTTCGTCCAGGGCCAAGACCATATGTCACCATAAATGATATACTTGGCAAAGTCGGTTTCCGTATTCTTATTCCACTTTAGTGTAATCTGTTTGTCACTAGGAGCGATGGTGAGACCCGTGGGAGCGGCAATCGAGGGACTCCCGCTAGCCTGGCTGGAATACCCACTTACATGCCCAGCGCCATCAACTGCAGAAATTTTGTAATAGTATGTTGTTCCATAAGTCACATTTGTATCATAAAAATATGAAGAGGATGTAGAATCGATTTTATTACTGGCTGATGGAGTAAATCCGCTGGTCGTGCTGCGAAAAATACGATATTTAACGACATCATAATCAGCGCTCGCAGTCCAATTTAAATAAACCTGCCCTGATTGAGCAGTCGCTGTTAGATTTGTAGGTGATGAGGGCACAGTAACATCAAGAGAATTATAGTAACTTGAAATTTCGGAAGCTGACAGAGCCCTATTATATAATTGGAATTCATCAAGATCAGTATCTATTGCAGAATCGCAAATAATGATATCACTTGAATTTGTTTTCGCTGGATCTGTCGTATTTGAAGAACTAATAAGTTTACTGTCAAGGTAGTAAGCATGCCCTGTCGACGTTTTTGTATAGGCAACATGGTGCCAAACATTATGTGTTAATTGATTAGAGTTGCTTACTTGTTTCCAATAACCGGTTACATTGCTTCTATAACCGGCAATCACCGGTCCGAAATTGTATTGATTCCATAATTGGCGAAACACATAAAAATTATAAGTTGTACTGGTGCCCTTATAAACTAAATTTTGTGCGGCACTTTGATCGCTTCGCTGACGAAACCAAAAATGAACTGTAAATGAATCCGGCATATTAAAATTAGCATTATGAGTAATTGACAATTTATCGGAACCCCCTGCGATATAAGCGTATCCACCTGATATTCCCCCAGTAGCAGGAAAAGTAACACTTCCTGTTGTTGTTCCATTATACCCACTACCGCTGGCATCATTTGCATTACCATTAAAAGGGAAATATACAAGTTGGCCAACTGCACTTGTCGAGGTTTCTGTCGCAAGTAATAGGGTAGGCAATATTATTATAGATAAATAAGTTGTTAACCGCTTAATCATAATAGATCCTGTATCAAATTAATTTATTAAGGCAATGCCGGAGGTTGGGGCAGCGCCGACGGAGTTGGTTCTAAGTTCAAATAATAGTAGGCTCCGCCACCGGCCGCAGCAAGACCCAGCGTGGTCCAAAGCAGCCAACTGCTGCCTTTTTCTTTTGGTGACACTTGAGCCATAGGGCCACCAGGCGCTTTTTGCTTGGCGATTAAATGTTCCGGGGGAGTCAGTCCCAAGATTTCCCATGCAAGGATTTCAATTTCGGTAATGAGGCCGTCTATTTCACCCTTGTAAGATTTACTGACTGTTTTGATAGTGGCGCCGGATTCTACAGAAAACATTTTGGCATCGATGGTGTAAGTGCTCCCCAATTTACCGAAGGCTCCGGAAATCATGTTTTGGACACCTAATAAGGCGCCAACTTCTGCAGCACATTCATCCGTAGTACATCCTGATTGTTGAAACCCCTGTTCTTCTAATATCTCCGACATCTGGCCCCGTTCCACCAGGATAATTGCGTTGGTGCTTGCAAGTTCAGAAGAAAGCCTGTCTGTGAGTGTCGCTGATTCTAACTGGGAAATACCCCTGCCTTCAAAATCCAAAACAGCCACTGTGTATTTGCCGGAAGCAAGTTCTGCTGATGTTTCTTCATTGATTGTAGGATTCCCCTGTGCTGGTAAGAATACCGGTAACAGTAATCCCAAAAGAACATATATTGTTTTTAGTTTGGTTAGCATCATAGTGCGCTCCAATTTATCAAATGATTATTAAATGTTATCGTGCGCTGGGACACACGCATTACTCCTGTTCCGCTAACAATTCGTCGATAAGCGCTGACAATTCGCCTTCCAAGTCTTCATCTTCATTAAATCCTTGCCTGATAGAACGTATTGTTTGAAATTTATCTATGACAAACAATCGGGGCAATGTTTTTGCACCATAGCGTTCTTTAACATGTCCTCGTTTATCGAATAAAATTGGAATAGTAATACCTTTTTTAGCCAGGAATGCTCCCGCTTCGGGAGAATCCTTAAACCCATCATTATTTCTGGTGGCTTCAGTTATATCTACAAGGAAAAATTTGACCGGTTTATCTTTATAAGCCTGATAAACATTTTCCAAATGGGGTAATTCTTTCATACAAGGCTTACACCACGTAGCAAAAAAACTTAAAACCATCGGGTGGCGGACGGGCTGGGTAACAAATTTGCGTAATTTTTTATCTCGTTCGACTGTCCATTGTTTCGAAAATTCAAATTTTCCTGAATTAATCGAGCCGGACATCAACGCCCAAGACGGAGCAAGATCGCCCGGTTTTAATCCGGGGTCTTTGGTGGTGTCGTTCGGAATGACGACTATTTCACCTTCGTTTTGAGCAATTCCCACACTTAGTGTAAATAATATAATACCGATCCATTTAAACATTTTTTTCAAAACAATCCTTTCTTGCTAATTCTGCTAGTTTACTTCAATCCAGAGCAAATATTACTCTGCAGTCTTGTAAGATACCGTTGGTGCTGTTTGCTGATTGAATTCTCATAACATCCGCATTGGCAATCACTACATCTGCCTTGTTTGATCCACTGGCAGAAACTCCTTTTATGACCAACGGATTTCCTTTCACACGGTCATCAATCTGTGCCCTATCCAAACCTTTTGCGTAACCTGCTACACCATTTTGAATGGCATATTCACGAGTATAATTCCCAGGGCCGTAAACAACACCACCATTTTGATCCAAAATTCGTGGCGACATGGCAGGACGCATCCCGAGTCCACTAACATCAATAATCAACCCGGTTATTGCAGATGTTGTTGGTGCGGCTGTTTCTGTCGGCGGCGCTGTGCCACCGGCTACCGGTACGGGTGCAGACAAAAATCCTGTCGGCGGCGTTATCACATCAGAAATCCCGCTCATGGGAACTTCATAGGTCACTTCAATAGATGTATCGCTTAAATAGCGTGGTTCACCTATTTGTATCGCACCACGAATCGCTCCTTGTACTCGCGATTTAATCACATCATCAAACATGGCATTGCTCATGGTTGTTTCACTCGTCAC
>CAZIFK010000213.1:0-3449 GCA_964538995.1 uncultured bacterium
GGCGGATTTATGCCATCTGCCATGAATATGGTTTATGAATTTGCTGAAACAAGAGATAGTAAAATATATATGGCGTTAATTGATACTTTTCTGGCGCCGTTCATTTTATTAATGATCGTAATGGCAAGTTTACTGAATCCAATGATAGGAACCCGAAATCTATTTATCGTGCTTGGTGCGTTGGTGTTTGTTGGGTTATTACTCCTAACCTTTTGGGTAAAAGAACCCCGTCGCCGCCCCCATCTTACGAATGGTTAGCGGTGAAGACTTGGCCGTTGAGGGGTAACCGGTGAGTCGTATGTATTTTTTAAAATCGTCACTCTTTTCTTGTTTTAAAACTATTCCGCATACTACAATTTCACAAGGAACCATTAACCGGTTACTACTCACTCCTCATCAATTACCAATCAACCAACTTTTTCCTTGTTTTCCTGAAGGCGATCCTTGAAATTCATCGGGTATCCGAGAATGATTAAACACCTGAAATTCATATTATTACTGCTAATTCTATTAGCCGTGACCGGCTGCAAGGATGATCCGCAGCGCCATATTAATCTAGCTCAATGGTATGCTCAAAAAGGGCTGGTTGATGAAGCAATATTAGAATATAGGGAAGTAACCCGCCTCCTCCCAAACGACACAAAAACCATGAGCCGTGAAGAGTATGAACTATTAGCCAAGGCACATTACAGCTTGGCGCTAATGTATACGAAAAAAGACTGGTGGGATTACGCGCTGAAGGAAGCAGAAACGTGTTTTGAACTTCTGCCAACTCGTGAGTATTATGAAATACTTACTCTTTTAAAGAAGCGAATCCAACTCCGGGATTCAGACTCCTGATCCATTTCCTTTAAATTAAATTTTAAAAAGAACCTGATCGGCTTTCGCTACCATTTAATAAAATCTGCTTCCGGTCGTAATAATAGAGAAATTGTTTTAGCCTCGTCCTCGGGCATGGCTGTACAGCGCATTCGATGGTATTTAAAATGTCGAACTATTTTGTCTTAAAAAAGAGTTGGACAATATGAATCAGTGCTAATATCTTCCGCGCTTATTATGCCGTTAAAACTTATTGTATTAGCAAAACAAGTCCCCGATACTCACAACGTGACTGCCGATGCAATGAAGGCCGATGGCACGGTGAATCGTGGCGCCCTTCCGGCTATTTTTAATCCTGAAGATTTAAATGCTTTAGAAATGGCATTGGAGATTAAAGACCGCACTGATGCCACGGTCACTGTCATGACGATGGGCCCACCCCGAGCCGCCAATATTCTCCGCGAAGCAATGTATATGGGCGCTGATAATGGAATTCTTATTACGGATCGTCATTTTGCCGGCGCGGATACACTTGCCACATCTTACACGCTTGCTCTTGGTATTGAAAAAGTCGGGGGTGTAAATCTCATTCTATGTGGCCGGCAAGCCATCGATGGCGATACGGCGCAAATCGGCCCTCAGGTTGCAGGAAAATTGGGCATCAACCAATTGACATACGTTGAAGAAGTTGTGAGTGTAGATAAAAAATCTATTACCTTAAAACGTACTCTTGGGCGTGTGAGTGAAACCGTTAAAACATCTTTACCATTACTCATCACTGTGACGTCTTCTGCCAATCGCCCACGGACTTTTGGGGCCAAGCGTTTAATGAAATATAAAAAAGCCCGAACCTCTATTGAGGCTGAACAGGAAGTAAAGAGAAGCTCAACAACCGGCGAATACGGAATGGAAATCCTCATGGAGGAAATTGAACAAAAGAAAAAAAGCCTACAGTCAAAAGGCTTATTTATTGAAACATGGTCCGCAGATGACGTGGGCGCCGATCATGATCAGATTGGTTTACCGGGCAGTCCAACCAAAGTTAAAAAAGTACGTAGTGTGGTGTTTGCTGCTTCAGAATTAAAAAAGATCGAACCGAATCCGGAAGGTGTCCGTGATATGTTTATAGAACTCATCGAGGATCGCACGTTTGGCTAAACAACCTGAAAACGTACTGGTCTTCATTGAAATGGATCATGGTAACGTGGCTGAAGTGAGCCTTGAGCTGGTATGCCAAGCCAGGGAGCTTGCTGATACACTCCATGTCAATGTTGACGCTATTATCTTGTCTGGACATAATGTAGACAACTGTGGTCAAATTATTATTTCATATGGTTGCGATACGGTTCATACCGTTTGTGATGACCGTCTGGAATTTTATGAAACATTACCCTATGCAAAAATCGTAAGTGATTTCGTGCGTGAATCCAAACCGCAAATTGTCTTATTTGGAGCAACGGCCATTGGCCGGGATATCGCCCCACGGGTTGCCAGTGACTTAAGAACAGGGCTTACAGCAGATTGTACCGACCTTCAAATCGGGGATCATGAAGACAAAAAGCAGAAGAAAACCTTTAAAAATATTTTATATCAAATACGCCCAGCTTTTGGCGGAAATATTATTGCCACCATTATTGCCCCTGAACATAAACCGCAAATGGCAACCGTCCGTGAGGGTGTGATTAAACTTAGTGCACAAAATAAAAATCGAAGGGGTACGATTAAACCCTTCGAAAACATTACCTGGGATGAAATCCCATTTATTAATACTGTCATTGAGCGCACAATCCATGAAAAGAAAATCAATCTAAAAGGCGCAAGTATTGTTGTAGCCGGAGGTGGCGGAGTGGCCAGCAAGGAAGATTTTGATTTAATCAAACAATTGGCCGCAACCCTTGGTGGCGTTGTGGGCGCATCCCGAGCTGCCGTTGATAATGGGTATATTGGCAAGGAACATCAGGTGGGGCAAACCGGAACTACTATTCGACCAAAACTTTATATTGCCTGTGGTATTTCCGGTGCTATACAACACCGAGCAGGGATGGACCAATCGGGTAAAATTATTGCCGTTAACACTGACCCTGAAGCTCCAATTTTTAATGTTGCCCATTACGGAATCGTTGGCGATCTTCACAAAGTTCTGCCTATGATGATTAAAGCTTATAAAGGAAAGAGTTAGCCATGGGTAATTATTTTAAAGATACACCCGACATTCGATTTAACCTTGAGCGCGTCGGTCTCAAAACCTTGGCCGACCTCATGGAAAATGATTATTCGGATTCCAAAGAATTTGATTTTGCTCCTGAGACAGCTGAAGAAGCTATTGAAAATTATTTCGATATTTGTGATTTAGCTGGTGAGCTCTGTGCGGGTCCTATCGCAGAAAGAGCGCGACAAATTGACCGTGAAGGGAATTCCGTTTCTGACGGAAAAGTTACTTATCATAAGTTAGTTCAAGACAACCTCCGCGATTTCCAACGCGCACAATTGATGGGAATATCATTACCTCGCGCCTACGGTGGGCTCAATATGCCGCAAGTTGTGAAAATAGCGGTGTTGGAAATGGTTTCTCGTGCCGATGCTTCCCTCATGAATCTTGTTGGTTTACAGGATATCGGCGAAACCATCAA
>CAZIFK010000214.1:0-3435 GCA_964538995.1 uncultured bacterium
CTTAAATATCCATCAGGTCGTCCGCAGTTAAAACAACGATTATATCCCCTGGTAGAAAACTTTGGTTTCCTTTTTGATTTAACAATGAGTGATTTTTTTGCCATTAAGCAGCCTCTACGACTTCATCTTGTTTAACAGGTTTATCCCGTAAAGGAAACCCAAATTCTTTTAACAACCCGTACGCTTCATCATCCGTAGATGCTGTCGTTGTAATGGTTACATCCATTCCTCTGATTGAGTCCACTTTATCATAATCAATTTCAGTAAAAATTATTTGCTCTTTTACACCAAAAGAATAATTACCTTTACGATCAAAAGATTTGAAAGATAAACCTCTAAAATCTCTTGTACGCGGTAATGCGATTGAAATAAGTCTTTCAAAAAATTCATACATACGATTTCCCCGGAGATTAACTTTACAACCCACTGGGAATCCAATACGTATTTTGAAGTTTGAAATATCCTTTCTTGCACGAGTAACGACGGCTTTTTGTCCGGTAACAAGCGTTAATTCATTTACAGCATTTTCTAAAGCTTTCGGGTTATTTTTCGCATCACCAATACCAATATTTAATGATATCATTGTGAGGCGAGGAACTTCCATTATGTTTTTATAACCAAATTGCTTTATTAATGCAGGCACGATTTTTTCACTATAATACTTTTTTAGATTGGGTGTATATACCGCTTTACTGGGAGTGCTTTTTTTCGGAGCACTCTTTTTTACAGGTTGCTTTTTTACAGTCTGCTTTTTTACCATGGATTTTTTAGCAGTTTGTTTTTTAGCTGTTGTTTTTTTCGGTATTTCTTTTTTTGTCTCTTTTGTAACCATATTATTATTCTAATTCGTCTCCGGTCTTTACAGCAATTCGTACCTTACGACCATTATCTAATTTTTTATATCCAACACGTGTAACATTTCCTTTATGCACAGGTAACACATTTGATACATGTACAGGTGCTTCTTTCTCAACAAAACCACCGGAAGGATTTTGCTGGGAGGGCCGTGTTGCGCGTTTTACTAAGTTAACGCCTTCAATAATTACTTTATCTACATCAGGAAAAATATGTAGTACCTTACCTTCTGATCCCTTATGATTTCCACTAATAACTCTCACAGTCATATTTTTCTTAATATGCATTATAATACCTCCGGAGCCATGGAAATAATTTTCATGTAACCGCTATCACGCAGTTCACGTGCAACCGGTCCAAAAATACGTGTTCCCCTGGGCTCACCTGCATTATTTAACAAAACAGCGGCATTATCATCAAATCGAATGTAAGTGCCATCTTTCCGTCGAATTTCTTTACTCGTTCTTACGACCACCGCACGTGATACTTCACCTTTTTTCACCATACCACCCGGAATTGCGTTTTTTACCGTTATGACGATAATATCGCCAACGGTTGCATATCTTCTTTTAGAACCACCAATGATCTTGAAGCACAATACTTCCTTCGCACCGGTATTATCTGCAACTTTTAATCGTGTTTCTTGCTGAATCACTTTTTCTATCCAACCTTTACTGATTCTCTAATGATTTCACTTACCTGCCAGCAAACATGTTTGCTGATAGGCCTTGTTGAAGAAATGCGCACAATATCCCCAGTTTTCGGAACAACATTACCTACATGCGCCATATACTTTTTAGTTTGATTAATAATTTTCTTATAAACCTTATGAGGAATTCGTCTGGTTACTTTAACTACAACGGTTTTGTCCATTTTATCACTGACGACTTCACCCGTTAGAGATTGTCTTTTACGTTCCATAATTATTGAGCACCTTTTTCTTCACGAATGCCTTTAGAATATTCGTTAATCGCTGTTTTGATTTGAGCAATTTCTCTTCTTAAATGTTTGATTTGAATCGGGTTTTCTAATTGTTGTAATGATTTTTGAAATCTCAAATTTTGCAAAGCCTCCAAATCTTCTTGAAGCTTTACTCCCAACTCTTCCGTGTTCATTTCACGTAATTCAGAACGCTTCATTATCCTTCTTTCCGCTCTACAATTTTCGTTTTAATCGGCAATTTATGAGACGCATTTGTAAATGCAAGCTCTGCCATTTCCCGGTCGACTCCTTCAACTTCAAATAAAATACGACCCGGCTTTACAACCGATACCCAATATTCTGGAGCACCTTTACCTTTACCCATACGAGTTTCAGCAGGTTTTTTAGTAATAGGTTTATCAGGAAAAATACGAATCCACATTTTACCTGTCTTACGCACAACTCTTGAAATTGTAATACGAGCAGCTTCAATCTGCCTGGCACTTATCCAACCTGGTCCCATTGCTTTCAGTCCATAAGTCCCAAATGCAACTGTGCTTCCTCTTTTCGCCATTCCACGACGATTACCTCGATGATGACGTCTAAATTTTACTTTTCTCGGTTCTAACATAATGAACTCTTAAGCTGATTCCCCATTACAAATCCAAACTTTAATTCCAATGACACCATAAGCAGTTTGAGCTTCAGTTAATGCATAATCAATATCTGCTCGTAGTGTATGGAGAGGGACTCTTCCTTGGTGAAATTTTTCACTTCTGGCAATTTCCGAGCCACCTAATCGACCTGCTACATTTATACGAATACCCTGTGCACCCATCCTCATTGTTGACTGAATTGCTTTACCGACAACTCGTCTGTAAGAAATCTTTTTCACTAATTGATGAGCAATGTTTGCACCGACAAGAGCTGCATCTAACTCGGGGCGCTTTACTTCAGAAATATTAATCTGAACATCTTTTTCAGTCAGTTGATTAATTTCCTGCTTTAGCCGCTGGACTTCTTCGCCACCTTTACCAATAACAATACCCGGACGTGCAGTTAAAATAGTTACAGTGACCATTTTGGATGTTCGACTAATTTCAACTCTAGAAATACCGGCGTTTGGTAAACGCAGTTTAATATATTTACGAATTCTAACATCTTCTTCAAGATTTTTTGCAAATGACTTGTCAGCGTACCAATTCGAACGCCAATTTTTATTGACAATTAAACGAAAACCAATTGGATGTGTCTTTTGACCCAAAATTGCTCCTTATTTATCACTTACCACGATAGTCACATGACTTGTGGGTTTATTTAATTTGGAAACCCTGCCCATCGAAGCAGCGCGAATACGTTTCATATGCGGTCCACCATTTACAAATGCGTTTGAAACAATTAATCCATCAGGATCAATATTCGAATCTTCAGCATTTTGTAACAAATTACTTACCGCTGACCGGATGGTCTTTTCAAGTACGCCAGCAGCTTTTTTCGTTGAAAAATGCAAATAATTCAACGCATCACCCACTTTTTTACCCCGAACTTCATCCATAACTATACGAATTTTATACGGCGACTGCCTTACGTAACGACTAACGGCTTGAGCTTCCATTATTACTTTCTATCTCCTGAATGCATTCTAAAAATTCTTGTTGG
>CAZIFK010000215.1:0-3384 GCA_964538995.1 uncultured bacterium
TCGTCCCATGGGATGAGAAATTTATTATGGGCGGAAATGGTATTCCATATGGTAATATGCTAAGAGGATATCCGGAAAATTCTATCGGACCTAAATCTTCAAGTGGGAGCACAGCTTATGGGACATCCATGTTAAAATTTGTCACTGAATTACGATTTCCATTTTCTGAAAACCCCGTGATTTATGGATTATTATTTGCTGAAGCAGGTAATGTATGGGATTCAACATCAATGATAGAGCCATTCCATATGCCTCGATCAGGTCCATTGAGTTTGAAGACTTCTGCAGGGGTAGGAATACGTTTTTTCATGCCGATGATCGGAATGCTGGGATTTGATATGGGATATGGATTTGATGATAACGATGGTGACACGTTACCCGAAGGTTGGAATTATACAATAATATTTGGTCAATCATTTTAAATAACTGAATCAAGGAGTACTTGTGCGAAAAACAATCATGTATAGTATAATCATGGCAGGTTTGCTTACAACAGCATTACTTGCAGAAATAAAAATCGGCTTTGTTCAATCGGATCGCATTCGATCAGAATACGAAGAATTCAAAGATGCCGAAGCACAGCTTCAGGCTGAATTCCGAAATGTTCAAATGGAATATCAAATACAATTGATGGCCTTAGACAGCTTGAAAAACTCTTTTGAAACACAACGATTAATGAGTTCTCCTGAATGGCGCCGAGAAAAAGAACAGGAAATTGCTGAAAAAGAGCGAGGTTTGCAAATTTTTCAAGCTGAAAAAGTTGGGCCAGAAGGAGTGCTATACCAAAAACAAGCCCAGATGGAATTCGAAATTCTTTCAAAAGTAAAACGTGCAGTTGACAAAGTTGCTGCAGAGAAAGGATACGATTATATTATTGATGGGTCTGTTTCGTTGCTCTATGGTAATCCGGCTTATGATGTAACGGACGATATACTCTACGAATTACGGAAGTATAATATTTCCGAAAAAGATCAATAATATTTCCTTTGTTTTCGTTACGGGAATTGGCCGACATCACAGGAGGTAAGGTCGTGGGTAATCCGAAATTGGAAATAAATGGAGTTTCGGAAATTCAGAGGGGACGATCCGGAACAATCACCTTTTTAAGCAATCCCAAATACAAAAAGTATGTAGCGGATACTGGCGCATCTGCAATTATCACAGCCGATAAAAGTGCACTAACTAATTTTGACGGAATACTTGTTGATAATCCCCAATTAGGATTTGCTAAAGTTTTGGAATTATTTCAGGATAAACCAAAAATTGCCTGGGGAATTCATAAGTCAGCCACCATTTCAACCAACACCAATATTTCCGAACATATAAGTATTGGACCAAATTGCGTTGTTGAAGAGGGTGTAAGAATTGGAGAGAATACAGTGATTGGGGCCAATACTGTATTGGGAAGGAATGTTGTTGTGGGGGCAAATTGTAACTTACATAGCAATATTCACGTTTACCATTCATGTACAATTGGAAACGGTTGTACCATTTTTAGTGGCACGGTTATTGGCAGCGATGGATTTGGTTATGTGGAATCAGAAGGGATTCACCATAAAACACCACAGATAGGATCGGTTATCATTAGCGATAATGTAGATATTGGAGCAAACTGTACAATCGATAGAGGTACGATTGGAGATACGTTCATTGGAGAAGGAAGTAAGCTGGACAATTTGGTTCATATTGCTCACAATGTGAAAACAGGCCGGGGATGTTTGTTCGCTGGCTTTGTTGGGATTGCAGGGAGCGTTGAAATAGGAGATTATTGTATATTCGCAGGGCAATCAGGTGTTGTTCCTCACGTTAAAATAGGTGATAGAGCAGTTTTTGCAGTCAGAAGCGGAGCAACAAAATCGCTTCCGGGTGGTAAAGTTTATGCCGGGATGCCAGCCCGAGAAATAAAAGAACAAACCAAAAAAGATGCTGTTTTGTCAGAAATTGACATATTAAAAAAACGTATTTCTAAAATGGAAAATGACGCTTAAAAGTCACCGCCGACAACGGACAATTAAAAATGCTGTGTCATGTACCGGCGTAGGACTTCATACCGGCGTCGAAAGTAAAATTACATTTAAACCCGCACCCGAAAACTACGGCATACAGTTTAAAAGATCGGATATAAAAGGCAGCTCAGCTATCAAAGCGGATATTGATCATGTTGTTGATATATCCAGAGGGACGACTATTAAGCAAAATGGAGTTACGGTTCATACCGTCGAGCATGCATTAGCAGCAGTCTCTGGTTTACGAATTGATAATATTCTTATTGAATTGACCAGCAAGGAAACACCGGTATTAGACGGAAGCGCCAAAGAGTTTGTTAGAGTATTAAAACAATCCGGTCAAGTGACTCAAAATGCCGAAAGAAAAGTTCTACCCATCAGTAGAGCGGTTGCTTATTCTGATCCGATCAAAGAAATTGATATTCATGTTACACCATCAGACCGTTTTCGAGTAACCTTCATGGTAGAATATCCCCTGCCGCAGTTAGGGACTCAGTATGAAGCGATCTATAATATGGAAGAAGATTTTGCGCAAGAAGTAGCTCCGGCGCGAACATTTTGTTTTTTAAGTGAAGTTGAAATGTTGAAAGAACAGGGATTGATCAAAGGCGGCAGTCTTGAGAATGCGGTGGTGATTATTGATAAGGAAATTGCTCATGGCGAAATGGATCGTCTTCGGAATTTATTTGGTATAGAAGAAACAATTATTTCTGGAGCTAATGGAATCCTAAATGGGAAAGCATTACGTTTTAAAAATGAGCCGGTAAGACATAAAACGTTGGACTTGATAGGTGATTTGGCGTTGTTGGGCATTCCAATAAAGGGTCATGTTACTGCAGCCAGAAGTGGTCATGCCAGCAATGTGGAATTTGTAAAGTTGGTGAGACAAGAATATGCCGACTATTTTTCAAAACAAAATATTTGATCAACGAGGGAAATAAATATGTTGTCTATTGATGAGATCATGAAGCTCATACCCCACCGATATCCATTCATTTTGATTGACAGAATTATTGAATTGGTTCCCGGAAAGCGTTGTACAGCATTAAAAAACGTAACGATAAATGAACCCTATTTTCAGGGTCATTTCCCAGGGCAACCAGTAATGCCCGGCGTTCTTATATTAGAATCGATGGCACAAGCAGGTGCATTTTTAGTCCTTAATTCGGTTGAAGACCCCATGAAAAAGAATATGTGGTTTTCTGCAGTAGAAAAATCAAAATTTAGAAAACCGATTATTCCAGGAGATCAAGTTCGCATCGAAATGGAATTGATTAAAATTCGCATGAATGCTGTAAAGCTGAGTGGAGTGGCTTACGTAGGAGATACAAAAGTCGCCGAGGGTATTATTATGGCCAATATTGTTGATCGAGTCGGA
>CAZIFK010000216.1:0-3359 GCA_964538995.1 uncultured bacterium
AACCCTTGCGTTTCACCAAATAACATTTCATCCTGGCGGAGTTTTCTGGATAAATGAATTCGCGCTCCGAAATCATCTTTAGATTGACTTAATGCCTTGGTTATTGCGGCAGCCAGCCCGCCAGTGGAAACATTGCTTACAGATTTAATTAACCGGGTTTGAATTCCCTGTAGAACAACCTCCTGCAAGCGAGCTTCCATTCCCAAGTCCACGGATGGAACTAAATCACTGGATACTTTTTGTATTTCCTTTTGATACAAAGAACCGTTCAATTCACCGCGATGACTTCCTAACATGGTAATAAAATTATTTTCATTCTGAAAAGATTCATCAATGGAGATTGTGTTGATTAATTTTTCACCGAAAACACATATTTCCAAATCAGGATGATCATTATCGGTTGTAATGAGTGGATTGATAAATTTAATATTTAAGAATTGACTCGTCTCTACTGCCCCGGAGTACATTTCCTGCATCTCCCATTGATCATCATTATTTCTTAAATCGCGTCCATGCATTATCATAGTAAAACCTACAGGTTTAAACCCTTTATTTACCAACTGTCTGCTTGCATTCGCTATTAGAATTCTGCTTCCTGTTTTGATATGATTCTTTAAAAAATGACTATTATCAGGAACAGCAATAGCAATATCCTTTTTTTTGTTTTTAAAAATGGCCATTGTGCCAGCAGAGTATTTTTCAGGCTTTAAATAATTCGATTTTTGTTTTTTGATTATTTTCCAAATAGTTAAAACATGCTTGCTGTAATTTTTTAATTCTTTTAATGTTTTTACTTCGGTTTGATTTTCCTGCTTTTTAATAACCGGAATTAATGTCTGCGAAGGAGGTTCAGAGGGAAAAAACGATGAAAGAGACAAACTTGCTTTTACATTATTCTGAATCAATAGTGAAATAGTATGGGGTAATTTCAATTTCCCTAATGACCGAATGATCAACTGCTGTTCTTCACAAATATTTTTTAGGCTGGATACCATATCTTTATCTCCAACACATAATACACCATGTACTTTACTATCGGATAATATTCTGATGTCATCCGTTTTTGAAAGTGTAAGATCAAGACCAAATGAATTTTTTGACAAATCCAGAAGGACTTTACCTAACGAACCCGGATGAACTATAGAGATACTGGAATTCCCTATATCGATTATTTCTGAACACGCTTTTTTCAAATTGGCGTCATCCTGAATGAACAATAATGATTCATTGCCACGAATTGGATAATTCAGTTTTTTATCCTTATTAATCCTTCCAAGAGTAATTTTTGAAAATGAGCTATGATATGTAAGCGCCGAGGTTGTTCCATACGCATATTGTGTCCGCAATGATGAATTTGTCGTGATAGATTTCTTGCTTTCATTCCCTACGATAAAGGTATGGGAATCTGAGTGCAAATATGGATTATCGTTTATCGTGAATATATTTCTTAATTCAGGAATTGGATGGCTCAAATACTTTGAGTAAAAAAAGTGTTTAATGAGTGTAAATTCAATTTCAGATGCTTGTCGGCCCAATAGTGTTCGGACATCTTTTTCACTTAATTTAAAACGGTCGTATTTTTTCAGCACTGTGTTATCTCCTGTTTGTGTATGTTATACGCTATCAGGTTCCCTGAATACATTTTATTGTCGTAACTAGAAAAATCCTGTAAAGAGATTAATTTATTTTAGTAGAAATAATTGGCTGGAATTAACGAAGTTTATATTAAACCTTATGACGTTCATAAATTTCCTTTCGTACAGGACACTCGCAAAGCTTGGTTTTCCCAAATGATATAAAGTAAGGACATATTTTATCTTCTTTACACTCAATGAAAACTAGTTTATCTTTAATATAGTGTTGAATTTCGCACAATGGATTTTGACTCATACCATCAACACACTGATGGTTTTTAGTACATTTTCCTGCTTCTTTGATGATCGCTTCGGGTATTTCAAATTTCACTTTTCCTCCTCTTTTCAATATTTAAACCTAAAAAAACAGGTCTCCAAATAACAAATTCTATTACTCTAAACTTCATTTCGTCTTTCTGGTGCTTATTTATCATGCTGTCAGCGTTTCACAGCCTGCCCCGATTTATCGGGGTCCGTAGCGGCGTGTGTTAACCATATTTTCACTCATAATGTGACCACATGCGAAGAATTTTTACAATTTTCAAATCAATTAATACTTGATATACTAACCTGTGCTTTATATTAATGCGTCTTGAATACGCTCCTGATAAATCACCAATCAATTTTTCATAACTAGGTGGATTTTGAAATGGATCATTCTTCAATATTTCAATCAAATCCTTTGCCTTATTTTGAAGTCCTGTTTGTTTAATCTTTTTTGCATCTTTCTGACATTGTTTAGTGAATACTATTTTCCATTTCACAACTCTATTTCCTCTAGGCATTCACCCACAGGAGTATTCATACCTTCAATGATTGATTCTCTCATACCTGGAATAGATGTTAAATACAATGTTTCTTGAATTGATCTCCAATCGTCTTCTGAAACCAATACTGCATTGGTCTTCTTACCCGTAATCTGTACTGGTTCATGTGATTTGGAAGTTTCTTCTAGTAATTTATAAAGGTTTGCTCGTGCATTGGTTACGTTTATCGTTTTCATAATATCCTCAATTATTTATTACTAACGTACGTATTATAGTACGTATTGTCAATAAAATTATTTCAACATTTAAATATTTGGCCAACGAGGTAGCTCTGCGGCGTGAATATTATTGGTACATTTCATAATTGTTAAATCTAACTCCTTTTGACTTCAAAACCCAAGTTTCGTGCTACCTGCGTTTCACAGCCTACCCCGATTCATCGGGGTCCGTAGCAGACGGGTGTTAGCCATTAAATTGCTCATCATCTTCTAGCCTTTTCCCCAAGCCAACTACTCTGTCATCTAAATATCCTATTGATTTATAAAATTCAATTACCTCTATATTTGTATCTCTAACCTGTAAATTTATTTTTGGGCATCCCATAGTTTTTATCTTATTCTCGACAGCAACCATCATTTCTTTTCCATATCCCAATCGTCTATACTTTTTACCAACCGCTAAATAGTTAATCCAACCACGATGACCCTCATACCCTCCAATAACGGAGGCTATTATCTGCCCACTTTTTTCACCTACTAAAAATAATTCAGGGTTAACTTTGAGCTTTCTCTCTATATCTTGGTCGGGATTATTCCATGGTTTAACAAGATCACTTTCAATCCAAAGAGAAATGACTTCATCTTTATCTTTAATATTAAATTCTCGAATATTCATCATTTAGTGGCTAACGATATCTATGTTCCTCTTTGCCGGAAGGCAAAACATTGGTAATGTTTTA
>CAZIFK010000217.1:0-3344 GCA_964538995.1 uncultured bacterium
GGCGCCTCCCCGATCTGGTTAGGAACAGAATCGATGACATTCACGGGATCCACGAAGAGAACTTTTGGAGTTTGTTCTGATAATGGAACTGGATATGATTTATTCATTGTCAAAAGAAAAACGTTATTAGCAAGTTCGGTTCGATTTGTTAAAGGCGCATTGAATGTAGCCAATTCATTTGGTTTTAAGAATGAGATTACAGATTTATTAGACGTAAATCAGAAATCATCAAAAAGAAAGTTAAAAACAATTTATTTTGTAGATGAATTATCGGACACACGGCAAGCTCATTGGGCTGGTTTTAAAACAAACTTTTTTAAACCATTTAAAACTGCATTAAATGAGAGCTCAGAATTATACGATGATTATTCATATCATTTACTGGCGATACAAACCATACTGGATGATCAAACTTTTACACGTTCTAAAATTAACTTCTTTACAAATGAAGGAATTGCTGATAGTTTAATAGATGATATTGAAAAGGTGAGTTCAGAGGACAAACCTGAAAAAGAGAAAAAATTTGAAACAAAATCTGCAAAAGTTTCAAAGGTAAAACCAAAATTAAAAAAATCTATTGATTTGCAAAAAGTAGTCGTTTTCTTAACAACGACAGTTCTTATTCTCGCATTTTTAATCTCACTTTATTTAAAAAATGCAAATCAAATTACCTTACCATTTATAGATAGGAAACCTGTCGTAGAGAAGACAATTGTTGAAACAGTAGTAGAAAAAATTAAAAGGGAATCAAAGTATCCCAGTCAATTAGTGGATATTATGAATCATTCCAATTCAATGATTTTTGCTATAAATTTTATCTATTCAACATTTGAGCATAAAAATGTCTCATTCCTATCTATCAGTAGCCTGGATTTGCAATTGGAGATTGTTAATGGAGAAGAAGTTGAAATGAATTTTTCGGAACTTGGGACGATTATAAATTATTCGATCAACGGGCTCGATTGCTGTGGAGGATATCAACATTTTTACGATATACGCTTACCATTAATAATGATAGAAGAAACGGGTAATATAGGTACGGCCAGTACATTCCAAACTGCTTTAAACAATTTGAACGGATTGGCTGATCAATTGACTCCAATCGATAAAGGGTCATTTAATCAGACTCCATTTATTATCAAAGTGAGTGGAGAACAAGATAGGAATACGTTTTTCGAATCTTTAAAAAATCAGGGAGATAATATATTATTGCGAAAAGCTATTATCAAAACCGATCCGGAAAGTGGCGATTCACAGTCAGTATTTTATATTTCAGTTTTTGAGCGTAAGAGTATGTGATGCGTATCTTGGCCGGCCGTTTTAAAGGTCGCTCGATTAAAACGATACAAACCCAGTCATACCGCCCGACGCAATCCAAAATTCGTAAAAGTTTGTTTGACATATTAGGGTCTCTTGATGGACTGACGTTTTTAGATTTGTATGCAGGAAGTGGTATTATCGGTTTTGAAGCAGCAAGCAGGGGAGCAACACAAATTTCGTTTGTGGAAAAACAATTAATATTCGTCAGGCTTTTGAATGAAAACATTCGAAATTTTGATGAAAATATATTCAATATTTTTAGGCAAACTGCTCTTCATCATTTAAGAGATTGCGGGAAATATAACATCATTTTTGCAGATCCACCTTATCATAGCGGTGAGTTACATGAACTGGTTAAATTGTCTTTGGAACATGTAACCGAAAATGGTCGTTTTATCCTTGAATCAAAAAAAGGAGCTCATTTACCTGTTGGAGCAGACGTGAGAGTTTACGGTGATACACAGTTAAACTTTTGGACACTATGAAAAAAATAATATATCCAGGTACATTTGACCCCATTACCAACGGTCATTTAGATATTGCTGATCGTGCATCGAAATTGTTTGATGAACTGATTATTGTGGTGGCCAGTAACCCCGATAAAAATCCATTATTTTCTGTTAGTGAACGAATAGATATGATAAAAAAATCAACAGATAAATTGAAAAATACACACGTAAAATCCACAGAACGTTTGTTAGTTGATTTTGCGAAAGAAAATTCAGCTGTGGCAATTATTAGAGGGCTTCGACACGTTAGTGACTTCGAATATGAGTTTCAAATGGCGATGATGAACAACCATATGGCTCCGGAAATCACAACGATTTTTATGATGCCGGATGAAAAATATATCCACTTAAACTCATCTGTTTTAAAAAACATTGTAAAATTAAATGGAGATGTTACCGAATACGTACCTTCGTGTGTATTAGATCAATTACTCATCAAATTGAATAGCTGATTTTTTGTAAATTCGCACCCTAAATTTTACATATTTCATTTTTAAATAGAGATAACTAATGCCTACATACGATTACCTTTGCAAGGATTGCGGACATACTTTTGAAATATTTCAATCTATGTCCGATTCCTCTCTTACAGAGTGTCCCTCTTGTAATGGTAAAGTCCGTCGTATTATTAGTGGCGGAACTGGATTAATATTTAAAGGATCAGGGTATTATATAACCGATTACAAAAATGGAAAATCTTCATCTAAAGAAAAATCTGGAACTATAAAAGAATCGAGCAATAAAGAATCAACCAAAAAAGAAAAGAAAGAAAAGATTAATGTCAAATAATTTTCACTATACAGTTCCCGCGGATGGTAAAAAAATAACTCTAAAAAATAATCGGCTTGTTATCCCTGATAATCCAATCATTCCTTTTATTGAAGGCGATGGAATAGGACCTGATATTTGGCGAGCGTCAGAAATGGTCTTTAATGCTGCAGTTAAGAAAGCGTATGATGGAAAACGAAAAATCCATTGGATGGAAATTTATGCTGGAGAGAAATCTTATAATGAATTTGGCAAATGGCTTCCGGATGAAACACCCAAAGCTATTAGCGAATATTTCGTTTCTATTAAAGGTCCGTTGACAACTCCAATAGGAGGAGGTATCCGGAGCTTGAATGTGGCATTGAGACAAATATTGGATTTGTACGCCTGTATACGCCCTGTACGTCATTTTACTGGAGTTCCAAGTCCGGTTCTTAAGCCTGGTAAACTGAATGTTGTTATCTTCAGGGAAAATACAGAAGATGTATACGCTGGTATAGAATGGGAAAGTGATTCGGAAGAAGCAAACAAACTCATTGAAATTATTCGCGATCAGTTTGGTAAAAATATCAGAGAACTATCAGGAATTGGAATTAAACCCATTAGTCCTTTCGGATCAAAACGCTTAATAAAGCAAGCAATTCAATTTGCAATTAAGAACAATAAAAAAAGCGTCACGCTTGTGCATAAAGGCAATATTATGAAATTTACTGAAGGAGCTTTTCGTGATTGGGGATATGAATTAGC
>CAZIFK010000218.1:0-3336 GCA_964538995.1 uncultured bacterium
AGCGGAAATTCAACTCGAAGGAAATAATCCTGAATCTGCGTTGGAACAACTCGAATTAGCTGCATCCGCCAATCGGGATCGTGACGAGCGTGGACAAATTTACTATCGCCTTGCAAACTTAGCTTATAATGCAGAAGACTTTGAGCGATCACTGAAAGCGTATAAGCAAGTCATCAAAAACACCACGTCCAAGAAACGAAAAGAAGAAGCCAATTTGATGATTGTTCGTATTCATCGTCAATTGGGAAATTGGGATACAGTACAAAAGATTATCAAAAACATGTTATTGGATGATTTATTTAAAACCATTCATGGCGATCTTGAGCTTGAATTAGTCAAGTTATATCAAATGGATGATAGATTAGAAGAAGCCATTACACGATTAGAATCCATAAAAGAAGATTATAAGAATACAAAAACATCTGCTGAAGCCAACTACATCCATGGGGAAATCGAATTATACGATCGTTGGAATTTGGATGATGCAAATAAATATTTTGGTCAAGTAACGCGAGAATATCGGCAATCACCGTTTACACAGTCCGCCAACTTGAGAAAAAAAGAAATTACCGAATACCAGGAATCTGTGGCAGAAATTTCACGTTTGGATGAACACATCATACAGATATACGCAGAGTTGGATACGGTAAAGAGTGATTCAGTAAAACTCATCAGGCAAAGTGAAATTCCACCTGCGAAAACGTCAATCATAGAACATCTTTATAATTTGGGGGAATTAGAGGCGTTTCATTTTAAACGGCGTGATTCTTCAATGGTCCATTTTCAACGGATTATCGTTGAATTCGCCGAATCAGAGATTTATCCAAAGGCTCTCTTTGTTATGTATTATTTAAATGATCAAGGGGGTGACAGTACAAAGTCTAAAATATATAGCGATAAAATATTACTGGAACTTCCAATGACTGAGTATGCTGACTTTCTCCGAAAATCAATGGATTTACCAGATGATCCGAGTTCAGTTCAGTCATTATTACGCCAGGGAGAATTACAGTGGTTGATCAAGCCTGAGAACGCGTTGGTTTATTACAAAAATATAATTCAAAAGGATTCAACTAGTGAAACATCTGCAAGTGCTGCTTATTTTTTGGCACATCATTATGATTATACATTTTTTGACCAGGATAGTGCATTGAAATTTTATTCCTGGCTTCATCATAATCACTATGATTCTGAACAAGCCAATGCTTCCCGGGATCGGTATACTCTATTGAACCAACCGGTCATTGAAGTGAAAAAGGATACAGTATTAAATAAAGCGGTTTCTGATACAGAAGCAGATACGTTATTCAATAAAGAACCCGTTGAGAGAAAACAGGCTGAATTAATTGATCAAACTGTCGTTGAAACCAAGCAGGATTCTCTTGAATATTGAAAACGTAACGATTGCATCGAATAAAGAAATTGCCATGAATACTTGGCGGATGAGCATGTCTGCACCACAGACTTCATCGCAGTATAAAGGGCCTGGGCAATTCATTAATCTTTTATTAGACGATGGTTGGGAGCATCCTATTCGTCGTCCCATGAGTATTGCGAAAGTTAATAGCGATGATATTAATATTATCTATAAGATATTTGGTAATGTTACAAAACAGTTATCACAAAAAACCCCTGGTGATTCATTAAACATTCTTGGACCATTGGGCAATGTATTCACCGGATGGGAAACGAAAAGAACCGTTTTAGTCGGCGGGGGAGTCGGGCTTGCGCCAATTTTAAATCTTTATGATTCCTGTCCCGATAGTACACTTATTATCGGAGCAAGAACTGCTGATGAACATTTTATGGATCATGAACCTGAAAATAAAATCTATTTAACAACCGATGATGGTTCACTGGGCATTGCCGGAAATGTGTTAGTGGCATTGGAGAATTTGGATCTCAATGATAATACTATCGTTTATGCCTGCGGTCCAGAACCCATGCTGAAAGCCATTCAGCATTTTGCAGCGAAAAATAATATTGAAGCCCAGTTATCTGTTGAAAGTTATATGGGCTGCGGAATAGGATTATGCCAGGGATGTGTCATTGAGGGCCAAAATGGACAATTGAAAAAACATAGCTATCACGAAAAATATTCACTGGTTTGCATGGATGGGCCTGTTTATTGGAGCCATGAGGTGAACTTTGGCTGATTTATCAATCCAAATAGGCAGTGTTCGATTTAATAATCCTGTATTTACTGCATCAGGAACATTTGGCTATGGTACAGAAAATAAAGAATTAGTTGATATTTCACAACTGGGGGCGATTGTTACAAAATCGATTACACTTAATCCACGAGAAGGCAATCCTCCACCACGCCTTGTTGAAACACCATCCGGAATGATCAACTCTATCGGTCTCGCTAATATTGGTGTTGATAAATATATCAGTGACATGCTTCCGATTTATGAGGAAATCGGTACGCCAATCATAATGAATATTGCTGGTTCTTCCATGGATGAATACATATCCGTTTTAGAAAAGATTGAGTCTGTTTCGTCAGCAATTGTTGGATATGAGATTAATATTTCATGTCCGAATGTTAAAGAAGGCGGTATGCAGTTCGGGGTTGATTGCTCAATGACGGAATCACTCACATCTGCATTGCGAAAACGGACAGAGAAGCTGCTTATTATGAAATTGAGCCCAAATGTTACGGATATATCATCCATCGCTGTATCAGCCGAAAATGGAGGCTCAGATGCTGTTTCTGCAATAAATACTGTTGTTGGAATGAGCATTGATTATAAAACTGCAAAAAGTAATATTTATACAACATTTGGTGGTCTTTCCGGGCCAGCTATTAAACCCATTGGTCTTGCATGTGTCCATAAAGTATTTCATTCGGTCAATATTCCGATTATCGGCATTGGCGGCATTGTAAATAGCGGTGATGTAGTGGAATATTTTCTTGCCGGCGCAAAAGCTGTGCAAGTCGGGACGGCGAATTTTCGCGATCCTGGAATCTGCGTGAAAATATTAAATGATCTTGATTCATACATTAGTAAAAATGACCTAACTATAAATAAATTGATTGGCAGTGTTATACAACATGATTAAAAATATTCTAATTTTATCTGTCTTACTAATGTCTTGCACAAATACACCAAGATATCATGCAGGATCAGGGCCGAGTAAAAAGGGATCCGTTCCTTTATCAACAAAGGGTAAGCACTCAAAAGTAATATATGGTGTTAGTTCATTTTATGCTGAAGATTTTCATGGCAAACTCACCGCCAATGGTGAAGTGTATGACATGTATGGACTCACTGCAGCCCATAAAACTCTTCCTTTGAATACAATCGTTCGTGTGACTAATATGGAAAATGA
>CAZIFK010000219.1:0-3335 GCA_964538995.1 uncultured bacterium
ATTTGATTATTCTTGTTTTAGGTGTGGAAATACCATTGGCAATGATCGTATTTTCGTTTCTGAAATCGCCTGAAATTGAACAGGCAAAACGATTTTCCGAGGTATTAAAATTCAGTACAATTGCAGGATTAATGGCCATTTTTATAGATAATTATGTCAGCTGAATTCGTCCATTTACACAACCATTCAGATTATAGTCTGTTAGACGGCGCCCAAACCGTTCAGACTTTGGTGAACACTATTGACGATCTGGGAATGGATTCTGTAGCACTCACGGAACATGGCAATATGTTCAGTGTGATACCATATTACAAATCAGCGAAGAAAAATGGTGTTAAACCCATCATCGGTTGTGAGATCTATGTAGCTCATGGTAGTCGTTTTGATAAGAAGCCGCGGGCTGAAGGGGGTTGGGGAAACAATCATCTCATTCTTCTTGCACAAAATTATACCGGTTATCATAATCTGATGAAGTTGGTAACGTTCGGATATCTGGAGGGGTTTTATTATCGTCCACGAATAGATAAAGAATTGTTGAAAGAATACAGTGAAGGGTTAATATGTTCTTCAGGATGTTTAAAGGGAGAGGTAACCGAAAAACTCCTAAATGGAGATTGGGAAGGCGCCAAATCGATTGCTTTAGAATATGCTGAAATGTTTCCCGGGAGATATTATTTAGAAATCCAAAATCACGGAATTGATGCTGAAGTCCGAAATATTGAACTAATCACCAAGTTGGCAAAAGAACTGGACTTACCGCTTGTTGCTACAAACGATGCCCACTACGCTAAACACGATCACTGGGAAGCACATGATATTCATATTTGCCTGGGGACAGGTAAAGAGAGAGATGATCCGAACCGTCTACGCTATGCGACGCCTGAATTTTATTTCAAATCGCAAGATGACATGTATAAGCTGTTCAAGGATTATCCTGAAGCGCTGGCAAATACGCGCAAAATAGCAGACAGCATAGACTTGGAATTACCCATGGGGGAATATCATTTACCTTCTTTTCCCATTCCTGAAAATGCTTCATCTCTTAATCCGGATGAATATCTCCAAAATTTATGTGAAGATGGAGTACGCAATATTTACGGAAGTATTTCTCCAGAACTCCAGGAAAGATTAACCCATGAGCTAGAGGTAATCAAGAAAATGGGTTTTGCGGGTTATTTTCTTATAACCAGGGATTTTGTAAAATATGCAAAAGACAATCTCATTCCTGTGGGTCCCGGACGTGGTTCTGCCGCAGGCAGTTTGGTTTCATATGCTCTTGATATAACAACGATTGATCCACTAAAACACGAATTGCTTTTTGAGCGGTTTTTAAATCCAGAACGTATTAGCATGCCGGATATCGATATAGATTTTTGTATCGAACGTCGAGGTGAAGTCATTGATTATATTAAAAAGCAATATGGTGAAAATTCTGTTACCCAGATTATTACATTTGGAAAAATGAAAGCCCGTCAAGCCATTCGGGATGTAGGTCGTGTCCTCGGATTTTCATTTGCTGAAGTGGATAAAATTGCGAAAATGATTCCTGTTGGACCCTTTGTAACGTTAAAACAGTCATTGGCGCAGAGCCCAGGCCTGCGTGAAGCCGCCGAGGGACAATACAAGGAACTCATTGATAATGCTTTTACCCTGGAAGGGATGAACCGTCATGCGTCCACCCATGCTGCTGGGGTTGTGATAACCCCAGGAGATTTGACCGATTATACACCACTTTTCAAAACGAACACCGGCGATATTACATCCCAATACGATATGAAAGGCTTGGAAGATCTAGGATTATTGAAAATGGATTTCCTTGGTTTGCGAAACCTAACTGTTATTGATAATGCGTTAAAACTATTGAAAAAGCGGAACGTTAATATAGATATTAACAAGATTCCCATGGACGATGCAAAAGTCTATAAATTGTTTGCCAAAGGAATGACCATCGGAGTCTTTCAGTTTGAATCTTCCGGTATGCGTGAATTTTTAAAAAAGTTAAAACCAACTCAGATTGAAGACCTGATTGCCATGAATGCTCTATACCGTCCGGGACCCATGGAAAATATTGACAATTTTATCAAACGGAAACACGGTAAAAAGAAGATATTCTATCTTCATCCTGCAATGGAACATATCCTGGAAGAAACGTACGGTATTATAGTTTACCAGGAACAGGTTATGCAGATCGTTCACGAGATTGCTGGATTTTCCCTGGCAGAAGCAGACATAATGCGCCGGGCAATGGGAAAGAAAATTCGCGAGCTTATGAATGAATTAAAATTAAAATTTATTGATGGTGCGGTCGCAAATAACATCAGCCGTAAATCTTCAGAAGAGATTTATGCGCTTATTGAAAAATTTGCTGAATATGGATTTAATAAAAGCCATTCCACTGCGTATGCATATATCGCCTATCAAACGGCATGGTTAAAAACCCATTATACCGCTGAATTCATGGCAGCAAACCTCACAAGTGAAATGTCCAATATTGATCGTGTAGTGATTCTGATTAATGAATGTCGGAAGCTTAAAATTACAGTGGATGCGCCTGATGTGAATGTTTCTGATATACATTTTAAGCCGGTGAATGAAAAAACAATTTCATACGGTTTAAACGCTATCAAAAATGTAGGGACAAAAGCGCTGGAACATATTTTAGCTACTAGAGACAAGGATCAAACATTTGATTCATTATTCGATTTTACTTCAAGCGTTGATCTCCGGGCTGTAAATCGTAAAGTATTGGAAAGCCTGATTATGTCCGGCGCCATGGACAGCATGAACGGTAACCGAGCAGAAAAATATGCTTCAATAGATATTGCACTTAAATATGGTCAGCAGATTCAGGAAAACCGCCATCGTAATCAGGAGGATTTATTCGGTTCAACAACCAATGGACAGCATGCCATGGTGCCTGAATTAATGACGGCTGAAAATTGGGTAGATACCCTGTCCTTGCAAAATGAAAAAGAAGTTTTAGGCCTTTATTTAACCGGCCATCCCTTGTTGAAATTTGCTGAAGATCTGGAGGAATTCAGTAATTTCGATTTCAGTGAGAGCGTGGAAGAAATTAAATTAGATAATGTACGTTTGGGTGGCAGTATACAAGATTTCAGACTACACTTTGACCGGAAAAATAACCAAATGGCATTTTTTAAACTGGAGTGCCTCGGGGGGCAAGCGGAGGTGTTAGTTTTCAGCAGCGTTTTCGAAAAGTACAAAGATTTATTAGATCAGGATGAAATAGTATTTGTCAGCGGTAAGCCTACAGATACATCTGATTTTAGTGACTTGAAAATCATTGCTGATGAAATTGTTTCATTGGATAAAGC
>CAZIFK010000220.1:0-3331 GCA_964538995.1 uncultured bacterium
GCAAAGGAATCATCCCCAGGGCTGCTGCCAGGGCTGTCATAAGCACGGGTCTCAGCCGTAGACAAGCCCCGTTAATAGATGCCTCATCTATCGAGGAACCTTCCCGAAGTAGTTGGTTCAAATAAGACACCAGTACAATACCATTTAACAGAGCGATACCAAACAAAGCGATAAATCCCACCGATGCAGGCACCGATAGATTCTGCCCTGATATCCATAGTCCAACTGCACCGCCAACCAATGCCAGGGGAATGTTAAGAAAAATCAAAAGAGTATTTTTTATTGAATTGAAACTGGAAAATAGTAAAATGAAAATGATAACTAAAGTCAGGGGGATAACGACTGTCATTCGTTTATTGGCTTCCTGTTGCAGGCGGAACTGGCCACCCCAGGTAATCAGATAACCGGGAAGCAAATCGATTTGATCTTCGATTATCTGTTGTGCCTCCTTGACAAAAGAACCGATATCTCTGCCTATTACATTACACTGTATTGTAATAAAGCGCTGATTATCCTCCCTAGTAATCTGCCGGGGACCCACAATCTCCTCAATACTCGTCAATTGAGAAAGAGGAACCATTGTCCCTTGGGGTGCCTTGATAAGTATCTGATTGATCATATCAGGCGTGCTGCGAAATTCCGGGGCGAATCTGACCAGAATATCAAAGCGACGAATCCCTTCGAAAATCTGACCGGCTGTTTCTCCCCCCACGGCTGCCTTTAGCACTTCCTGAATATCCGATACATTAATACCATACCGGGCGATTGCATGTCGGTCAACCTTTATCAGGAGTTGGGGTGTTCCGGAAACCTGGTCAACCTGAACATCAGCAGCCCCGGATATCGGGCGTATTACTGATGCGATTTCGTCTGCTCTCATCTTCAAAATATCAAGGTCGTCTCCAAATAATTTAATGGCCAGATCAGCCCGTATACCTTCTAATAATTCATCGACGCTCATGGCAATTGGTTGTGTAAAATTTGTTAATACTCCAGGAATATCTCCCAATTCGTCACGAATGAGTTCTTCCAAATCTTCTTGACTTTCAGAATAACGCCATTCTTCCTTTGGTTTGAGCAGGACGTACATTTCGGCGCTGTTCACTGGATCTGTATGCGCCCCGATTTCTCCCCGTCCAATCCGTGTAACCACACCGGTAATTTCAGAAATCTTCATCAATCGACGTTCAACGGTCATAGTAATCCGCTTACTTTCTGTAAGCGAAATAGATGGTGCCATTGTCAAACGCACAACAATCGTTCCTTCCTGGAGAGTTGGGGTGAATTCAGAGCCAAGTTGTGGAAATATAATTACTCCTGTACTAATCAAGAGCAAGACGAGAACAACAGCCAGTTTTCTCTGCTTCACAAAAAAAGTAACTGCCGGACGATAGATCGACAATAATGCTCTTAAAATCCAGATCTCATGTTGTTCCTCATCATCCTTTCTTTTTTTCGATCGACGCATTAAAAGGGATGCTAACACCGGCGCCAAAAAAATGGTGAATCCCAATGATCCGGTCATGGCTAGAGCAATTGTATATGCCAAGGGACGGAAGGTTTTTCCTTCAACACCTTGTAAGGTAAACAAAGGTAGAAAAACAATGATGATAATGAGAATTGCAAATACCACCGGTCTTATCACTTCTCCGCATGCACGCGCCACAATGTGGACACGCGGTTCATCCGGGTCTGCAGCCCTCAGCATCCTGTCCACGTTTTCTACGACAACCACGCTACCATCCACCATCATACCAATCGCGATTGCTAAACCTCCAAAGGACATCAAATTGGCGGAAATCCCGAAATATTTCATCCCGATCATGGCAAAAAGCACAGAAAAAGGAATGGCAGCTGCTACCACCAGGCTGGGTCTGAATGCCCCCAAGAATACGATTAAGATTATGATGACCAGGATTATGCCTTCGATTAATGCGTCTGTTACTGTTTTAACTGCCGCTTGTACCAACGTTTTTTGTTCATAATACGGTATCAGATTTATACCTTCCGGTAAGATTCGGTTTATTTCAGCCATTTTGGCTTCCACTTGTCCGATTACAGTAGAAGAATTAGTTCCAAAAAGCTTTACGACCATACCTGCAACAACTTCCTCAATTCCATTCCGGGTCTGGATTCCCCGGCGAATCGCACCTCCGATTTCGACATCAGCAATTTGTTTCAAATATATCGGGGTTCCGTCATCTGATTTAATGACGATATTCTCAATATCTTCAATGTTCGAAGCTAACCCAACAGATCGGACAATAAACTCCTCGGCATTCTTTTCAATAAACTGGCCACCGACATTTAAGTTATTCGCGCTGATCTTTTCAATCAATTCCTGAACAGTAATATCATAGCGCAATAAAGAATATGGATTCAGAACAACATGAAATTGTTTTTCATAACCACCAATCCCCAGAATTTCAGTAACACCCGGTACAGTTTGCAGGTGAAATTTAACCAGCCAATCATGAATAGTACGGAGTTCTTCTAAAGTGTATTTACCAGTTTCATCTTCCAGGTAATAGAAGAGGATCAGACCCATCCCGGTTGAAATGGGTCCCATGCCAGGTTCTCCAAAGCCGTCGGGGATTTGTTCACGAGATTCCTGAACCCGCTCATTCACTAACTGGCGGGCAAAATAAATATCAGTTCCATCTTCAAAATAAATATTAACGACTGACAGACCAAAATTTGAAACGGAACGAATCTTTTTCAGATTTGGCAAACCATTCATAGCCACTTCTATAGGATAAGTAACGTACTTTTCAACTTCTTCTGGTGCCAATCCTTCTGTTTCTGTGAAGACCTGCACCAGAACCGGTGAAACATCCGGAAAAGCGTCAATAGGTAACTGTTTATAGCTGTAATAACCTGCTGCAATAACCAGAGCGCCAATGGCCATCATTAGCAAGCGGCTTTTAAGTGCAAAACGAATCAATTTTTCCATAATTTTATCTTTCGTTAAATATCTCAATAAGAATTTTTCTAATGCCCATGTCCACCACCGAATGATCCCTTGGCCAATTGAGCTTTCAAGGTAAACCCTCCTTTAGAAACATATTTCTGACCTGGTATTAGTCCGCTGAGGATTTCCACATTATACTTATTAGTTTTTCCAAGATGGACTGGGTTCGGTTTAAATCCTTCCCGGGTTTGAATAAATACAGAAGGTTGATCATCTATAGACTGTAAAGCGGTTTTCGGAATGGCAACATCTACACTGAAATTTTCAACTATAACCTTACCGGTCACAAAAAGACCAGGTCTCAATAATCCATCGGGATTTTTCAAGATAACACGAGCTGTTGCAGTCCGGGTGTGTTCG
>CAZIFK010000221.1:0-3313 GCA_964538995.1 uncultured bacterium
CCCCTCTGTGTCTCCTTGCCACCCCCCGAAACCAGTTGAAGTATTAGTGATAAGTCATTAATAAATAGTGGATTAAGAAATTATATTTGGAGATAAATAGCTCCAATATTGGTAAATTTAGTTGGTTGAGAACAAAAGATTTACACAACAAAGGAGCTATGTCTATGTTTGATAAAATTACAGCGAGAATACAGGTGGAATTTAATTCCTATTACCAACGCCTTTCAAAGTATATCAGCAAACCAGAGATGCGATTTGTACAAGAAGCATGTCATGGTATTCTATCCAGCCAAAGCGTAACCATTACCAAGATGGTTACTCATGTTCATGATAAAATAAAATCAAAGAAGACACAGGAGCGTTTCAGACGCCATTATAACAAAGATGGATTTTGGTTAAAGCTGATAAAAGGTCACATCCAATCCGTAAAGAACGTTTTTCATCATGGAGATTATCTTCTATTTGATTTGAGTGATATCCAGAAAAAGTATTCAAAATCCATGGAAGGGTTAGACTATGTCTATGATGGCTCAACCAAGGAGACGGGGTCAGGATATTGGCTTGCCAATATCATTGGTATCCGTCGTGACGGAAGTCGAATAATGCCTCTTTACAGCAAGCTTTATAGTTTTGCCAAGGACACAATAAGTGAAAATATTGAAATTAAAAATGCCATAGACCTTGTTTCTAAATACTTACAAAAAAAGGTTATTTGGGTAATAGACCGCGGAGGTGATCGTCAAATTCTTATTGACCATTTCATCACTACCGGCAGATTCTTTATAATCCGTCTAATGGGAAAAGGGAAATTGCAATATCTTGGTAAAGTGAAACCGTTCAAGGAAATTTCGGGCAGGGTGCGGTTACATTATACCTTTACAGTTGAAAAGATCAAGAAGAACCGCAGTATTTATGTAAAATATGATATTGGTGCAGTTAAGGTTAATTATGTTCATCGGCAAACCGGTAAAGTTTATTCTGATAAACAATTGTGGCTGGTTGTTACAAAAGGACATGGCAAAGGATATAGCTGGTATTTGGTTAGCAGCGATAAGGATACGTCAAGACAGGTATGTGAGGAATGTTTTAACGGATATGGATATCGTTGGAAGATTGAAGAGTATCACCGTCATGTAAAAGATCAGTATGACCTTGAGGGCATACAGGTGTTAACCCAACTTTACCACCAACCATGTCTAAGTCCAATAATAACAACATAATCCGATTTTTTATGGTCACTACATCTTTCATATTATGACTTTTTTCAATTTCAGAGGTGTGAGTTTTAATTTTAAAGCTCGGTAAATATTACGGTGGAATGTTTCAGGGTCAGAACATTGACGGATATTGATCCTTCGCCCACTCTCAGTTGTCAAAGAAGTGGTCACTAAGGCATGGGTTGAGAGAAATGTACGGATTCTTTTCCACCTCATATTAATGTACGCCGATTCCAATCGGACGCGAATAGAATTAAGCAAATGATAAGCCAGCACAGTGATAAACAAATGTCCGTCAGACCGCTCTTCTTTTTGATGATGAATAGGTCTCAACTTTAACTCATCTTTTAAACATCTAAATCCGTCTTCTACTTTATTCAACATGACATAAGTATTCCAAAGCTTCACCCTGTCTAAATCTTTACGACTGCTCCTTAAAAAATATGAACCTGAAAATTTCTCTATTTGAGCATCTTTCTGTTTATACTTCCATGTAATAGAAGTCACAATGCCATCTTTCTGCTTGACATCAATAATGAAAAACCGGGCAATAGAAGAATATCGCTCCTTTAATCGACCAATCCGCTCAATAACCTTTTCGTATCTTTTTATACCTCTTTTCTTTAACAATGAATCAGCGATTAAAGTTAAACCAGACTCAAAACGACTCTTGTATTGTGTATGCATTGCATCCTCTTTAGCAAGACGTTTTGAACTTTTACAATACAATACATTTTCATCTTCCAATTCAATCAAAGCAACCTCTACTTTATCTTCTCCTACTTCCTTAACAGTCGTAAGATGATCAAGATCAATGTCACTCAAAGATACCGGCTTATTACGTGCAACTACAATGTAATCATATCCATTTGCCTTTAATAATTTTAAATTCTCTTCAATGGATATACCCGCATCAATGATCACTGTAATGCCACGTCGCTTTATATCCGCTTCTGAAGTCAACATTGTGTTGACTTCCTCCTCTTGAAGAGAGCGGATCATACCAAGAAGTGTCTTCCCTTCACTAATATTGCCCGGAAGCAATTTGCTCACCTTGGGAAAACCCTGTTCATCAAGCACCATCCCCAGGGTGAGCAGAGGACAATCATGACGCTTTTCCTTTGACCTTGACCTTCTCGCCTTCGGATTGCCCTGTGCACGTCCCTCAAAATAGGTGTTGGTCAAATCATACAACAGTATCTTTTCATTTAATGAAAATAAATCACGCTCCCTTTGATTCAAATGTTTTTCAATGTTATTCTTTATGGATAACAACTGATCCGAAATCCGGTATAAAGCATTGTTCGAAAGTAAGTTGGGATTCATGTCAATCAGTTCGCACAAACCACTGACATGGCGAGCCCAGTGACGCGTGTGATGTTCACTGGCAGGATGAACTAATTTACCAACAACCGAGATAGCAGCCAATTTTACCTGATTCTCTGTAAAACCGTTCTCTATCAAACATTTATCCAGTTTTAATTCTTTAAACATTGAATAACCAACATACTCAGCTCCTATTGTCCGAACCCTGGACGTATTGATACTGTTGAGATCAACAGACGCATACTCCGGCTCAATCGACGCTTTAACAGGCGCTGCTTGTGATATTCTGTTTTGTATGAGTACTTGAGCATAATGTTGAGCCAGTGATTCAATTTCTTCAGAAAGTGAAAATAAAGATTGCTGACCATTTACAATGGTTTCAATCCGATCAGCCAAAGCTTTCCACTGTTCCTTGTGGATAGAGAGTTTACCGAGATTCAGTAAAGTCCGCTGTCGCGGTCCTTTCTGGGTCCTGTAAGATTCCATGAGTCTGTGGTAAGTGAAGGTTTTTTCTAACCCTTTGTTCTTTTTAATAATTTCTTTTATGAACATGGTATAATTTAAGGATGCTTACAATACCATACAAGCAATATATATTAGTATGGGGCACTACATCCACCACTGGAAACTATCGGTCTAATAATAACAACAGGTTAGTCTACTTGAGTATCGAAATTATCCGCTTTTTCTACGATATTTTACACTTCTTGGTAAAGTTGGGTTAACACGGTTTTTTGTACCGAAAATGCTGTGAATCCATATTTTACATA
>CAZIFK010000222.1:0-3303 GCA_964538995.1 uncultured bacterium
CAGGTGGCAGGAGTAAAAGAAATTATTGTTTGTACACCACCCGGAAAAAACGGCTCCCCAAATCCAGCAATAATGAAAGTATGCAAAACACTTGGAATCAAAAATATTTTCCGGGTTGGAGGCGCTCAAGCCATCGGTGCAATGGCATTTGGTACTGAATCTATTCCCCGTGTAGATAAAATTGTTGGTCCAGGGAATCGATATGTTGCCACTGCTAAACAGATTGTTTCAAACCGTGTTGGAATAGACATGATCGCAGGACCTACAGAACTGGTAATTATCGCTGACAAAACTACCGATCCGAACTTGATTGCTGCAGATCTAATAGCTCAAGCTGAACATGATAACGATGCCATGACAATACTATTAAGTCCAGATAAATCCATTATCGAAAAGACAATTTCCAAAATACAGTCTTTGTTGGAACAGCTGGAAACAAAAATAATTGCTGGTGAATCCCTGCAGAATAATGGATTTTCTTTCAGAGGAGAATCGCTAGATGAGTGTATTGATCTATCCAATATGATTGCTCCGGAACACGTGTCACTTCACGTTGCAGAACCGGAAACATATCAGGATAAACTTATTGCCGGCGCAATTTTTCTTGGAAGTAAAACTCCCGTGGCCTGGGGAGACTACTGGGCAGGCCCTAACCATACTTTACCCACTTCAGGTGCGGCGAGATATAAAGGTATGTTAAGCGTATTTGATTTCCTTGTCCCCTATTCAATTATTCAGGCCAAGGATGCAGATCCTTTAAGCATCGATGCCGTTACATCCATGGCAGAAGCAGAAGGACTTGCAGGACATGCGTTATCTACAAAAATACGGAAGGAAAATGAATCATGATAGAGAAGTGGATCCAACCTGATGTATTAAAACAGCCGCCTTACCAGGTCAAAACATCATCCTATCAAATCAAGCTGAACCAAAATGAATCTCCCTGGGATTGGCCAACTGAAATCAAAGAAACAATCAGCCAGCGCATCTTATCCTGTGGATGGAACCGTTATCCCGAATTAATACCGGTTGAATTGAAGGAAAAAATAGGAGCTGTATGCAACGTATCAAAAGACCAGGTTGTTATCGGTAAGGGGTCAAATGAAGTTCTGCAGGCAATCTTTACAGCGGTAATCCGCTCCAAGGATTCTGTGTGTACCTTATCCCCTTCCTTTGCTGTTTACAAAATGCTCGCAGAACAAAAAGGTGCACAGATAAACGTATCAAACTTGAGTTCATCTTTTACCGTCGATGAATCGGATCTTAAAAGGAAAGCATCAAAATCGAAACTAACCATTATCTGCAATCCAAATTCACCTACAGGAACACTTTTACCTGTTTCAGTCATTGAAGATGTTCTTAATAATACTTCAGGACTAGTTGTTATTGATGAAGCATATGTGGATTTCTCTGGCGTTACTGCTGTAGGGCTTTTGACGTCTTACCCAAATCTGATTATTACCAGGACATTTTCAAAAGCGTTTGCCATGGCGGGTTTTCGAATCGGTTTTGGATTAATGGATAAAGACTTGGCGACTGAAATCCAAAAATGCTTGCTGCCCTTTAACATCGACATGCCCTCAATCATTGCTTTGGATGCAATTTTGGATAATCATGAACTGGTACAAAACAGAGCTGATCAGATTGTTAATGAAAGAGATCGACTGATTCAAAAATTGAATAATATTGAAGGCATTGAGGCTCATGAATCACATTCTAATTTTTTCCTAGTAAAAACTAAACTTGGTGTAGATAAAACATTCAATTATTTGGCCGAAAAAGGGATCTTAATAAGGGATGTTTCTTCATATCCTGGGTTAGAATCATACATTAGAATCACTGTGGGAAAACCGGAAGAAAACAATACATTGATTCGTGCTTTCAGGGAGATGCTGTGAAGTACGACGGTTTAATATTTGACGTTGATGGGGTGCTTCTGGATACGAGCCAATCCTTTAATCAAGCTGTTTTGCTGGCTGTGAAAACCACTACCGGGTCAAATCGGTTTAGAAAACATCACATCTTTAAACTAAAAGGAATTCCTGGTTTTAATAATGATTGGAATGTTGCTATTGCAGGTGCAGCATGGATTGAGTCATATGATTCAGTACCGTTCAGCGAATTTGTGAATGAATTAAATCATTATGGGGGTGGATTGATGGCACTGAAAAAAATGTTCCCTTCATTATCAGTATCATTTCAACAGTCTATTACAAAACTGGTGATGGAGGCCTACGGTGGCACATCTGCTTGCGAACAACTTTATGGCTTTGAACCGGAAACAATTCTCGTTAAAGGCACGTGGCAAAATGAAACGGTATATACCCCCATTGAAAAAATTCAATCCTATCTGTCAATTTCAGGCATTGTTTCAGGAAGAACCAAAAATGAGATGGACTTGGCATTTACGCGCCTTGGGTGGAAAATACCAGCACAACGTGTTGCTGTTTCGGATGACGCTCAACTTGACAAACCAAATCCAACAAAATTAATAAGTATTATAAACGATATGAGAAGTGAACGACCTGTTTTTTTTGGTGACTCAAGGGATGATATGGAGCTAGTAAAAAACTTTAAAAGTGAAACAGGTAAACAGATGGATTTTTGCTGTGTGGGATATCAGAATGGGATTAATGATTTTGATTACCAAGTTGATACGGTTTTAGAATTTTTTAAGAAAATGGAGGCTGCCAATGGTTGACATATCAAGGAAAACGAAAGAAACGAACATTCAATTATCTATAAATATTCATGGGCAAAAACATATTCAGGTTAAAACAGGCATCGGTTTTTTTGATCACATGCTCACAGCTCTTGCTTTCTGGGCAGGATGGGATTTGAATATAAAATGCCAGGGAGATCTTGAGGTCGACACTCATCATACCGTTGAAGATGTGGGGCTTGCCTTGGGCAGTGCTTTTTATAAGGCATGGTCACCGAACACTGATATTGCACGGATTGCTTATGCTTTTTGTCCGCTGGATGATGCATTAACCCGGGTGGTCGTTGATGTATGCAATCGACCATTTAGCACATTTGACGCTGAATTCAATGTGGAAAAAGTCGGTGAATTTGAAACATCCATGACAGAACATTTTTTCCGTTCATTTGCCCAGGAAGCCCGAATTACACAACATATCCGTGTGCTGCATGGGAAAAACGCCCATCACATTATTGAAACCATGTTTAAGGGGCTGGGTCTGGCTTTGCGCCGTGCGTGCACTGTGACTGGAGATGGTACTCAATCAACGAAAGGCATTTTATGATTGGTATCATTGATTACGGAATAGGAAACATTGGATC
>CAZIFK010000223.1:0-3220 GCA_964538995.1 uncultured bacterium
ACTTTAAGACTGCAAAAAGGTTGTTACTCGAATTTCCTTTCATAGAGATGCTTGGGCAAGAAATAGCAATTAAAAGCGCTATAAACTACAGAAAACTGCGTCAAAAAGGAATAACGGTCAGAAAGACCATTGATGTAATGATTGGAACATTCTGTATACATCATAATTTTGCACTCTTACATAATGATAGAGATTTTAATACAATAGAAAAGCACTTAAACCTTAAAGTCATAAAAATCTAACAAGTCGTTGCAATTGCGTAGCGGTCAGGAACCGGCGCATGAAGGTTGATATACCTGCCTGTCCGCTTCGAAGAAGGAAATGTGCATGATTTGGCATTAATGCCCAGGCATAGATCGATGTCTTGGTCTCTGATGCAGCTCGGCCTACTCTTTCTACAAAGTTCTCACGATCCTTCCTGTCATCTACTATTTTTCTCTGCTCTATTCCCCGGATTATTATATGGTGCAGTGTTCCCGGGGCATCAAGCCTTGCCTGCCGTGGCATTTCGCTTCTCCATAATGTAGTCGTTGTTTTTGTATTTACTTCCCTCTGTCTACGTTACTATAGCATAGTTAGTCAACGTAGTCAATAACGTCCCCTAAAGTTCTTCATCCTTATTGACAAGACCCCTTTCTATTGTTTAAGTAGCTGAAGTATCTTTTCTTTTGATCAAGGAACCTAAAAACATTATCACGATGCCGGGTATTGCATAAAGAGGGATTTTAATTGGTAGATATAGTAAAAAACCTATTATCAATTTTGGATTTGAAATTGTATTTATCAGACCAATTGTTAATCCCCAACTAGCCCCAACGATAGCGATTACGACTCCGACACCATAAATTGAATTAGCTAATCTTTCTCTTTTTGACAAAATTGAGATAGAACTTCTTTTCAAATTTAAAAATGATTTCAAACTTTTAGAAAATATAAATAGTAGCGACGTAGAAAAGTATATCAAACCATTTAGAAAAAGCACATAGGAGATAATGTTGACCACAATAGCATTATCTGTAATTTCTTTTTCACCATAAAAAGCTGCTTTTACAGAGAAAATATTCCAAGCATTGTTTATCGATATAGTAGCACCGAAAAACCCCAAGATTATTAAAGCATATTTAAGCCAACTGTAGCCGCTATAAATGCCATAAAACCAAAAAGTCAGTATGATTATTGAAACTATCAATTTGGGCAAATAACTGCTTGCATCAAGGTAAAGAGTGGGAAATATTCTTTCCGCGATCGTTGCAATAAGGTTTAAGATAAAAAGAACATAAAAGATACTTTTTCCTTTTTGATTATTCATATGATCCCTTTTATAAGCCCAACGTTTGCTGTCCGCGTTAATGGCGTTGTTAGGAGCCGATTTGTTTGATTTCATTTTGGTCAACACCAAACGCAGCACACACTGAAGCATGATGTGCTTGTTCTGCTTGGCTGAATAGCAGACGATCCGGCTTATAATCATCAAGCCAAATAAACAGATGAATTCTTCCCTTTTCCTCCTTAATGCGGCCGTGTGAGAATTGCCGGTAAATCGGATGCACCGTTCCATCGTTGGCGTAAAAGTTTCCAGTTAATATTCCCAATAGATCGTTAAACCCACACTTGTCGTCGTGATTCACCAACGCAAGAACGTTTGGGTATTCCTGCTTTTTGTTTACCGCGTCAAATTGCTTCACGGCCTCATGAATGTCGGCTGTAAGACGGTTAAATATTGGATCATTTCTCGCGCCACCCACCAACTCTCCGGGGGCTGCATTATTTAGTTGTTCGTCGAGCCATCGATCTTCGGGGCTGGATTTGACCTCGCAGTAAAAAATAAACTCACCGTTCCGAAGGACACGAAAATCAGGCGTCTTCCCGGAGCGCATTTCTGCTTTAGAAAAACGTTCTACAGTAACCCCACGCTCTTCAAGATAACGTTTAACTTTTTCTTCATCGGGATCCATCTTCGGCTCCTAACAATTAATATACGAACTACTTATTTCTCCGCCAATGTCCCTATTACTATATCACATTTTAGAAACATATGCACTCTCTGATTGTTATTTTATAAAGAAGAATTTAAGAAAATGTGCATGGTTTGGCATCAATGACCAGGCATAGATCGATGTCCTGGTCTCCAATGCAGCTCGGCCTAATCTTTCTACAAAATTCTCTCGATCCTTCCTGTCATCTACTATTTTTCTCTTCTCTATTCCCCGGATTATTATATGGTGCAGTGTTCCAGGTGCATCAAGCCTTGCCTGCCGTGGCATTTCTTTCTCCGTGCTGTTTTTGTATTTACTTCCCTCTGACTGCAGTACTATAGCATAGTTAGTCAACGTAGTCAATAATGTCCCCTAAATCTTTTTTCCTGGAAGTTTCCCGCCATGTTGCTTTTCTATGGATTTTATTTTGAAGTAAGAAAATGAGAGGAACACCAACACCAGAAAGTCAACCAATTGCCATAGCTCTCTGCTCAGTTTAATAACAAAAATTGGGTTAAACAGTATTCCAACACCAGTAAAAATCACAAAAAATGGTTTTGACTTGCTATAGGACATTTCACAACCAAGTAATGCAATGAGAACTGCCACTATTCTCAGAAATGTGTAGTAAGAATAATCACGCCAGTCTATCCATGTCCCCAACCAAATAAATATCCAGACAATTGCCGCTCCACGGATTAGTTTACTATCTGTAAACTTCTCATTAATGATTGAGTCATTGAATCCATCTAATTCTTTCTGCTTGATTTTATCTCTCTCTTCTTGGCTCAAGTAAGATAATTTTTTCTCAACCTGATAGTGAATATTCTTCTGATACCATAGCCATAAAAGGAGGATACCAGACAACCCAAACCCTATTACATAATCAATGTTACCATCATTTAGAAAATACAGGACCGCAAGGATAAAAAGAATCGAAAGAATGAAGTAATAAAGATTATGATACTTCCGAGGAATTATAGGCTCATCACTCCCATAATACCCACTCATTTGTATTGTGGGGGAAACAACAAACAACACCAGCAGTGCTGCTGATATCATTGCTTGAAATATGCTCTGGAAACTCATCTAACCTTTACCTGACAGCCAAAAGGTTTGTTTTATGATTCCTTTTGAAGCCATCGAAGATCCTTATATTTGCTCTTCTTGCCGCCGAACGTTAAGCTGCGGGGCCGGGCGGCTTGAACCCGGAACCTCAGATAAAATTTTTCATTTTGTTAAGC
>CAZIFK010000224.1:0-3207 GCA_964538995.1 uncultured bacterium
AAGATGAAATGAAAACACTGTGCAAGTCCCATAATATTGAACTGGATGATCATGCGAATTACGGTCAAATGTTGGATGGACTTATGAGTGAACTAGTAGAGCCGAAAATTATTCAACCCACATTTGTGACCGATTATCCCAAAGCCATTTCACCTTTGGCCAAGGCTCATCGCAATGGGGATACCAACTTAGTGGAACGCTATGAATTGTTTATTGGCGGAGCAGAATTTGCTAATTCATTCACAGAACTGAATGATCCCATTGACCAGAGAGAGCGTTTGGAAGCCCAAGCCTTATTGAAGGAACAAGGCGACGAAGAAGCCCAGCCGGTAGACGAAAATTTCATTCAGGCAATGGAGTGCGGTATGCCGCCTACAGGCGGTGTAGGGATTGGTATTGATCGACTCACCATGCTCCTCACAGAGCAGAATTCCATCAAGGATGTGATCCTTTTTCCCGCTATGCGGACTGTCGATGAATGAAGACAGCTTTCCGCATTGCCTTTCGCCATTTAGGATTTAAACACCAGGGTAGTTTTACATCCTTTGCCAGCATAGCTGCTATGATTGGTTTGGGGCTGGGCGTATGTGCCTTGGTTCTAACAGTGTCCGTTCTCAATGGTTTCGAAGATACTATTTCCAGGAAAATTGCCGGTTTAGACGGCCATATCCGCATTCAGCACTTTCTTTTTAAACCTGTTGATCCATATCAAACGAAACTTGACAGTATTTTAGAAAATCAAACCACATCGTACTCATCGTTAGCCTATATCCAGGAAGCGGCGATGGTGCGAAAAGGTCGAAGGGCGGAGGGAATTCTCATTGAAGGTTATGGCGATAATGATCTGCCAAATAGTATTACCAAAATGATGCGCAAAGGATCATCCAAGCTGGAAAAAGGAAAAGCAGTGATTGGGCAAGCGCTGGCTCATATGTTAAAAGTGGATGTTGATGATAAACTGGTTTTGGTGGATATGAAATCCATGATGACACTGTCTTCAGGACAGCGGTTGAAGCAGATAACCATTGGAGGTATCTACAAATCCGGTTTACAGGAATATGATCAATCGGTTGTTTATCTATCTCTGGACGATGCACAGGAACTATTTCAATATGGAAATAAAATTTCTGGATATTCGATTTCATTAAAGAATAGAAAACAAGCTGAGATGATTTCATCAAAAATTGAAGACGCGTTGGGTTATCCGTATTATGCTATAACATGGAAAGAAAAACATCAGACATTATTCAACTGGCTTAATTTACAAAAGTGGCCCATCTTAATTATTTTTGGCATGATAGCCTTGGTGGGAATTGTAAATATTGTGTCTGCATTATACATGATTGTACTGGAAAAAATACGAACCATCGGTACGCTGAAATCTATGGGTATGGATAAGAAAACTATTCGCCGCATTTTCCTCATTAAAGGCGTCTTTATCGGGTTAACAGGCTCATTGCTCGGATTGGTACTGGCGTTAGTATTGGCAGCCATCCAGATCAATTTTAAACCATTATCCATTTCAGAAGAGATCTACTTTATGCGCTATGTACCTGTCCTCCTTGATTGGTCTATAATAGGTACCATCGTTTTGTGTGGGTTAATTTTTTCCATACTTGCGGCACTGTGGCCGACCCACCGGACAGCATCGATTGAACCGGCCATTGCGTTGAGATACGAATGAAGTTTGCTTTTACTATAGCGCGACGATTCATGCTCGGGGGAAAAGGAGCCGGTCCCAGTCGATTGACAGGATGGATTTCCATTATTGGTTTGGCTGCCGGGACATTTGCACTGATCGTTTCACTATCTGTTTTAAATGGGTTTGAAGAACGGGTTACCAGCCGAGTTGTAGGATTTGAAGGAGACTTGAGAATCACAGCTGTTGAAGAAGATATAGATTTAATGTCTATGTTGAATGAAATCAAGAGAGATCAATTTGTATTGGATGCAATGCCTTACCGGGAACGGAAAGGATTAATATCAACCGGAAAACAGGAACAGCGTCTTGTCACTTTGAAAGCGATTGAGGTGGATCGATTTTCTGAATTTTATCATGTAGATATGGATGTTAACGAAAAAGGGGATGAACAATCAGTCTATATCGGACAAGTTTTAGCTCGACGTTTGAATGTGGGAGTTGGTGATGATGTTCAATTTATGAGTCCCGTGGATCATAGCGGTCAAGTAGGTTTACCTCGGCGGTATTCAGGAAAAATCGCCGGAATTTTTAGAGCTGAAGTTTTGGATGTTGACGACCGGATTGTATTTATACCAATGGTATTGGGAGAAAGGTTGTTTTCCAGAAAAAAAAGTATTGATGGCATCGATATACGATTAAAGGAATCAAAACAAGCTGAATCACTGAAAAAGTATTATCATAAAAAACTTACGGGCGGAATTTTGATCAAAAGTTGGGCTGATCTTCATTCCGGTTTATTCAGCGCCATGCGCATGGAGCGATTAGGAACTATGGCAGTACTAAGCCTGATTGTTCTGGTAGCTTGCTTTAATCTTATGTCAACACTAGTGTTGATTACGTACCAGAAAATTCGCGAAATAGGGATCCTGCGAACATTGGGGACCACTGCGCGAAAAGTTCAGGGAATTATCCTATTCCAAGGGTTAATGATTGGTGGCATCGGCGCTATCGTCGGTATAGTATTGAGTTCCGGATTGGTATTGGCGCAAAATCAATTTGGAATATTTCCTTTGCCGGAAGAGATCTATTTTATTGATAAATTACCAATGGTTTTTAAACCGGTTGATCTTCTTGCTGTTATGTTTATTTCATTTATCTTAATCATATTATCTTCAGCAATCGCATCAAACCGTGCTTTAAAGATTAACCCAAAAGAAGCAGTTTATTTGGAAAAATGATTTTAAACGCAAGAAAGATAAATAAATCCTATCATAACGGATCAAAAGTGCTCCATGTTTTACGTGATATTGATTTGCAATTGGAACAAGGTGAAATAGTAACCATCATGGGTCAATCGGGTGCAGGAAAAACCACCTTGTTAAATATTTTAGGAACATTGGATAAGCCTGACAGTGGTACCGTCGAAATATGTGGTCAGAATATCGATACTTTAAAAGATGAAAATTTATCATCACTGCGCAATAATCATTTGGGTTTTGTATTCCAGTTTCATCATTTATTACCTGAATTTACAGCAATGGAAAATGTCTTAATGCCCAGTTTGA
>CAZIFK010000225.1:0-3189 GCA_964538995.1 uncultured bacterium
ATGGAAACATGAGCGCCGCCTTCGGTAAGATTTATTATATTTGCCACAACGTCTTCTGTGTTTGTGGCATTGACGGTTTCTGTTGCCCCAATAGATCGTGCAAAAGCGAGTTTCTCTTCGCTGATATCAACTGCAACCACATGTGCACCCAAGGCGTTGGCAATCATGATTGCGGATAGACCAACACCTCCACAGCCATGTACGGCAACCCATTGCCCGGCAGAGACCTTTCCCTGATCTACGATTGCCCGAAATGATCAACGACATTAAGAATTCCCTACTGGCGACAAAAAGAATTCCCTAAAGAACAAAAGGGATTTAAAACCATTAGTTGTTCTTCGAAAGGAGAACCCGATGGTAACAGATCACCAGTTTAGGAGATTAATGAAGTTAAAACATACAGAGAGAACACAAGCAATTGCAGCACATAAATCGGGGATGGATGTGAAGACATCCCGTAAATATATTCGAGCAGGTAAACAGCCAAGTGAGTTAAAAAAGCCATATGCTTTGAGAACTTCCCAAGGCCTGTTTCATGAAGTATGGTCAGACATAGAACAGAAGCTTGAAGATATTCCTGGTTTTGAAGCCAAGACATTATTTGAGTATCTGCAACGTAAATATCCTGGAAAGTATGAAGATGGTCAACTTCGTACTTTCCAAAGAAAAGTCAAAATCCGGCGTGCAACCAAAGGACCAGGTAAGGAAGTATATTTCCCTCAAATTCATAATCCGGGTGAACAGTGTCAATCTGATTTTACCGGTATGAACAAATTAGAAATCACCATTCAGAGGCAGCAATTCCATCATATGATTTATCATTTTGTATTGACCTATTCTAACTGGGAAACAGGGAGTATATGTTTTTCTGAAAGTATGGAGAGTTTAAGTGAAGGTTTTCAGAATGCCTTGTTTCACCTTGGTGGCGTACCACACATTCACCAGACAGACAGTTTAAGTGCAGCGGTACGCAATATGGCAAATCCCAAAAAATTTACAGATCGCTATTCAGCATTAATGCGGCACTACGGTCTCAAGGGCAAAAAGACCAATCCGGTATCTCCAAATGAAAATGGTGATATAGAGCAACGACATAATCGTTTCAAACGAGCTGTGGAACAGGCTCTTCTTGTCCGTGGCAGCCGGGATTTTAATAGTAGGAGTGAATATTCTAATTTTCTTTACTCACTATTTGACCAATTAAATTTGGGTAGACAAAAAAGGGTTAAAGAAGATTTGGCAAAATTAAGACGATTACCAGATCGTCGACTGGAAACATTTGATCGAATAAAGCTAAAAGTGGGACCATCAAGCACCATCAGAGTGAAACATAATACATACTCGGTACACAGTCGCCTTATACGAGAACAGGTTGAAGTCCGTCTATTTGCAGACCATTTGGAAATATGGTATGGTCAAAAAAAGATAGATACTATGCCCCGGTTAAGGGGCGAGGAAAAAGCGCAAATTAATTATCGTCATATAATTGATTGGCTAATCAGAAAACCCGGAGCTTTTGCAAATTATCGTTATCGGCATACCCTTTATCCAACTCATCGCTTTCGTATGGCATATGATATTCTGACAACATCAAATCCTGTTACCGGACATAAGATATACCTGAAGCTGTTATATCTGGCAGCACATGAAAATGAGTCTGCTGTTGATATAGCATTAGAGCAGTTAATGAGAAAGAGACAAGAAGTTACAGAAGATGCCGTTAAAAAGATCATGAAAAGTGAAATTGAAATGAGTATTGTTAAAGATGTGCCCGTTGCTGAGATTACATTACAGGCATATGATATTCTGCTTGAAGGCTGTGAGGTGTGCCAATGAATACAAATACAACCCATGAGCTAAATGCTGTACTCAGGCAATTATTCCTCCCAACTGTACGAAAATCTTATTCAGACCAAGCCAGAATGGCGGAGAAGGAATCATTATCCTACGAGAAATACCTTCTTTCACTTATGGAACAGGAACAAAATAATCGCTGGAATAATCGTATCAGCAGATTGCTAAAGGCATCAAAATTACCCCTTGAAAAGGATATGAGCAGTCTTGATCGTTCTCGCTTACCAGAGGTAATAAACCGTCAAATTGATATTATAGTGGAAGGAAGTTTTCTGGAAAGACGTGAGAATATTCTTGCTTTTGGAAATCCGGGTAGTGGTAAAACCCACCTGCTATGTGCCATAGGTCAAGAGCTTGTACGGTCCGGTAAAAAGGTATTATTCACAACATGTAGTATGTTGGTACAGGATCTTTTGAGATCAAAACGAGAGTTGGAACTAAATCAGCAAATAATAAAACTGAGAAGAAATGATATAATCATCATAGATGATATTGGTTACGTTCAGCAGTCAAGGGCGGAGATGGAGGTTCTGTTTACGCTATTGGCAGAATTTTACGAGCGAAGAAGTTTGATGATCACCAGTAATCTACCTTTCAGCAAATGGGAAAAAATCTTTAAAGATCCGATGACTACAGCAGCGGCAATAGATCGGTTGGTTCATCACAGTATTATATTTGAACTGAATGTATCAAGCTATCGGTTAGAGAAATCAATTGAGAAAAAAAGAGGTAATAAGAAAAGCTAACGAAAGGAGCCCGTCCGCCTGTGGCAGACCCGTAGGGCGACTGAAGTTAGCTTTTAAGAAAGATGAAAATAAGGAAAATAATAGGGAAAACAATTTGTCGTTGAGAGGTAATTTTAATTGTCGTTGATCAAACGCATTTATTCTATTCGTAAATAAGATTGTTTAAAAAAAGGGAAACCCTTTTCTGTTTCCACTGTCTAAAGATCTGAATTATCAGTAACTCAACGATTCAAAATCAACGAATTACTTTTAATTCTAAAAATCTTGATAATTAGAATTGAAGCTTCAAGAGCTTCAAATACACAAACTCGAATTCAAAAATATCTAATTATCTCCTCGGCAAAGAAGTCCCTCCCCAGGGGCTTCTTCCTTATTTATAATCTTTTATTTCGATAAGTTATTTCTACTACTGATTATTTTAAACAGACCGATTAGTATTATTCCGCCGCCTACAAACACCAATATCCCCGGATATTCATTAAATATGACCATAGCAAGCACCGATGCGATCACCGGCTCACCAAGCGGTACTGATGCAACGATACTTGGAGATACGAACCGAAGAGAATAATACAACAAACTGTGACCG
>CAZIFK010000226.1:0-3141 GCA_964538995.1 uncultured bacterium
ATGACTTTCTGCTTGAACTAGGCAAGGGGTTTTCGTTCGTAGCCCGCCAGAAAAGAATAACTATTGATGGTGATCACTTTTACATTGATCTTGTTTTCTATAACTACATCCTCAAGTGCTTTGTACTTATTGATTTGAAAGCTGGTAAGCTAACACATCAGGATATAGGCCAGATGGACTTCTATATGCGCTATTTCGAGCAGGAAATTAAGCAGCCCGAAGATAATCCGACAATTGGATTAATTCTCTGCACCGATAAAAACGAAACGATGGCTAAGTACACGCTTCTGAAAAACAGCAAAAACATCTTTGCTTCAAAATACAAACTTTATCTGCCGACGGAAGAAGAGCTTAAGCAGGAACTGGAAAGAGAAAGGAAGTTGCTTGAGATTGAGAAAAAATTGGGAGATTGATGGACGGAAAATCATTAGATATTAAGCAGGACAAGCTGGAGAAGCTGAAGGAACTCTTCCCTGAAGTGTTTACCGAGGACAAGGTTGACTGGGAGAAGTTAAAGGCAACGCTTGGTGAGGACATTAACTTCAGTAACGAGCGTTATGTCCTGAACTGGGCGGGCAAGTCCGACGCCTTCAGGGCTTTGCAGGCGCGCACAACAGCCACGTTGGTTCCCGACAGAGAAAAGTCGGTTAACTTTGACGATACCAACCACAACGGTAATATTCTGAAAAATGAAACAAGTCACAATTGAAAATCCAATTTTAAACGCTCCTTTTGAAGAGCCGGAACTCCACTTCAAATTTACTGAAGAAGGTATAACTAATGAGATAATCGAAGAGCGCCGGATTAGTTCCTATTTCATCCCCATCGCTAAACCTAAAAAGAAGGGTAAACAGTTATCATTTGATACGGAGTGGACGGAAGACCGGATTGAAGAAAATAAATTTATCAACCAGGTTCGGGACAGGCTTTCGAGGTGGCGGCAAAAGGATTATCCGGGAATAACCAAAACCACCCGCCGTTTACTTGAATACTGGAAAGACCCTGATCGTGAAAAGAAGCTGTTTTTTTGCCAGATAGAGGCTTTAGAATCTATTATCTATATAACAGAAGTTGCAAACAAACAGGGTGACGCATGGATTGAAAACCATATCAGACAAGCTAATCAGGATGCGAATCCGTTGCTTTATCGAATAGCCTTCAAGATGGCAACCGGAAGCGGAAAGACTGTTGTTATGGCAATGCTGATTGCATGGCATGCCTTGAACAAGTTTGCAAATCCTCAGGATGCAAGATTTTCCGACACATTTCTCATCGTCAGTCCCGGTATCACAATTCGTGATCGATTGAGAGTTCTACTGCCAAATGATCCGGACAATTATTACCTTCAACGCGATGTTCTGTCCCGCGATCTACTCTCAGACCTTAACAGAGTTAAAATCATCATTACTAATTTTCACGCATTTAAGCTGAAAGAAAAGGGCGACGGATCACGATTAACGAAAAAAATATTAACGTCCGGTAACGGCGCCTTTACGGAAACGCCTGACGAAATGGCACGACGTGTATGCCGGGAGCTTGGAACAAAGAAAAATATAGTCGTCATCAATGACGAGGCCCATCACTGCTACCGCAGGCGCGTTGGAGGTGAAGAAGAAAAATTAAAAGGTGATGAGCGTAAAGAAGCCAAAAGAAGGGAAGAAGAGGCACGTATATGGATATCCGGCCTTGAAGCAGTTAAAGCCAAAATAGGCATCAAAGTTGTGTACGACCTTTCGGCAACGCCTTTTTTCCTTCGGGGATCAGGGTATCCCGAGGGCACGCTTTTTCCCTGGGTCATCTCGGACTTTTCATTAATAGATGCGATTGAATCAGGGATTGTCAAAATTCCCCGTGTGCCCGTATCTGATGACCAGATGACCGGTGACCAGCCGACTTATCGTGATCTATGGCTTCGGATACGTGATGAGCTACCTAAAAAAGGAAGAAAGACAAAAGTATTCAGCGGAGAGCCAAGGCTGCCGGCTGAACTTGAGGGAGCTATTCATAGTCTTTATGGCAATTACGAAAAAGCATACAAAGCCTGGGAAGAAAGAGGGCATGGTACACCCCCCGTCTTTATCGTCGTTTGTAACAACACGAATGTTTCAAAATTTGTTTATGACTATATTTCAGGATGGGAAAAGCAGTTGCCTGATGGAACGAAACTCATCGTACCCGGAGAGCTTCCGGTTTTCAATAATGAAAAAAACGGCAGATGGAATGAGAGACCTAATACAATTCTGATAGACAGTGAACAGCTCGAATCAGGCGAGGCAATGAGTGATGAATTTAAAAAGATTGCCGCAGTTGAAATTGAAGAGTTTAAATCTGCGTACCGCAAGCGTTTTCCCGGTCGTGATGCAGATAAGTTTACCAATGAAGACCTTCTCAGGGAGGTAATGAATACAGTAGGCAAGACCGGTAAATTAGGAGAAAATATTAAATGTGTCGTCAGCGTTTCTATGCTTACTGAAGGATGGGATGCGAATACAGTTACACATATATTAGGTGTTCGCGCATTTGGCACCCAGCTACTTTGCGAGCAGGTAGTCGGCAGGGGATTACGCAGGATGAGCTATACAATTAATAATGAAGGCAAGTTTACTCCCGAATATGCAGAGGTTTATGGAGTCCCGTTCTCATTTATTCCATGTTCCGGTTCAACCAACGGGCCAAGTCCCGGGCCTATACCAACACGTGTACGTGCATTGCCTGAACGCAGCTACCTTGAAATAACATTCCCACGTCTTAGCGGGTACCGCTACGAGCTCCCGGAGGAAAAGCTGAAAGCAGAATTTTCAGATGAGTCCGCATTAACACTGAGCACTCTCGACATACCGACAAAAGTAACGCTTGATCCAATAGCCGGTAAATCCAGCATTCATACTCTGGATGATTTAAAGAAAAAACGCGTTCAGGAAGTAGCGTTTCTCCTTGCAAAATTAACACTGGAGAATCATTGCCAGGATGATGAGGGAAATACCAAGCCCTTTTTATTTCCTCAGCTACTTGCTATCAGCAAACGGTGGATTGATGAATGCGTAACCTGTAATGACAATACATTTCCGCAGTTATTATTACTTATGGAATTTGCACATAATGCAGCAGAAAAAATTTATAGATCGATTGTTAAATCAACTG
>CAZIFK010000227.1:0-3125 GCA_964538995.1 uncultured bacterium
GGAGTTTTGAATCATTTTCGGTTTACTCATCTTCCTTCCATTTTTTGGATACCAAACCTGATGCAATTGCCAATTCGATGGTTTGAACAGCTTTTTGCACTACCGGAGCATCAATCATTTTTGAACCAAGCGATACCACACCAAGCCCTTTAGCTTCGGCTTTGTCAAAAGCCAATATAATCTTTTTCGCTTTTCCTATTTCTGTTTCTGATGGTGCAAATTCTTCATTGACGGGTTGAATCTGACGTGGATGAATACAACCTTTACCGTCGAAACCAAGTGCTTTAGCTTCCCGCACAGATTCCCGTAAAGCTTCTTCATCTGCAACATCACTGAAAACTGAATCAATTACCTGCAGTCCAGCGGCACGGGCAGCGTTAATTATCGTATTTCGCGCAAAGAAAGATTCTTTTCCTTCATCGGTGCGTATCGTACCAATATCTGCAGTGTAATCTTCCAAACCAATGGTCAACGCCACATTATTGGATGACGCTTCGGCAATTTCCAACGCATGCATTACACCTTTGGCACTCTCAATAATGGGCATAATGTAGACTGGTTTTTTTCGACCACAAGCCTTCATTATCCGGTTGATTTTTTCATCTACTGCCTTGAGTTGTTCGCCGCATTCCACTTTAGGTACAAGAATCAAATGAACATTATGTGGAACAATATATTCTAAATCAGTTATTCCCATCTCGCCTTGATTTATGCGCACCATACGTTCAGCTGCGAAAAAGTCCAGCGTACGCAATGCATTCCTGACGATAAACCGGGCGGATTCTTTTTCCGGCGGTGCAACAGCGTCTTCCAAATCCAAAATGATACCATCCGGTTTATGGATGCCTGCATTTAACATTAGCTTTGGCTGATTTCCGGGAATGTATAATCGACTGCGACGGAAACGATTACGCGTAGATTTAGATTTGCAGTGAGGTTTCATTGGAGGCAAGGATTCAGCGGTAATGTCCGGGTATGCCGATTTTATCACTGCTTCTATTCGTGCGGAAATAACGAATGGCAACGCACCGAAATCTTCCAAAAGGAACTTCCCGGAATCGATACCTAAATCTCTACAGACAGTTTCGGTCTGTGAAAGAATTGATTCACCAAACAAAACATCCACCTTGCTGGATAATTCGAATACCAGGGGCTTTTTGGAGGGTGTATAAGTTATACGTATGTCAGACCGGGGTTTGCTTTCTTTTGGGCCTACAATATATTTTTTTTGCATCGTTTGGTTTTTAGTAAGGATTCCGTTCAAATAATATAGGTTATTAATTTATTACATTCATTTTCCCATCGCAAGATATGCTGAAAGGCACGGCTATGAATATCCATGCATCGGAGATGTTGTAAGTGATGTGTTTTATTTTGATTTTTCATTGTTTAACCGCGAAGATTACAAAATTACACAAAAGAATTTATAAAATAAATTAGTGGTTTTTTGCGTACTTCGCGGACGTTTAAATCAACCCGTGGTCAGCGAAAGAATACAACTCGTCTCCGGCTATGATGAGATGATCATGGACTGAAATATCAATGGCTTGTGCTGCCTCTTTCAATTTTTTAGTAATGGTAAGATCGTCTTGGCTGGGATTTGGATTTCCGCTGGGATGGTTATGGACAAAGACCAAAGCAGCTGCATCATTATCCAACGCTCGTTTTATCACTTCCCTTGGATAAACAACAGAAGTTGAAAGAGTGCCTTCAAACACGACTTCCATCTTCATAATCTGATTCCGTCCATTTAAATAAATTACCAGGAATACTTCCCTGTTTTTATCCCGCAGATTGTGTTTTAGATATTCCAACACTTCATCAGATGAACGAATAAAATCTTTATTTATTACTCTATCAGCTAAATAACGGCGAGATACTGCCTGGGCAATTTTAAGTCCGAAGATATTATTATCGCCTATCCCTTTAATTTTAATTAATTCTTTAGGATCAGCTTCCAATACAGCTTTCAGGGAACCAAATTTCTTCAAGGTATCTTTGGCGGATTGCTTGCAGTCTTTCCGGGGTGTGCTAAACGTAAGAAGAAGTTCTATAATTTCATAATCATGGAAACCGTCCAAACCACTCTTCAGGAATTTCTCCCGCAGTCGTTGACGGTGTCCTTCGTTTTTTTGATGGAGAGTTACGGAGATCAAAAGGAGTTTTTATAATTAAATATTTTCATATTCTTTATGCTCTCTACGGTTCGGCAGCTATTTCATTAACTTTTGTAGTTTTTCCTTAAACTCCCGCAATTCCCTTATATTTCCAGTTTCAATTTCGCCTGAATCCCATTTGAGTTTGAAATCTTCTTCAGAGTCCGAACCATTTTGTTTTTGATATAAGGGATATAGATCCGCTTCATCGCGGGGTTTATTTTTATGCATAGTAGCAGTAATCTGATAAGCGATATCTTCTGATATATCATCCACTACACGAGATGGAAGCTGTTTTTCTAACAAGCTTTGTTCTATTCGGGAAAACCGCATTCCTTTTACAACATAATCCTGAAAAGCCTCCCAAGCAAACGGAGCAACCTTTTTCACTGATTCTGCCATAGCGTCAGAATAAACTCTTATTTCATACTGGGCATGGCTGTCTGAACGCAGTCCGATAAAATGCAGCAAATTATGGAGGTCGTTTTTCCAATACCATTCAGTATACAGATTCACCGGTAGAAGAGAACGAGCCAGTTCTCGGGCTACACCGGCCTCATTCAATTCAGAATACATGGCAAAACTCCGATCAGATATTTCCTTAAAATAGTCCAAAACTTTCTGTTTCAGCTCGACAGGAACCTCTCCCATCCTACCCTGCTTATTCAGTGCACTTTGGAATTGAATATGTTCCGGATCAGGAAAATAAAATTCATCCCGTGCTTCGGAATAACGCAATGAATATTCATTGATATTTGCTGTACGATGGCGAACCCATTGACGAGCCACAAAAATGGGCATCTTGCAATGGAATTTGAATTCCACCATTTCAAAGGGTGTCGTATGGCGATGCCGCATGAGATAGCGGATCAAGCCCCGATCCTGGGAAACTTTGCTGGTTCCTTGTCCATAACTCACACGGGCTGACTGCACAATGGCATCATCACCTCCCATGGAATCCACCAGGCG
>CAZIFK010000228.1:0-3116 GCA_964538995.1 uncultured bacterium
ATTTTACACCTTAAAAAGTAAAAAAAGTGCTCAGACTATGGGGTCCACCTCTTATATAAATCTTTCTTTTATTTGAGATGGTGATTGAAGAGAATCTGTTACCAACGAAAATGGGTACTTTTTTATCAAAAAATGGGTTGTTGAGCCTATTGTGTATACTGTTTTTATAACTTATATTAAACTTCTAATCTAAGGCAGCACGGAGATAATGTTTAGAAAAACGACTCTTGGATATCAAAACATCTTTTTATCCAAACGCCAAAGACTGATGCAAATAATTAAAGTTAGTCTGATAAATATATTTTTATATGTAAATCTGGTTATTATGATGACCACATTCCCAAGTTCTTGTGATAGTAACGACGATAGGGGTCTGGAAGTCAATCAAATCGGTGGAAGGATTACGTTGGAGAATCAGACTGAACATGATGGAATTATTGTGTATTTATCAGGAGCAGACGTTGGAGCAGTCACTGATATAGACGGAAACTTTACTCTTTCCATCCCCGAAACAGTGGATACAAGCGGTGTATTTACATTGATTTATTATCATGCCCTATATGATCTATGTTCCTTGTTAGTAGAAATTGACGGAAATAATTCTATTGCATCTTCGGCAGATTTAACGTCCAAAAGATACTTACCCGACAAAGAATTAGAACAAATATTTAAAGTTAAAATGGTAGTTGAGAAAAATCAATATAGTCATGGGGAACAGCTTATCGGCTCGGTACATGTGACAAATGTTTTTAATACAACTATAAATGTGGGACTTAAGGACATAGGCGAATTTCCATTTACTTGGGTATTGTATAATTTGGAAAACAGGAATAAATCCGTGTTTCGCTGGGGTGATAATACCTGGGAGCCTGATTGGGTAATACTTCAAGTTGGCGACACAATACAAACACCGTTTTATCTGGATATTTGCACTCAAGATGATTGCGGTGGAGATCGCGCAATTCCAGGGGAATATTATTGTTTTACTGACATAAATGCAAGAGAGGGACATCCCTATACTTTTAAGATGCCTGTTGAACTTAAAGATTATTTAAAAAATAACCATGTTAATATTATAAGATGGGACTATGCTCATGATCCTGATGTTGTTTTATCACGGTTGGGATTTTCAAAAATTATTATTAACTAATAACTATCAGGAGTACGAAATAAAATTTAATAAAACTAATTATTTTGTGTTAATATCATTTTTGTTTTTACATATTTTAGCTGGACAAACCATTGGTAGTTATTCTGAGTCACCAATTTATTACATAAATGAAACTGCATATTCTGATAGAATCACAGTGAAATTTTCCCAATATGTCGTGCAGACCAATAGAGGCCAAAGATTACATGATATTGATGATGTATTTATTGACTATAATTCCTTCATAACTCACCTAAATAGTCTTCAGATAGATTTTGGGAATTTTAAATTATTAAAACAGATACCGAATTCTACCTGGGGGGATTTTATTCGAACAAACATACGAACAGGAGAATTAGTAACAATCAGTGATCATTCTCAGTTATTTTCCTTAATTTTTACTGAGCTTGTCCCAATTGACAGTCTGGTGGATTTATTTTCTACATTACCGTTTGTAGACTATGCACATGGTCCAATTCAAACGAGGGACAATTTCATTCCTAACGATCAATATTATGATGATCAGTGGTATCTAGAAACAATTAAGGCGGACAGCGCTTGGGACATCACTACTGGTGATCCCAGTGTGTATGTAGCTGTGATAGAATCAAGAGGAGTGAACTTTAGGCACCCAGAGCTTTTGAATAAAGCAGTTCTCTGGGATAGTGTAGTAGTTGATTCTGGCTCACATGGAGCTGCTGTGGCTGGTGTAGTTGCTGCAATAACAAATAATGATTCAGGAGTAGCAAGTTTGGGATGGAACCTATCACTGATGGGCTTACGATATGAATATGACGAATCTGATCCAGACTCTGTTACGATTCCAGCTTTAATTGATATTGCTATAGAGGCAGGAGCTGATATTATTAATTGTAGTTTTGGGACTACTGAAGATGGTTGTCCTCATTCTTATGAAAGTGTCGAACAGGCAATTGCTGATGCGATAAGTCAGGGCGTTGTCATTGTTGCAGCAGGCGGGAATAGCGCTGAAGGTTGTGGTTGGCCATGGGAAGAATACCCAGCTTGGTATCCTGGTGTTATTGGTGTATCGGCCACTGATACTTCTGATAATTTCATCTCATCTTTTAATTATGGGAGTGGCATAGATGTTAGTGCTCCAGGAAAGACTATTAAATCTTTATACGTCTCGTCTAGTGGTTATTCATATGCTTCACCTACAGGTACATCTTTATCAGCACCATTGGTATCCGCGCTTGCTGGCTTATTAATAAGTCAAGATGGCTATCTAACAAGATTCGAGATTGAAAAAATCATTGAAGAAACAGCCGACAAAGTGGGTCAGTATTCGTACACAGATGGCTGGAATCAGTACATGGGTCATGGAAGGATAAATGCATATGAAGCACTGAAGCGACCAAATGTACCTACTAGTTTGACGGTCTCTGGATCTGCTGGACAAAATCCATCTTTGACGTGGAATACAAGTACATCTGATAGTATTTGGAAATACGAAATATATCGTAAAATTATTACTATTAATAACGATTACACACATATAGCTTCTCAAGATCACCCTGATACTACTTTTACAGATACAGGTGTTACAGTATACTATAGATTTGGATCAGTCTATGTATATTATAAAGTGAAGGCCGTTGATAATAAATATCGCCATTCAGATTTCTCTAATTGGGCCAGAACTAAACAACGAGAAGAGCAATCAAAGATTCTAGGTGATGGATTAATTCCTCTTAGTTATGGTATGGATCAAAATTATCCAAATCCGTTTAATCCTACTACGACGCTCAAGTATGATCTCCCTGAAAATAGTCATGTCAACTTCATCATTTATGATATATCAGGAAGAAAAATAAAAGTAATTGTTAAAGGAGATGAAGAAGCAGGATATAAAAATGTAATATGGGATGGTAAAGACCAATATGGTAAGCAAGTTGGAAATTCCGGAGGTTTCGGACAGTGATTCCGGAGAAGTTTCGGACACCAT
>CAZIFK010000229.1:0-3101 GCA_964538995.1 uncultured bacterium
TTAAAACATTACCAATGTTTTGCCTTCCGGCAAAGAGGAACATAGATATCGTTAGGTGTAAAAATCAAAAAGTAGATGAGATATAAGATGAAAGATCAGGTGATAATTTATTTTGCTTGAAAAACAAAAACTGGAGTTTTGAATGAGCGTTGATAAATATAGTCATAAAAAATGGGGGCTTCTGACTGGGTATTCTATCGTTCTGATGGCTCTAGTTGCAGGATTTACTTATGGGTTTGTTCATGCAACTATATATATGGTTGGCGATTCTGACTTGACAGCCAAGTTACTTCAAGAAAATATTGCCATGTATAAATTTGGAATAGCATCTTGGATACTGGTTATTGTTTTAGATATGATTGTTTCAATAGGCCTATATGCCATATACAAAGGGATGCAAAAAAGATTGGCGATATTGACATCTGCACTGAGAGCTTTTTACACCCTATTCCTGGGGATTGCCACTGTTCAACTTATAATGCCCCTGATTCGTAATAATGAAATAGCAAATGGCTTGTTATATTTTGAGTCATTTGAAAAAATTTGGTCTTTTGGTCTCATTGTTTTTGGGTTTCATCTTTTAGCTTTAGGTGTTGTTGGTGTTAAATCAAATTTTACACCAAAGTTTTGGGGTGTTTTTCTAGGTATTGGTGGGGTGTGTTATATTATCGTTCATAGCTTAAAATCATTTTTTCCTCATCTTGGTGGAATAACATTAACAATCGAATCCATCTTGATGGCGCCAATGGCCTTGTCTGAAATTGGTTTTGCAATATGGCTCATAGTAAAATTTACTCGTTTAAATAGTAGTGTAAATTGAGATGAAAAATACACATAACAAATCACTGCACCGGATCCGCCTTCGCCCGATCACTCCGGGCTTCGTCGTGACCGGAGAGCTTGTCCGTTATATTTTTACAATCCATCATTGCACTGAAATGGAATAAGTAAATGTGGGATGAAAGATATAGTGCAAAGCACTACATATATGGAACCGAACCGAACGGTTTTTTGCAGGAAAACTTCGGCTCTATTCCAAAAGGCGGACGTGTTCTCTGCCTGGCTGAAGGCGAAGGGCGCAATGCAGTTTTCTTGGCCAAACAGGGGTACTCCGTAACGGCTGTAGATGCGTCTATAGTTGGATTGAGAAAAGCTAAAAAGTTAGCTGACAACAATAAGGTCTCTATTGAGATTGTTCACAGTAAATTAGAAGACTATGAGTTAGGTATTAATCGGTGGGATGGAATTGTATCTATTTTTTGCCATGTACCAGTACAAGTAAGAAAGGATTTACATAAAAACGTGGTCGCAGGACTTAAAAAAAATGGCGTACTGTTACTTGAAGCTTATACGCCGGATCAGTTAAAACATGGTACGGGTGGTCCGCCTTCAGACGACTTAATGATGTCTAAAAAAATACTCATTAAAGAGTTAACAGGTTTAAAGTTTAGTCATTTGCTAGAGCTTGAACGTGATGTGGTAGAAGGGTCTCATCATTCAGGCATTGCTTCGGTTGTTCAAGCGATTGGTTCGCGCCAATAAAAAATATAAGAATACGTTTCAATCGACAGCTACCGCGCCGTTAGAAAGCTTATGAAATTTTCAAGAAGCAAATCTACAGTGCATACACTCTCCGTTTTATTCTTGTTCTTTTCACTAATCGCAATAATTTCATGCGACCTTCCTAATCCCCCTGAATTAACATCAGAAGACAAAAAACAAGACATTCTATTTTTATACAAATGGGCTAAAGATTATAGTCCATTTGTTGAACTAAACGAAAAATACAAAAACAGTCCAAGTGTTGACTCGCTCAAGAATAGATATTTAGAGTTGGCTGTAAAAGCAAATGACAATGAAGAGTTTTTTCAAGTAGCGAATGGATTTTTTCGCTTAATTGGCACATCGGGTCACTCTTATATACCTGACGATAAGACTCTAAATTTTTATATGAATGAATTTAGAATAAGTAATCCTACTAATATTTCCATTAAACAGTATAAAGAAGCTCAATATTGGAATAGACTTATAAAAGAAAGTACCATTTTTGCCCACCCACCTTTCCGGATAAAATATAAAAATACAGAATATTTTTTGGGCAATGACTGGCAATATAATGAAACACTTATCCCACAAGGATCAAAAATTTCCACAATAAATGGACTTACTTGCTCATCTTATCTGGATTTTATAAAACAAAATACTTGGATTCGTTATATAGCCTATGATAAAGACTGGATCGATAAACACCTGTTGATTATTGACGAAGGAATTGATATTAAAGGGTGGAATGTTGAGTTTCTTCTACCCGATAGCTCAACATTAAAGATTTTTGTTCCAAAGGTTAAGGGATATCCTTCTGCAAACAACAACAGTCGTAATTGCATTTGCGTAGAGATTAGAAATGATGTGGGTTACATTCGAATTAGAAGTTTTCCATATAACCTAACCGAAACAGATAGAAATCAAATAAAAGACTTTCTTGAAAAATCCGAAGGAAATTACAATAAATTAATCATTGATATTCGAAACCACGGTGGAGGGACACCTGAATATTTTTATAAGAATTTAATTATTCCTTTTTTAGATGAACCGGTGACATATCAGCAAATTACTGGTATTAGAAAACAATTTTTGGATGAGATGAATCCACCCCATCTAAAGTATTTACGAAAATATGTTTCAACTCCAATTCAAGGAGTTGTAAACGTAGTTGAAACCAATCCACCAACAGGATTTAATCCAAAGGAGTGGAAATTTCTCGAGATTACTCGGACAATAAATCCGTCAAATCGATATAATTTTAATGGAAAACTCTATATTCTAATTAATGGAGGTAGTTTTTCAGCAGCTGATGATTATGCAAATGCTATCAAGAGGATTGGGCTTGGAACGCTTGTCGGAGAGAATACAGGCGGCGGAGCAGCTGCGTATTTTGGCCCAGTGACTGTAAGGCTCCCTAGAAGCGGTTTAATATTTGTTTTGGAAGCAGATTTATTATTGAATCCGGACGGGTCTTTTAATGAACTATACGGGACAGAACCCGATGTTAAACTTAGTAAAATTGATTTCCCTGTATCATTCAAAAAATCTGAGTTGCT
>CAZIFK010000230.1:0-2951 GCA_964538995.1 uncultured bacterium
GTTCATGATACACTCGAATGGTTGAAGGCCAATCTCTGTTTTTATAATATTCTGCAGCGCTGCTCATCAAACGTGGGCATCGAACTTCACGCAGAGAGTCCAAATATGCTTCATATGCAGCATCTTCATTATCTCCAGTATCATCAGGCGGTACACACATTGAAAGAAAAATAGCTGCTACACTTATGCTAACTAACTTTGATAAATGAAATTTTTTCATTTATTTATCCTCATTTTGGACGACGCTTGACGAACCAAAGATCGCCAAGATGAACGCCGATAGTTACTTGTTTAATTATTTCATCTGAAATCATTTCACCAGAACGTTTACCGTATTTATATGCAAAATCCAATTGATTTTTTGCAGGACCAAATTTAATACCAAATCCTACTGTTACACCAATCTCATTCACAGGAGAAAGATCATCATATAAAATGTCTTTTCGGTAATAAAGCCCGCCCCTATATTGTATCTTTTGTAACAAATTAAAAGTTGCATCAGGCGAAAATTTTGAAACACTAATAGAATATTGATTCGATTTATTTATATATAATGATTTCAATGGAAATAACTCAATTGGTTTCTTCCCCATATCTTGCCAATGATGGAATTCAACCATAATATGAGTTCTGTTTTGTTTCTTGAAGTCCAGACCGAAACCGAGTTCAAAAGGATTATAAATATTTTGAAAAATAGTTATTTCTGCGCTTGGTATAGTTGACGGATTTGGGCTATCACTTGGTGGACTTGTATCTAAATATCCATTTCCATTCACATCTTCAAATGGCTGAAAAGATAATTGCTTTACTTTTAAAGATCGAATAGATCCTGAAATCATAAAGAAAATATTTGCCGGGATTTTTCCTTTATTATATCGACTGGATGTAAAAAACAGTTTGTATAGGGATCCTGTAAATATATTTCTCTGAAAATAATGATAGGTCCGATCGTCAAAACTAAATTTCGTATCTTTTCGGAATGAGCCAAAAAGGATATCAAACTCAACTGCCATCCCCTCGGTTGAAGTCAAGGGGAATCTTAAGGCTGTATATAAAGAGGAAACTCCACCGGAACCATCCATAAAATGCTGCGCACTTAATGTGTCATTATTAACAACAATTTCGTTTATGGAGTAGCCGTTCAACAAAAACTGTTGATTAAACACAGGTTTTAAACCAAATCCCCATGCGTATTTTTCTCCTATTGGTACAGCAAATTGGACACTATTAAATCCCGTTAAACCATTAACTCCAAGTTCGCTTGATACTTCGTTTCCTGAATAATTACTGGCTAAATATGCAAATTTCAAATTATTCCAAGTTACAGGATTAGATAATGAAATACCTTCCGCGAAAGATGGAATAATTCCCCTGCTGCTCATGGCTAAAGAGGATGCATTATGATTTAAATTAATTTCTCCCAATCCATAAGCATTATGAATCGATTGGCTGAAGGAAACAGAAATTGATATTAGTAATAAAAGTCTACGGAGCCACATATTGAATAAATAATTTCGGGTAAAGAAGGGAGTCGGCGTTTGAATAAAAGTGAACTGTCGAATGAATATTATTATTGACACTTGAATACAATTTTATGCCTAGGTTATTAATATGATCAAAATAATGATCCTGTAAAAAGCGTTTAATATTAAAAACGACTCTATCATCTGATACAGTTCCACTGACAGTTAAATAACTATAGATATCAAAATCATCCTCATCGAAATATGCAAATTCATTAAGCTCAACAGTATCTTGCAATGGAATAGCATATATTGAAAAAGATGAGATAGTTGTATCCGGGATGATGTAAAATGTGAGTTCAGCTTTATCAAATGTTGTCTGCTTCGGCAAAATCAATGAATCAAGAAAATCCAAAGAAATGAGGCTTCGCAATCCTTTTCCTCTGCTTATAGAAATAAATGACGAGTCTTCATCGGTAATTTCAGGTGGAACTATAATACTTAAATCACTAATAACATAAAATGATCTATGCAGCGTATCTATTTGAACATTTTGTAACGTATCTGACGTATCAATAAATGTAGATTGTGTAAAATAAATGTCAAGAGTCGGGACTGTATTTTCAACCGAAAAATATTCCCTACTGTAAAATGAATGCAATTCACCATCATCCTCATCCAACTTTAGCATAACTGTGTAATTTAATGATGTATCCAAGAATGTTGAATCAAGCATATCCTCAACATTGAACCTTAATCGGAATTCTGAATTCGCAACTGAATCAACAATAATTTTATACTCTTCTTCCAAGGCAGAAGCCACATATTGACCAGTAGAAATTTCTGAATCCGTAAAATTTAAATAATGAGACTTCGATTCACTAAACACAGAATCTAGAACATTCGGAAATGAATAAAGTGAAAATGAGGCTGGATTTATCAGGGTATCAACAGCCAAATGTAATGTAAAAAATGCACTATCAATAATTATACTTGTATCAATAAATGATGCCAAGGTCCATTGTATTGATTGCGCGGATATAAATGATGTTTTCAGTAAAACAGCTTTGTAATCAAAGTCATCATCAAGACCTAAAGACAAACGTGATTTACTCCCTATTGAAGGTGGAATTTGGTATGTAACACCTACAATATCGTACAAATGTAACGTGTCCAATCGTAAATTGGCATTACTCAAGTCAGCTTCCAATGGTTCTTCCATACACCCATTGAATGAAGCAAGAAACACTCCTGTGACCAGGAGATATGTTAAATAAGATGTTTTCATAGAATGGGGTATATACGAAGAACTATCAGTTAAGTTTCTCAAGGATTTTATCAAGATTATCGGCAACAGCCTGATAATCTATTTCTTCTCCTTCAGGAACTTTGATAGTTTGGACTTTTTTCTTAACTGCATTAACAGCTGGGAGTGATAATAATTTTTCAGTCAAATTGTTAGATGGTGACTCTAAAGCTATAATCATG
>CAZIFK010000231.1:0-2946 GCA_964538995.1 uncultured bacterium
CGAAAACCTGGTGAAATACAGGATGATCAAATGGCAATTCCACAAATTCTTTATTCGGAAACACCCGTTTAATTTCCCGTCGGAATGATTGATCCATTCCATAATTATCATCAGCGTGTAAAAATCCCCCACGATTAAGAAATGTTCTTAAGCGGATCGTTTCTTTTTCATCAAATCGTACATTGCCGTGGCCGGTCATATATAGATAGGGGTAAGAAAACAAATCTTCATCGGTCAGTTTTACACGCACTTCTTTGTAAGTAGCTTTTATGGCTGTATGCGTTTGTAAATAATCGAGCAGATTGGGAAGGCTACTGGGATTGCTGTACCAGTCACCCCCACCGCCATAATGAAGTCGTGCAATGGTGAAATCCTGCCCGTAGACAAAAGAAGCGAAAACTAATATTATGTAAAAACTCTTTTTGTTCATTTCAGTTATGGAATATTCTGTCTATAAAATAGTTCTGTAATTAGAATAGTAAATTTACACATACCTTCTCTCTAAATCCGATATTGATGGGAGTGTAATAGTATTAACTTATTGTTATAATAATCCACAAATCACTAGTCACCCGTCTAATGGGTATGCATTATATGAGAAACAAGATGCTTGCTCAAAATCTTTGCTTTCAGTATTTTGAATAGGTATGTATCCGAGGTTAAGCACATTCATACTCATTTTATCGTTCTTTGGGAACGTATTTGGTTCTAATCCAGATGAAGTCAAATCCTACCTTTGGGGTTTGATTCAGTTCAGCCCAAAACAGGATATTGACCATGAAACAGGTTATTGGAAAAATCAGATATTGCACCGGAGGGAATTTCATGCACCCATAACGTTTGCTCCTGTTGAAATTCGCTATGGTGCATTTTTTTACGGCGGAGGCGGAACAGATGGTGATAAAATAAAATCCGATTGGATTGAATATGAAGAATCAGTGGCGAATTTCACAGGAGGATCATTTACCGCGCGTTTGGGTCATCAATTGGACATCGATTTTATCAAAACGAATTTATTTTACTATTTCATAAATGCCAGCTGGTTGGATATGCAAACAGGGTTGAATTTTCGCTACAGTAATTTATTTATCCCTGGAATTGTTGATAAAACCACTTCATGGGGAAGCGTTAATCCGAACTGGGATCCCGGAAATATTCGTTTCGCACCGAGGATGTTAAGTTTTGGGATAAGTCATACAACCATGTTTCAATGGTTCGAGCCATGGTATATAGATACACGATTTACTTACGGCTTATCTACTGCAAAATTTTACATGGATAATAAAGATAAACTGTTGACAACACCATCAGCCTATGGACCAAGCATGTCCGTTTCATTTGGACCCAGGTTGATCATGAATATCGGAAAATTTATGGGTGGCATTACATCTGATAAGAGACTGCAAAATCGATTTTCTGTAGGTTTCGATCTACGCTATGCATTTACGAAACTGAACACTATAAATGATCCGGATGACATTACCCCAATTAATAAAATTCATTTACAGGATTTTGGTATTCATCTGACATTTTCTGTCTTATACGGCGGAACATTGACGTCGGGAGATGGGGCAAAAGATTATTACTACCGCGGTGATTTTATTAGTGCGAGTAAACATTTTAATACGTTCTTAGAAAATTACCCGGATCATACAAATCATGTTCGAGCTGAGAAATATTTAGCAGAATGTAAAGAAAAGATTCCCATTCAGTTATATAAAGAAGGTATTGAATTTGAACTTAATGGGTTGGGTGACAAGGCAATTGACAGGTTTCTGGATGCCCGAAAAAGAGCAGACAAAAAAACAAAGAAAATGATTCAGGAAAAACTGAATCACCTGGCTATCCTTGAAATTGAAAGGGCTGAACAATTATCGTCAAACGGCAAAATCGACGAAGCAATCAGGTTGATGGAAAAAATCGCTCACTTCTCACCGGAAGCCAAATTAAAAATACCCTATTTTGAAGCAAGAAAATCAATTCAGGAAGCTGAAAAAGCATTAAAATTCGGATTCTACAGCAAATCATTGGAGTTGTTAAATCAAGCTGTTTCAAAAGATAAATCATTGGAATTTGAAGCGAGTACATTACGCTATCAGGTTGCAACACACCTGGTGGAAATAGCCAATACCGTTACGTCGTCCGGAGAATTACGATCTGCAATTCAATTGCTGACAGATGCAAGCGAATTGACAGGGGGACTTGGTGAAAAAAATGAAAAAATATTAAATGTATTAATAGAAAAATTCAACGCTGATCAGGAAAGGAAAATGTCAAGTCGTATTAATAGCAGGATGGAAAAGGTCAGGCTTCGTTCTACGAAAGCAAAAACAACTCCACCTGTTTCAATCGGCATGACTGTGCCGGATATTCAATCGCTTCTCGGTTCGCCTAAAGATATTATCGAAAGGAAAGATAAAGACGGTACCTCAATCCAATTGTGGATTTACCCATTGGAAGAGGGTGGTGAACTGATGCTTTCGTTTAAAGATTATATTTTATTTAAAATAGAGCGTTAGTCCGATTAGAGCAAATGAGCATTATTCGTCAAAAATGAAATTTCATGACCAATCACTTTAATAATTCCAGCGGCGGGAACGGCAAATAGCATACCCATGGGACCCATAAGCGTTCCACCGATTAACAGGGCAATCATGATCATCATAGGGTGTAATCCAACGCTTTCACCTACCAACATGGGTGTAATCAAATTATTATCAATTTGCTGTACGATGATGAACATAACAACAATATCGAGAAGGTAAAACGGGGAAGGAATCGCATTAAATAGTAAATGGGATTGCGCTGCCTCGACACCAAGATTATTCATAATTGCAATTGAAAATGTAATGAGCATGCCAATGAAAGGCCCTACAAGAGGAATTAAATTTGCCAGTCCGGCGATGATGCCAATAAAAATAACCAAGGTCAGGTTTGCGCCAAACA
>CAZIFK010000232.1:0-2833 GCA_964538995.1 uncultured bacterium
TTGACTTCATCAAATCTCTCATTATATTCTGTGAATTCAAGTCAGGAGGGACACGAAATTGGGAAAAAAGAAAAAACGCCATATAAACAAAGCAACCTTCAAGCAGATATTCGCAGATCATTGGCAAGCCTTCAAAAACAAACATCCGCGTTATGACGATGATTACTATGATGTGGTGATAAACAAAATGCTTGACTGCGGAGACCCTGAGAAAATGGGATACGCGCGTTACACTTGTTCTAACTGCGGAGCATCCCACAGCGTCGCGATGACATGCAAATCATGTTTCTGCCTTTCCTGTTCCGTTCCCTATGCCGACAAATGGGTCGAGTTCATAGGAAGACGCTTGATTCCTGGTGTGGTTTATCGCCATGTCGTTTTAACGGTGCCGGATTTTTTAGGATTTATTTCTACCGCGACAACAAGTTGCCGAGCCCCTTCATGACGTTGGCGAAAGATTGTCTTAAAGATGTATTTCGCATAACATGCGGAATTGATTTGGATATTGGACTCGCGGTCGTCATGCAGACTGCCGGACGTCCCGGCACGTATAATCCACATCTGCATATTCTGGTCAGTTCCGGTGGAATAACCAATGAGGGAAAATGGCGTGGGATCTCTTACATCCCATACAATGTTCTGCACCGTAAATGGCAATTTCATCTTTTGCGTTTTTTGAAGGAACAACTGCCGGACAGCAATGAGGTGAAACGAGACATCGACAGAGCATGGAATGACTTTCCGAAAGGATTTGTGGCCCATGTGCAACCGGGAGACGTTCCGTCCGGTGGAAAGGGCATAGCGAAATACCTTGCGAAATATGTGGTGTCGCCTCCGATATCCGTAAGGAGAATTGAGGCTTATGACGGAGAATCGGTCAGCTATTGGTATAAGGATCACAAAACAGGAAAAATTGAACATGAAACCATTTCGGCGGATAAATTCGTAGGAAGAATGGTACAGCACATACTCCCAAATGGATTTCAACGCATACGTTATTATGGTTTTCACAGTAATCCTCGTTACGAGCGAATGCGATTTCTAATACAATCGATTCTTCCGGCAAACGCACCTGATGATCCCAATGGGTTCAAGGTGTTGCCGCGAAAAAAATTCAGGGAACTGTTTAAGGAGACCTATGGAAAAGATCCGATGAAATGTCCAAACTGCGGGAACATCATGGAGCTTGAATCCATTTGGCATCCGAAGTACGGTTTTATTCTGGATGTGACACGCGATGATGAATACTTTGACTCGGGATAAGAAGTTATGGACGCCAATGATTTTGAAGATGATGATCTTCCCTTTAGCGGACCAAGTGAATGGTATCCGTACTATTGTCGTGCCTGCGAATGCAGGATGTGGGTTGAAGAGATCATTATCGACGCATTTCCGCCCGATGGACCGGGCGGATGCCCGCTTATTTGTTGCCCGGAATGCGGAAAAGACTTCGTCATGGACATTGCAAGAGACACCATCATGTCAGAAACTGATCCAAACCGAACATGAAAACTCTTTTAGCCCCAAAATAACAAATTCCTATACTATTAAATTAATTTCCATCATCTGACTATCGCTAATTTTAATACCCTTTTCGTATTTTTGTTCATTTAACACAGCTTTAACTCTCAGACCTTTTTTAGTCGTCGTTGAACGTATATATCCAAGAACAGCATCATAAGACCGCAAAGGAACACCTTTCCAATTCAATGTGATGAAGCTGAATAATCTATGATCCACCATATTCCACTTTGACGCACCGGACGGATAGTGGCAAATCGTTATTTTTATGCCATAGGGCTTAGCGATTTTTTCGTAAATCGAGTACTTCCATAATCTTGGCAGCGCGCCATTGCTTCCCCCGCTGTCAGCTAGAATAAGGAGTTCTTTTATTTTCCCGTACCTGCCAAACGCATAAGAATTCAGCCATGTTGTTATTGAATCAACAGCAAACTCGGAAGTGTCTCTTGATGTTCCGACAACAACAGTTCCCAGATTACAATCAGGCTCATAAATACCGTAAGGATTAGCCAATCCAATAGCCTGGGAACGAAAATCATGGTTAAGGACTTCGTCAACTGTCAACACCCAGCGTTTTCCCTGATTTTTAAAATTTCCTACGAGTTCTTTTTTCTTGCTGTCAACGCATATCGTCGGCTGCCCGACATTCTGAAAACGCTTTCTCGTAGCAGTGATGATTTCAAACTGTTCGTTTCTATCCGGATGCTTTGTTTCCGCTATACTTTTACGATTCAACCTCAATGAGTAATTCCCGTATTTCAATATCTTTCCCACGCTGTTTTCTGAAATGAATATTCTATGATTCTCCAAATCTTTTTTAAGAGAATATGTTGTTTTTCTACACCATTTTGTCGCACTCATTGGAGTTCCCGCCACATTATCCTCCATCAACTTCTCGATAATATCCAAGATCTCTTTTTTTTTAATTCCTTTCTGCCTCCTCCCGCAATTCCAACTCGTGTCATATCTATATTTTCTGTTGCAAGCTCCCTTCGGCCTTTTCCAATAGTTTTTCTGTTCACTCCGCTTATTTCAGCAATCGCATAGTCACCGCCACGACCATACTTCATAGATTCAAAACCAAGAAAAAGACGTTTTTGCTTTTCATTCAGGAGGTTTAAAAATGACATCAAATAATCTGCCATTTTTTCATTCTCATATCCAGGAACGCTTTTATTGCCCAATAAAATAGTTCTTCTGGTCTTTAATTGTGAATTTTCATACCGCGGCCAAAGATAAAGATACTTGGAATTGATTTGATACCGCGACAAAAGCTTCTCTCCATAAAGTTTTGTCAAGCTGTTGCCGGTTC
>CAZIFK010000233.1:0-2815 GCA_964538995.1 uncultured bacterium
CACTGCGGTGTCGAAATGGACCCTTCAATAAATGCGATATCATATTCATCTGCTTTATCGTCCATCGCTTCCCGAAATTCTACAATATCAATATGTTCCAGTACATCTAGGATATGATTCTCTAAATTCAATTTATTTAACTGACATCCTTCACAGCTTGTAAAATCGAAGAATGCAACTTTTGGTTTAGCCATTAGATAGCCTCTGGTAAATTTTTAATGTCAGGATAATGATAGACCGGTCCTTCCTGGCAGACATAAGAATGGTTAATTTGACAATGCCCACATTTTCCGACTCCGCATTTCATTCGGCGCTCCAGTGATATGTAGATATTTTCATCAGGGAGTTGTTTGGTCTTTAATGCCATCAATACAAATTTGTACATAATAGGCGGACCAACCACAGCTGCAATTGTGTTTTTAAGATCTAATTCAATCCTGGGAAATAACGTGGTGATTACACCAACGTTACCTTTCCACTCTGGTATAATATTATCTACAGTAACATGATATTCAATACTAGGATCGGATTCCCAGAGTTTTAACTCATCCGGATAGAGCAATTCTTTGGGAGATTTTGCACCGTAACAGATGATCAATCTGTGAAATTCCTGACGATTATCAATAATATAGTTGATAAGAGAACGCAGTGGAACAATCCCAATACCGCCCCCAACGATGAGTACATCTTTTCCTCTGAATGCATCTATGTTAAATCCTTTTCCGAATGGACCGCGAATTCCGAGATTTGAGCCAACATCCAGTTGGTGTAGTTTATCGGTAAGCATTCCCACATTACGGACACAGATTTCAAAAGCTCCTTTTTTCGTAGGGGAAGATGTGATAGAGATAGGTGCTTCTCCAACTCCAAAAAGTGACACTTGTACAAACTGTCCAGGTTGATGGCCAAGATCGTGTCCGTTTGGTAGGGTGATCTCGTACCATTTTTCCAGTTCTGTAAACTGATTAACCTTTGTGATTTCTGCCATCTCAGGGTAATAGAGTTCCATAGGGTGTTGTTCTTGATATGCGAGTTCTGACATAGCTTTTCCTAACCAGCCCTTTCTTGTTGATTGATGGATTTTGTCAAATCGGTTTTTTCATATTCATCTTTCAATTTATTTACAATATCTACGATGCTGATTCCGGCGGTACAGGATGCAATACAACGACCGCAACCAACACACCAGGGCTCACCTGTAACATCACTAATATATTTGAATTTTCGATATATTCGGTGTCTTTGTCTCTCGGCAAAAGATTCCCTGAAATTTTCACCCCCAGCAACGGCAGCAAAACTATTGAGCATACATCCGTCCCAGTGGCGGTCACGGGTCCCGGTTTTCAAAGATAGTTCTACATTATCTTCTACGTTGAAACAATAACACGTCGGACAAACCAGATTGCATGTTCCACATCCAACACAATTCTGGGAAACCTCTTCCCAAACGGGTGAATCCCATACATGATCAAACAACTCCGGTAAGCGATGATAATTGATGTTTATTTGAGTTGAAAATTCATAAGAAATATCAGATTCGCTACCTGTATCGCTTAACAATGAAAAATCTTGAAGGAGTTCTTCGCCCTTTTCAGTCACAAAAAAGACCGTATAACCTGATTCATGTTTCCGAAGGAATAAATCAAATCCCTTCAGATCTTCCACAGGAATGCCCACCGACTGACTGAAATGATATTCGTCCGGGGTGAAAGAAACACCGATGAAAGAACAATTCTCTCTTCGTTTAAGGTAGTTGAGTTCGGGGTTGCCTTGATTGAAATTAAAGTCCAATTTTAAGACAGCTTGCATATCGTAACTATGCACACCAAGAAAAATTCGAGGTTCTTCGTTTATTTCCTCTTTTTTGTATCGGTTCGTTTCCATGGAATAAGACATAAGTCTTTCCCGAGGTGGAAGGAAATATTTCTTGATCGATTGAAGGGTTCTGTTGTAGTCAAGTACAACAGAATTCGGGTCGGAAACAGTTTCAAAAGAAAACGAAACATCCCCTTTTGGATGAGGTGCAAACACCTTTCCAAGTGTTTGTAAATGGCTGATAAAATCCGATACGTTTTCTAGTTTCAAATTGGCTGTTTTCATTACAGTTTTTTCTCGATTATTTGATAGATATTGTATTGGATTAAAGAAGAAATATTTGTGTATAAATTAAATGGTACAGTATACCCGTTGCTTGTCATAGTGCAGATTAAGAAAGCATAATTCATGTTCATTTTATGTAATCCCGTTTTTTATTATCTTGTCTATACTACAACACCTCTATCCTAATATAAAAGTTTTAAAACTTTTATTTTTAGTTCGCTAAACTAACTGTTACCTTCTCTTTTACTTCCATATTAGGTGGGTAGTTAAAATACATAATTAACGAACCAATCAAACATGCTGCGCCTGCGATAATAAATGGTGTCATCCAAACAGCCGGATCACCGGATGAATGGGCAGAATCTTTAAAATATCCTGCGATAAAAGGTCCGGCAATACCAGCTATTCCATAAGCAGAAAATACCCAACCATAATTAATACCTACATTTTTATTGCCAAAATAATCTGCGGTGATGGCCGGAAACAGTGCAAAATTACCTCCAAAATTGAAACCGATAATGGATGCTGCAAATACGAATCCAAAGGATGTCCCAAAATGGATGAAAAAATGATAAATCACCAGCATGATAATTCCCTGGAAAACAGTCATAGTAAGAATGGCTTTCTTACGACCAATTCTATCTGAAAACATTCCCCATGCAATTCTCCCCACTCCGTTGAAAATGGCATACCAAGCCATGGCTGTTCCTGCTAG
>CAZIFK010000234.1:0-2799 GCA_964538995.1 uncultured bacterium
GATACCAACCAACACTATCAACTGAAATGGGAGATTTACAAGAACGGATCACATCAACAAAAAAAGGTTCCATTACATCGGTTCAAGCTATATATGTTCCTGCCGATGACTTGACAGACCCAGCTCCGGCAACAGCATTTGCCCACTTAGATGCAACATCAGTGTTGGAACGTAAAATCGCTGAATTGGGATTATATCCTGCCATTGATCCCCTGGCTTCAACTTCAAGAATTCTTGACCCCCGCGTCATTGGAGATCGTCATTATAATATCACCCGGAGGGTGCAAATTGTTTTACAGAAATATAAGGACCTCCAGGACATTATTGCCATTTTGGGTATGGATGAACTTTCCGATGAAGACAAACTCACTGTCGCACGAGCCCGGAAGATGCAGAAATTCATGAGCCAACCTTTCTTTGTGGCTGAACAGTTTACAGGAAAAGAAGGCCGCTACGTGGATCTGGAAGATACTGTTTCCGGTTTTGAAGCCATCCTGAATGGTGATGCTGATGAGATCCATGAAAATATGTTTGCTTATGTGGGTACCCTTGATGAAGTATTTGAAAACGCCAAAAAAGCTGTTGCCTAATGAGTGTTTGTCTGAAATACCCAATTTCTGCGTTATACTTGTATTCCAAATCAGTTATTTACAACAGTAAACTCCTGATTATGAAATACTTCGCAAGCCTTGAACTTGAACATTCCATACGAAACATATATTTTATTGGTAGATGTTCATGAGTTCCTACCAACTGGAAATCGTTACACCGAGAAAAGTTTTAGATGAAGGATATGTGGAACATGTCCGCTGCCCAGGATTAGATGGATACTTTGGGGTGCTGGCCAATCACCGCGAAGCCATTATTGCCCTTGGAATCGGCGAAATCAAAGTCACCCAAAATGGCAAGGATCATTATTTGGCTACTAGTGGCGGTTTTGCCGAAATCACAAAAGAAAAAGTAGAGCTATTACTGGAATCATATGAACGAGCCGAAGAAATTGATACAGCACGAGCTGAATTAGCGCTGCAAAGAGCACAAGTCCGGAAACAGGGAAAGGCCATTGATAATGCACACAATGAGGTTTCTCTTCTGCGAGCGGTGAATCGATTGAAAGTATCGAAACGATAATTTCCAATACATTCATAATCCAGCCGCTCGTAACTTTGAGCGGCTTTTTTTTAACTGATAATCAATAAAAATGTATAAACGAACTCACACCTGCGGAGAACTCCGCAAAAATCATATTAATGAAACTATCCATCTCAACGGCTGGGTGAACACAATACGTTTGCACGGACAAGTAATCTTTATTGATCTCCGGGACCGTTACGGCAAAACCCAGATTGTTTTCAATTCGGAAGATTATAACGGTGATTTTGAAGCAGTTAAAAAATTGTCCATGGAAGATGTACTCTCTATCATGGGCACAGTTCAATCGCGGAGTGAAGGTGCCGTTAATCCGAATATGCCAACAGGAGAAATTGAGGTTCTTGTTGATTCAATGGAGTTGTTGAGCGAAACGGCTCCCCTGCCTTTTATCATCACAGACCGGGACAGCGCTCTGGAAGATTTGCGGTTGAAATATCGCTACCTTGAACTGCGTACTGATGAACTACAGAAAAATATATTAACCCGCCATAAAACCTATCAGGCTGTGCGTCAATATTTAACCAATCATAAGTTTGTAGAAATAGAAACTCCTACTTTGATGAAGTCCACCCCGGAAGGCGCTCGGGATTTTCTGGTCCCCAGCCGCATTCATCACGGAAAATTTTACGCCCTACCGCAATCGCCTCAGCTCTATAAGCAAATTTTGATGATATCAGGTTTCGACCGCTATTTTCAGATTGTAAAATGTTTCAGAGACGAGGATTTTCGGGCTGACCGCCAACCGGAATTCACACAGATTGATATTGAAATGTCCTTTGTGGATGAAGAGGATATTTTTACCAACATGGAAGGATTGACAAAACAGGTTTTTAAGGAAGTGAACAATGTTGATCTTCCGGAACCGTTTCCGCGAATAACGTATACAGAAGCCATGAGTCAATACGGATCTGACAAACCGGATACTCGTTATGGCCTGTTTCTACAGGATATAAAAGAGTTCACAGATCGCTCTGACTTCAATGTCTTCAAATCTGTTGAGTCAGTAAAAGCAATTGTTATTCCTGGTGGTGCAAAATATTCCCGGAAGATTATAGATGGGTTAACTGATTATGTTAAAAAGTATAAAGCCAAAGGGTTGGCATGGATGAAAGGGGAAAATGGTCAACTTTCCGGTGGTATCGCCAAATTCTTTGATGATAATTTGACAAATGACCTTATTCAAACCACTGATATAAAAGACGGCGATATCATATTTATCATCGGCGATAAAAAGGCTGTTGTTGAGCAGGCATTAGGCGCTCTCAGGGTGGAGATTGCCAAACGTGAAGAGTTAGCGGATCCAAATATTTATAAACCAATATGGGTTACATCTTTCCCCATGTTTGAGTATGATGAAGATGAAAACAGGTATACGGCCATGCACCATCCTTTTACAGCACCCATGGAAGATGATATTGATAAACTGGAATCAGATCCTGCTTCCGTACTCTCAAGAGGCTATGATTTAACCTTGAACGGTCATGAAATTGCAGGAGGTTCCATCCGTATTCATTCTCCGGAAATTCAGAATAAAGTATTCTCTCTTTTGGGATTGAGTGTAGAAGATGCTAAAGAAAAATTCGGTTTTCTGGTGGAAGCCCTGACCTATGGCGCTCCACCTCATGGCGGTATTGCTTTTGGTTTTGA
>CAZIFK010000235.1:0-2722 GCA_964538995.1 uncultured bacterium
AACTTTCACCTTTCTTCAAACTGGAAGTGGATGCTGAAAAATTCACTGTATCTGCACTTAACCGTTTTTGAGCCAGTTCAAAACTGATTCGTGTTCGTGTTGAGTTTTCAAAAAATAGGTTTACGATCGTCTTCCCCTGGAGGGATGGTACTTTTTTGATGGGCCGATCCAATACTTCCCGGAATGCAAATGCCGTATCGATAATAGTTTGAATATCTTCTCCGGGATATCCTTCCAAGCCTAGTAAATGACGGTTTTTTAAACTCATGATTCCTCCTTATACGACATCAGCACTACCGCATCTTTCCCGTCAATTTCTTTTAACAAAACCTTAACATGTTCGCCATCACTCGTGGGAATATTTTTGCCAACATAATCCGCTTTAATAGGCATTTCGCGATGGCCACGATCCACTAATACAGCCAATTGGATTTTCTTCGGACGCCCAAAAGCCATTAGCGCTTCCATTGCTGATCGGATGGTGCGGCCGGTATACAACACATCATCTACCAAAATGACGTTCTTGTCATCCAGGGAAAAATCAATATGCGTTCCTTCCACTTGGGGGACAACAAGACGCTCCCGGAAATCATCACGATGGAAGGTAATGTCCAATGCTCCCAACAGAATCTCCCGGCCAGTATTTTCCTGAATTAATACTTTGAATCTTTCAGCTAACGGCTCACCTCTAGTTCGAATACCCACGAGAACCACATCTTCAGCGCTGGTATTTTTTTCAAGGATCTCATGAGATATTCGCTTGATGGAACTGTTTATTGAGCCACTATCCTCAATTAATGTTTGTTTCGTTTCCACAATTTCTCCTGTTAATAAAAAACCCCCGGGCAGCTGCATTTTCCGTGTTGATGGATTCGCTGAACGGAGGTTCATTTGCTGCCCTTATCACTCTCTCCGGAGCATTTTAAAGGGTCAATTCGAACGGGAAGTTAAAGTTTAAACCGTATTAGAAAAAAGAATTATGATATAGTTATGGTTTATAATTGATCTTTCAATATTCTATATACAGAATGAAATGAATTATCCTAAATATTGGAATTACCCCGTCATTTATGGCGGGGATACTGAAACCGAATCAAAATGGGCTTTATCCCAAAAATATCACATATTATTTTTGGGATAAAGCCCATTCTTTTTAGTTAGTTACAAACCCCCGTCATAAATGACGGGGTAATTATCTGATTTTAATCAAACGTTTTGGCAGTAATGATATTTGATGATTTCTTCCAGATATGAATGATTTCCTCTGACAGAGAGTCAACATTTTTAAATTGTTTTACATTAATCTCAATTGGGTTGGACTTGTTTCTGAACCAGGTGAGCTGGCGCTTGGCGTATTGCCGTGTCCGTACTACAATTTCCTCCTCCAAATCCTCCAGCGTGTATTCTCCTTCCAGATATTGGAAAATTTGGCGATAGCCAATGGAATCCAATGCATGGGCTTCTTCCACGGAATATTTTTCTCGTAATGCTTTGGTTTCCTCAATCCAACCATTGGCAAGCATTTTTTTTGTTCGGGTGCGGATGCGTTCTTCTAAGTCCTGTCTGTCCATGGATAATAGAATAACGCAAAAAGGAATACCAGTTGATTGCTCTCCATGGTGACGTTGACTGGCAAAATGTTGAGTTGGTGGTTTACCGGTAATTTCAAATATTTCCAAGGCCCGAACCATTCGTTTCTTATTATTGAGGTGTACTTTTTCAGCATATTCGGGATCAATTTCCTGAAGTTTTTTCAACAAACCATCCGGATCCAGGTCATATTCTAAACTCAATCGTTCCCGGATTTTTAAGTCGGTGGTGCTATCGTTGAAAATGCCTTTCGTCAACGCTTCCAAATACAATCCTGCCCCGCCGCAAAGGATGGGCTCTTTTCCCCTGCCTCTAATTTCTGACATAATTTCTTCCACACAGCTGGCATATTCACCTGCAGAAATGATTTCATTAGGGTTTCGGATAGCAACCAAATGATGGGAAACGGTTTCCATTTCTTCTGCCGACGGCTGGGCTGTGCCGATGGTCATGCCTTTATAAATCTGCCTGGAATCCAGTCCGATAATTTCGCCATGGATCTTTTTGGCAACAGCAATAGCTGCGGACGTTTTCCCTACAGCGGTTGGACCAACAATGGCGAGAATTTTATTCATATTCAGGATTGAAATTAAAACATGAGTTATTTAATGTTCAATGAGATAAGTGTGCCGTGATCATCTTGATCACGGTGATAATAATTTAATCAAAAACCCTCCAGCAAGGATGCTGGATGCACAATTCGCACTATTTTGTTTTCTGTGCCATAATCATCCTGATCGTGGTTTTTATAATCATCATAAACTTCATCCAACAAGAATGTTGGATGCACAATTTCCACCATTGTGTTTTCTACAAAGTCAGCATCTTCACCGACAGAAATAGATTCATTGGGTTCACGAATTGCAACGGACGTTTTCCCTATTGCAGTGGGACCAACAATGGCGAGTGTGGGTTTTTCAATCATTTATATTGATGATGGGCAAAATAGGAAATAAGTGAATTATTCTATAAATTGTTTATGGAGAAATTAGCTTATGAATAATAGTTTACAAAGACAGTATTACACACTAAATAAGCGTAAGATATGGCAAATGTTTATGTTAGTAAAAAGTTAGGCTGATCTTGCAACAAAAAAACGGACACGTCGAATAGTCATATTGCTAGTTTGAAT
>CAZIFK010000236.1:0-2688 GCA_964538995.1 uncultured bacterium
TAACTTTGTCATCCATATCTATCAAATAGATGGCATCTTCCATAAAATCCATGGCGTAGGTCCACTCGGACGCGGATTTCGTTAATGCTTCCTGTACCTGTTTTCTTTCTGCGATTTCCGCTCTTAATTTTTCATTAACTGTTACTAATTCGGAAGTACGTTCTTTAACACGGTTTTCCAGACTTTCTTTTTCTTCTTTTAAGGCGTTTCGTAGCTCCAACTCTTCAATAATTATTTTTCCTTCAGCGGTAATATAATTAACCTTTCCCTCATCATCCATTACGGGTTGACAGTTAAAAATGATAGGTACCGGTGTTCCATCTGCCCTTCTGAAAGTTGTTTCTATTCTGCTTGGTATACCAGCATTAGCCTTTTCAAAGCATTCGATAATTCGGTTTCTTTCCGTTTCTGAATGCGTCCACCATTTAGTGTCCGGAAAATATTTACCAACTACATCGTCTCTGGTAAGGTCTCCTGCTTTAACCGGAGCATCATTAAACATAATCCCTCTGCCATCCGGATCGAACTTTCCCACAAATGTATCAAATGTATTAATCCAATCTTGGAGTTCGCTACGTTCCTGAGCAATTACAGCCAATCTTGTATTTTCATCTCTGCGTTTTTGTAATTCCTTTTCAGTTTGCTTCCGTTTTTCTTCTAATTTGATAATATGGAGGGCAAAAGCAATGTCCTGTCCTACTTCAAGAAGCAATTCCGTTTCTTCTTCATCAAAGGAATCGGGCTTGGTTGCGTATACATTAAGAACACCCCATACCCTATCTTCATGGATCAGAGGAATGGCGACTGATGAGGCATAGCCACGCTTCATAGCTTCTTCCTTCCACGGTTTGAATCGAGGATCACCAGCGATATCTCGCATGGCGGAAGGTTTTCTAGTTTTAATAGCAGTTCCGGTGGGGCCTTGGCCATTTTCTGAATCATCCCAGGTTACCTTTATCGATTTTAGGTAACCCTCATCAAAACCAGACTGGGCTGCGGGCAGAACGTCTTTAGTCTCTTTCTCTACCAAACCGATCCACACCAACTTGTAATTCCGGTTTTGAGTAAGTATTTCACAAGCATTTTGCAATAACTTTTGCCGATTTTTTTCATGTACGATAAGTTGATTAATATCTCTAATAGCCCTCAGGATACTTTGTAAATGTTGAATATAATCCTCTGCTCGCTTATGCATTAATGCTTCCACAAAAGCTATAGATAGAGTTTCCACATCTTGCTGATCAGTCAAGTCATATCCTGATTTTTTGTTGGCTAATCCGATCAAACCGATTGTTTTACCCGAATGTTTCAGCGGGACACCCAGGAAACAATTGATCGGCGGATGACCTTCGGGAATTCCCACGCGGTCTGGATATGAGTCAGGATCATTGATTATCTGGGATTGATTGTCCCGGATTACGCTACCCCACATACCGCGAATATCCATTTTTTGAATCCTCTTCATTGCATCCGACTTCGGAACTCTGCAAGCTTTCCAGCCGGGATCACTCAAGGCAATGGTATCAAAGCTACCTGATTGGTTCACTTCGCCGATAAAACCGAATTTGCTGCCAGTTAATTCTTCAACTACCGTAAGGCAGGTTTGTGCCACCTGTTCATCGGTTTCACACACCAATGCCACTTGAAACACCTTGTTTATCGCTTTCAACACGGCGCTTTTCCGGAGGATTTGTTCCTCGGCACTTATACGTTCGACCACCTCTTTTTCTAGATTCTTGTTTACTTCATCGATTATTAAAAAATCCTCTGCTTGGCGTCGATTATACATGTGAAAAATAATTCCAACGATCATGGTTAGAATAAAGCTGGCAATAATTAGGATAACTTGTAGTAATTGAAAACTTTGTAAATCTCGCGCCATTATTTGTTGAAGTCTGGCTTCTACTTTATCGGCTTGGTCAATAAAAGTGTTAAATACAGCATCATAATGTTGGTCAATTTCAGTACCGATGCCGGCTGTTTCTCTTGATGCTAACCTTTGATGTGTAATATTCCTGAACTCTTTGAGATTTTTTTGAACATTTCTAATATCTTGACGCATTTCGGCATCATCAAGTGGGATAATAATTCCTTCAGGGCTTATTCCTCCTTCCAACATGGCTTGCGCATGCCAGTCAGTCTGGTCCAAATTTTCCCAAACGACTTGTATATCCTCTTTCCTGTCGCCGGTTATGATCTCCTCAAACCATAAGTGAGCCAAAGCTGCATCTTGTTTAATTTTCATACTCGCATGTATCAATGGCGCATAGGTGGCATTCATGCGGATTCCAGTATGGAAACTCATACCTATCATAGTAACTACGATGAGTCCAATGGAACCAATCAGAAAGTAAATCCTCCAAGGGATAGCTAATAATTGGCCTTTTTCTATTCTTTTCTCAGCTCGCTTGCGTTCGGAAATAATACGTTCCATAAAAAAAACAACCAGAAACGCTATAATGCTGACAACTAGACCAGGAAGCTCTGTTATATGACCAGTGATAGAAATTGTCCATGATTCCTTTTCTGTTAACAGCGTAAGAATTTGGCGCATGGCCATTAACCCAAGGCCCACCGTCAGAAATCCAATTCGCCAATCCCGCATACGGCGCAGCAAAGCGATAGACCAACCCATGGCTACCAAACGAATTGTTATTGAGACGATGAGAATAAGACTCATAACGATTT
>CAZIFK010000237.1:0-2670 GCA_964538995.1 uncultured bacterium
GGGTATTACGATGACAATGATATGGTTTATGTTAAAGTGAAATACAGTTTTTAATGCAAAAAACATTTCGTTTTCCTTTTGGATTTCTCTTTATAAGCCTACTTTTGTTGGCTGCAGTTACTAAAGGACAAACACCAATAAAAAAACAACCTGTGAAAATAGGTTTAGTATTAAGTGGTGGCGGTGCGCAGGGACTGGCCCATATTGGCGTTCTAAAAGCTTTTGAGGAATATCAAATCCCCATTGATCTTATTGTAGGATCCAGTGCGGGTGCTTTGGTTGGTGGACTTTATGCATCTGGAATCAGCGTAGAACAATTGGAGTCAATGGCTAAAGATGGAACCATCATGGAATTGTTTCTTGGTAGGAATGAACTCAGTGATGTTCCAGTATGGCAGCGAAATGACAAGTCCTATGGAAAATTTTCAATCCGCAGGTCGGACGGTATAGTTAGTGGTCCACCCGGCTTATTGAATGATCAGCTAATTTGGCGTGATTTATTTTTACTGACAGCACCAGCCAATCATCTGGCACATTCAAATTTCGATTCACTGCTAATTCCATTTAGGGCCATTGGGGCGAACGTGGTGAGCCAAAAATCAGTGATATTTAATTCCGGTTCACTTGCCGAAGCGATGAGAGCATCCATGTCTATCCCGATGGTTTATCCCGCAGTCATGAAAGATGGTGCAATTTTAGTTGACGGCGGTATTTACAATAATATGCCTACCGATATTGCACAGGGTTTAGGTGCAGACTATATTATTGCCGTCAATGTTGATGATGTTCCTCCCTCCATCGAAAACCTGACAGATGTATTTGATTTTTTTGATTTCTTCAGTGGTGTTTTATTTTCATTCAGTGATTCGTCGAGCGTGAGCGGTTGGGATTATTTTGTCAATGTAGATACGAAAGGGTTTAACTTATTCGATTTTGCTGGCGGTGAAGCCCTTATAGAAAGGGGCTATGAGGCGGGAAGTAAAGCCGGAAAAAATATCAACGAAACTATCCATCGTAGGAGAGACATAAATCATATAAAAAACCGTCAGCACGAGTTTCAAACCGCACTTAACGATATTACGATAGATCGCATTCAATGGATTAATAAAGAATCCGGAAAAACAATCAAAGCTGATTATAAGATTGATACACCTTTTGCTTACTCTTCTTATAAAATTCGTTCAATCATTAATGCACTTTATGCGACTAATAAATATAATTTGATCATTCCCGAATTATCAGATAATGGCAGTGTTTTAAAACTGATTGTGCGTTATAAAATTAAAATGCAAATAATCCCTGAAGTGAAAATAAGTAGTGTGGATGGATTTAATCTTTCCGGAGATTGGGATTACCGTTTTGCCGATAATCAATATTCGATGCGCTCAAAAGTCAGTCTTGGAAACACCAAGGGGAGCGTTGATGTTACGCTTTCACCGAATAAATTTATTTCTCCATATGCAGTACATAGTTCACGCATGTTATGGAAGCTAAATGTTCTTGGAAATTACCAGGTGTTGCAAAATGTGAATAGTAGCAAAGACATATTTCTTATTATGTCTGGGTTGGGTTTGTCTACTAATTACTTGTTGAGTTGGAATCAACAAATCGTTACAACAGCTAATATCCATGCAAGTTATTGGAAAAACCTTAAAAATACTTTGAGCTTGGATTACCGTGGAACCATTTACCCTGTTCTAAGTTTACGGTATGAGAATAACCACATTCGCAGATACACTCCACTATCTGAAGGATGGCTGGTCAATACAAGTTTTATATCAGGTTTATGGGATTCGAATATATTTTATAGTTTTCAGGGGCAAGCAAAATTCGGGCTTCCGTTGAAAAGGAAATATCATATTGGTATGGATTTCTTCTGTCGAGTGACGTCTGAACCGGCGCCATTGGAAATGACCGCGATGACGGTTTTACCTACCGCATTTACAACATCACATTACGTGAATAACCTGGCGTATTCATCTTACAATATTTCCTTTGATGTTTCCCGAACTATATTTCGAGATGATCTGTTCTTAATGATACGATCTTTTAATTCGTATTTGGAAAATCGAATATTCAATCTTGGGGATGGCTGGACATCCGGTGGCGATATTTCTATTAAATATAATAGTATTTTGGGACCCCTGGAATTAGGATGGTCTATTCTGGATGACAATGGTTATCAAATTGTTTCGTGGACAAAATTACACATTTATCTTTAAACCCTATGTATTATCGCCAGTACAGGTTGATGTTGGTAGCTACATTTATAGTAATATTAAATTTGCTTTCAGCGGAACAAACTAATCTGAAGGCAAAATCAGATACATTGACACTCTCCCAGAAAATAAGAAATGCAACGACCCAGGCTGTAGGTATAGATTTTAGTATATGGGGCTATAATCGTTACATTGCTAAAGAATCTTGGGCAAAAATCAGCATTCAATCTTTCCGAAACAATATTGAACACGGTTGGGTACTAGACGAGGACGGATTTGATGTGAATCAATTTGGGCATCCCTATCAAGGCTCACTTGTTTTTACAGCTGCCAGAGCCCAGGGATTAAATTTTTGGCAATCTATTCCTTATCCTATTTTGTCCAGTTTTATTTGGGAAATTGGAAATTCCGGAGGTTTCGGACAGTGATTCCGGAGAAGTTTCGGACACCA
>CAZIFK010000238.1:0-2649 GCA_964538995.1 uncultured bacterium
TATAATCATGTGATGATTGGAATGCTCTCATGGGCATCTGTTCCAAAACAAATAACTGCTTGTTGGCGCTATGAAGATTAATTCTTGCACCGATGGCAAAACTGTTTAATCCATCTCCTATTAATTTTACTTTAAGAAAGTGATTATCTGTTAGGGAATCCGCTTCATTACGATATACAAACGCAGGTTGGTTTATATTATTGATAATCAGATCAGTATCACCATCTCCATCTAAGTCACCGTAAGCAAGACTGTTGGAAAAGCTAAGGTCATCCAGTCCCCATTCCTTGGTTTTGTCAGTGAATGTTAGATTTTTCTCATTCTGAAAAACGAAATTTGATAATGGCGTTGAGGGTATTTTTTCAATGAGTTCCGGAAAATTGATTTGCTCTCCACTGATGAGCTTGCGCACATTATCTTCACTCGCTAGATAGTCTATATAATCTTGGTTAGTAACATCCTGGTAAATGCCGTTACACATAAACAAGTCCTTAAATCCATCATTATCCAGATCCACAATATCAACACCCCAAGTCCAATCAGTTTGCGCAACCCCCGCAAATAGTCCAATATCGCTGAATGTCATTTGATCCGTCGATCCCATATACCCATTGCTTAACTGTAGAGCATTTTGCGGTCTCTGATGAAAATATCCCCAGTTTGCTTTTTTTTCGTTAAATGCATAGGTTTCGAAGTTAAATGTCGTTTTTAGTCTATAATCATCCTCCGGTAACATATCGGTCGTAAATATATCCATGAATCCATCGTTATTGATATCGGCAATATCTGAACCCATTGATGAAAGGCTAGTGTGCTGAAGCATATTCTCCAGGTTTTCTGTAAAGGTGCCATCGTGATTGTTGATGTAGAGATAGTCGCGCTCAAAGAAATCATTCGCCACATAAATGTCCGGCCACCGGTCGTTGTTGATATCGCTCACTGTCAGACCTAGGCCAAACCCGATTACACTCCCATAGATGCCAGCTTCTTTACTCACATCCACAAATTTTCCATTATCATTTCGAAGAAGGTAATCCCCTCCGTAAGGATCCCTTTCTTCACGTAGATTATTTGAAAGATCAAAGGTACTCAATGGTCGGAACGCGTTGTTAAGTACGTATAAATCTAAATCCCCATCCCGATCATAATCGAAAAAAGTTGCGTGCGTGGAAAATCCACGATTGTCAATTTCATAGTCTGCCGCAGCTTCTTTAAATGTGGGAATACCATTTTCGTTGATTCCTTGATTGATAAAAAGTTCATTCGCACGGTCATCTCCTTTGATATTACCGGAATTGCACACATAAATATCTAGCAGTCTATCTCCATTAATATCCACCATGCTTACACCGGTAGACCATTTATGAGTTCCTCTTACTCGTGCGTGTTTTGTTACATCCTTAAACCGAAAATTACCTTCATTAATGAATAATTTGTTGGATTGTTGATTAGAAGTCAAATAAACATCCGGAAGACCGTCATTGTTCACGTCGCCTATGGCTACGCCGCCGCCATTGTAATAATTACGGTATTTAAAAACGTTGAATTTTGTTTCATCGATGAGCTTGTTTTCAAATTCCAGCTGAGTGTAATCAGCTGGGAGCATAGTAAACATCTTATTGATTTGAATAGTGGAAGGTTGTTTGCCGCAAGAGACTAACAGTATAAGATATATTCCAGGCCAACGGGAGATAGGTTTCAACATATTCATCACAGGCAAAAATATACCCAACAGAAAGGATTAGATTCGACTAAAAAAAGCAGCCAACTTCAATCGTTTTTGAATAGAGCAACCTTGTTTTATTAGGTTTAAACGTACATTTCCCCTTTTGGCTAATCAGTTCAATGTTTTTTTCCTCGCTCGGATTCTTTAACTTAATGAATAATGTACTTGAATTCAGTTCTCCCAAGTTCTCCGTCGGTGCTAATTCCTTCAATGATTCCCATTAATGTCAGTTCTGCATCTGGATTGGAATAGTTGAAATTTAATACACCGGTTTCGTCCGCCTGGATAATTGGTATCCAGAATGGATTTTCCAAAGTTGGTTGTCTTCTTTCGGCTGCACTTATCGCTTCACTTTCCGTACCCATTTTGGTTGTAATTTCAATAACACCATCCACTGCGAATGAATCAAACTCCTGGACTCCAGTGGTAGACAAATGTACTTGAATATCTTCCACGTCGTTGGGATCGATACTTTCTAATAATTGATAATCATGCCCCATTTTTACACCGTCGACAACAATCAGCGCACCGGTTGTGAGACTGATGGATGATGAGCCCTGAAAAAAGATTCTGTTTCCACTTATTCTATATATCTTAACCATTCTGATTGCTTCCATTACCCCGATTGTTGAGATTTGGTTCTTCCACGGAGGTATTCTCTCACTCTTGAATGCTGCGTCTGCAACATTTGAAAAATGCTTATCAATCATAATTGCCTCATCAACAGTCACTGGATCAGCCCAATCTTCTGAATATTTATACCGATCGAGCTTAATGTCATTTTGCAACTTTTGCTCCGCATTCAGAGTAAATAGGTTATTCACTCTTTCAGCAAAACTTTCGTGCACAATTCTAACCTGATCATTTCCATCAGGTGTTTGTGCCCTGATTAATATGACATCCAGAATAGTGGTTCCATCAGA
>CAZIFK010000239.1:0-2637 GCA_964538995.1 uncultured bacterium
TAAAGGTTCAGCCTTTTTTTATGTCCTTTCTTTTCCGCAACAGGAACTAATTAGTCATAAATGCATAAGAGTATGCGTGTCACAGAGGTGCAGAATCTCTTAACCCTGTTGTAAATCCGATATTTAAAAATTCCAATCCTTTTCACTATAAAACTTACTTGCTATTGGATATGTTTTTTTTTTAATTCGCCTGATTTCTTCCTTTGTCAATCTATTCTTCCAAGACCAAATGTTGGCTTTACTATCACGTTTTAGTGAAACGTTGGTTTGTTGGCCATTTTGATTAATTGAACTTGAAAATGTTTTTATTACTTTCTGGACATTCATTGGGTAATCCAGATTTAACCGATGAAAAATTTTGCCAAATCCAGAAACTGGATATTTAGAAAGCTCTTCATGCTTAACAAAAATCCACTCATGATATTTTTCTTTGTATTTCAATATCATATGGTGAATCAAGTTCCATAGAAGAATTCCCTGATCGATAATATCTTTATCATATTCTGCAAATTCTCTAATCTCATATTCAAATTCATTAAGGTGATGTTTCATTAAAAGAGGCTGTTGCAAAAAATGAGTGAAGGGGTGCGGCCAATTCGCCTTTTTTAAACTTCCTACAAATGCAGCAGGATGTCTTATCAAAACTATTACATCCATGTTAAATCTTTGAGCAAGCCATTCTGCAGAAAATAGCGCAATGGGGTCTTTCAATAGGGGTCTCTTTCTATTAATTCTATAAATAAAAAAACGTGTACCATCCCTTAGTAACCGCAGAATATCTTTTATGCTTTTTGCTGAGTTCAATTCTTCTAATAAATGATATTTAAACTTTATAGTATCATTTAAGTGGCTATAATATTGATGCTCGTTATTATCACACACATAGGTAAACCAATAATCGAATTGAGCATTACAAATTCCTGGCCTACAATAAATGTTAAAAGGTTCAGGGATGTAGGCTACCAAAGGCGAACTTGCGATCATTTTGCCAGCCCATGTCGAACCGGACCGATGCGACCCTGTAATTAATATTGGTTTATTAGAAGTCTTCATTATCTATATATCTGATACTCGTTTTTCAGCTCAGATGAGGTCTTCTCTCAAGGCCTCCAAACGCTACTCTTGGCTTCAAGGCTATGATCTTGTCTTCTTTATTTTACCTCAATTGTAACTTATCATACTGTCCGACTTTCTGGGTCCATTGTAGTTATTTAAAACCTTATGAGTTAATTACTTGAAATGTAAATTAAAGACAAAAGAATGAATTGCAAAGGATGCTATCCTCTTTATTCTCTCTTTTTGGCATATCATAACTGACCATTCTTATCGAAACCTTCTTTCCAATGCTTTCCTTTGAATCGCATGGTTTCAATGAAAGAATACGCATAATTAAGATTTATTAGTCGATAGAGTTTCCAGATTTTACACCACGTCAGTCTACGACCTACTGTCAAACCCGGCAAGGCAGACTCCAGGATCCTGTTTGTTTCCATGTTTTCTTCATTATTGAACTTTTCAGAACTTATTGAAATTGTTGACTTAGAAGTATCGTGCCAGCGGAATGCACCGAAATATTGAGGAATATATAAGACTTTCCCTCCCGCTTTCATCATCCGCATCCAAATGTCCAAATCCATACTAAGATAATATTCCGGATTTAAGCAACCCACATCTCGGAATAAGGATGCATTAAAAAAAATCGACGGAGCAGGAGTAGACCAGATACCACGAAACATGAAAAATTTGGTTTGTCGGGGAACTCTAATCATTTTTTTTATTATGCCATCCTGATCTATATATACACAATTTGCATGAATCAGGTCCGGCTTTCCATTTTTAATATAACGATCGGCAACTACTTGTAAACACCCCGGAAACAGCACATCATCGCTGTTCACCCAGCAAAGGAGTTCACCTGTTGCCTTTTTAAAGCCCTTGTTTATTGCATCAGACTGCCCTTCATCTTTCTCGCTTACCCACCAGTCTATGCGGTCTTCATATTCACGAATGATATCTACACTACTATCTGTACTCCCGCCATCAACAATGAAATATTCAAGATTGGGATAGTCCTGGTTCAGGACTGACTCAATTGTCTCTCGAAGGAATTTCCCCTGATTATATGAAGGGGTAACGATGGAAATTTTAGGGAGATCGTTCATATTTGCCTTCTCTATCTTAACTTATTACTACGTAATACGACCTCAGAACAATTATGCTGCATTCCTTGGATACGAATCATTTTTTCTATCTTTTTTCTTTTCTTAAGATCATCGCTTGCCTCCAGGCCACAACAAAAATGATTCCAGCTGCTGTATGCTGTGCCAAAAAACTATCGCTCACCAGAAAACAAATCCAGTACCAAATCATACAAACATCACTTAAAAGGCCGAGAATTTTTATCTCTCTATAAATCTTAAAGGATAAAAAAGATTGCATTATTGGAATATATTTACGGAGATTATGAGGGACAATATAGCTTTTCCATACCTGACTATCCTCTGTCCACAAATTATTAACCTGGCAATTTAATAGGGAGAAAGCTATACAGCATATGCAATCTTCGGGTGCTTAAAATACTAACCTGAATTTTCACGTAAGTAATTAAACTAAGTAGAAGGTCAAATCACAGCCAAA
>CAZIFK010000240.1:0-2596 GCA_964538995.1 uncultured bacterium
ACAAATTCAAAATAATTCTTATTTTCAAAGAACATTTGAGTTACGATATAATCAGCCCCGGCATCCACTTTTTCTTTTAGATATTTCAAGTCTGTTTCCAAATCCGACGCTTCAAAATGTTTTTCTGGATATCCTCCCACTCCAATACAAAAATCAGTGACACTTGCATCAAGAAGTTCATCCAAATATTTTCCTTCGTTCATTTCCACAATTTGATTTACCAGGTCCTTGGCATAAATGTTTATCGTTTTATGTCTTGTATCAACCTTCCGGCGTAAATCATCCCCCCTCACTGCCAGCACATTCAATATATCCAAATAATTCAATTCGATCAATGCATCTTCTGTCTCTTCACGAGTAAAACCATTACACAGAAGGTGTGGAACGGTTTCAACGTCAAACCGGTTTTTGATAGCTGCGCTTAAACCGATCGTCCCCGGTCGTTTCCTGCGAACATGGCGCTCAAATTTTCCATTTGGTGTATCAAAATACTCAATTTCAGCAGAACGACTGGTCAGATCGATAAAAGGTGGATTGTAGGGCATGAGTTCTTCAACCAGCCCAAAAATATTCTCCGCACTTCCTCCACGCAACGGCGGCATTATCTCATAACTGAATAACGGCTTGCTAGCTTCTTTAATAATATTCGTAACTTTCATAGCTTACAATTTAGATCGATTTATAAACGAAGTAAAAAGGGGTTTTCTTTATGTTCTCGTTCCATGGTTGTATCTGGTCCATGACCTGAATGAATAATAAATTGAGGATCAATTTGCTCAACCATTTTCTTCAGAGAACATTCTAATGTATTCCAATCCCCTCCCGGTAAATCTGTTCTCCCGATAGATCCATAAAATAATGTATCTCCTGAAAAGACATGATCTTCAATTAAAAACGTAATTCCACCCGGAGTATGTCCGGGAGTAAACATAACTTCGAAATGAAATGGACCGATATATAAATCATCTTCTGTATCGATCCAACAGTCTACTTTCGGTGTTTCACTAACCTGTATTCCGAATAAACGACACGTTTGTTCATATGTATCTAAAACCATTTGTTCGTCTTTATTAAGATAAAAAGGGATATTCCACTCAGTTTGTAATGCAGACACAGCACCGATATGATCTACATGTGCGTGAGTGTTGATGATGGCAAGCGGATGGAGATGGTTCTGGTTTATTTCAGATATCAGAATAGCTGAATCATCACCGGGATCAATAAAAACTGCATCCCCCATAACTGGATCAGAAACAATAAACGTATTTTCCTGGAACGGTCCCGTAATGACCGACTGTACTTGAATACTCAAATATCAGCAAAAAAGAGTTCTGATAAGCACTGAATTTTATCTTCGTAGGCATGAGGATAAAGAAATCGTTCAGCTGCAGAAATACTACTCAAAATGGAATTACCGTCTTGAGGGGTAAAACAAAATCCTGCAATTTCATGTTCATTGCGAACATTAAGTGTTTGCTCTACCAACACTGTTTGGTTCAAAATACGTCCATAATGCCCATGGTCACGTCCAAACGAAAACACTGTACTGGTCATGTCTTTTTGCGTCATGGCAACCAATGGATTTGCATATAAACGATCTTTTACATCTTGCAATGTCACGGCTTCTTTTACTTTCAAATTGAACCAGATGATATGCATGTATTGGCTGTTTGTTTTCATCGCGGAAGAAAACAAATTCAAATCAAGATTCATTGTGTTGAATAATCCAGCAGCATCCTCTGCATGGTGAGAGCCGTATTTTTCAGAATAGTGGCTACCCACTTGAGGTGAGGGAATAAATCCACCTGGCTGACTGATATCATTTGCCCGGCGAATACAGACAAATTTTCCTTCAATTAAATTATCAGGATCAAAGTCGTTCAGTGCCAGTGTTTTTGTAATGCAGGACAGGTTGTGTGTATTACATGAAACAATTTGAATGAATTGATCTTCATCATTTAAGAATGCATCATTGATTCCCCTCGCATATTTTTTCCCGAAACCGTTTTCACTGCCTTGAGCTAAAAAACCTTTTACATCAGAAGAAAACTTTTGATAATACTGTTCCTTATTCTTATGCCCAATCCCTTTTGGCGTGCAGTCTATTACAACTACAGAACGCTTGATTGCATCTTCCGTTTCAAAATCAGGATCCATACCTAAATCTTTAAAATCCTGAAACCGATCTTCATTTACAGCTAGTCGAGCTCCTCGCTTCTGTAAATCATAAACTTTTGAACTATCGCTTGTTAACGGTGTGTTTTTATGAAACGTAATTTCATCAATACCTAATTGTGTCTTATAATCAGTTAATAAACCAATGAGCGGTTCTCCAATCGTCCCTGTTCCAACAACATGAACAATTTTTCTCTTCATGCTTTACTCTCCTAAAAAATATTGAATTATTTGTTCTTCTGTAAATCTGTGATGATTTTGTGCTGCTTTATAAACCATATGATCAATACTATAAATACGATCGCATACGCAGCAATGCAATTGGAGAAAAAGTTATACATTTTCTTCAGTTAATAATTTATGTTTAAAGTTTAGAATCTGAATCCTTATCCTGATCATTAGAGAGTATAGTAAAGTAAAT
>CAZIFK010000241.1:0-2576 GCA_964538995.1 uncultured bacterium
ATAAGTTTTAAACCGGACAAACCGAAGCAAGGCAAAAATATTGATATACTTATTTCATATGAAGTTGCTGACCACCATCCCTTAGGAGTCTTTTTCCAAAGAAAAGCAGAACAACTTTGCAGGAAATATTCTCTTGGACAGCAAACAAGGGAAAAATATTGCTCTATAAAAAGCATCAAGTTAACCGCAGAAAAGAAAGGGCAAAAGTATTTTTTTCATCTTTACAGTGATCCTGGCAAGAACAAGGGATATTTGCCTAAGACAAAAATCGGAGATGTTGAATATAAAGAAGGTGAATACCATCTAACATGTATTGACGACAAGATTTATCATATTGATCCAAAAGGCAAAAGAATATCGTTCGATCAATGGTTTGAAAATGTTGGGGAATGACTAACCATGAAACATTACGGAAAAGAGTTAATATTGGATATTCATAATTGTAATCCTTCTACTTTTAATAGAAAGAGTATCAGAAATTTTTTTAAAGAGCTATGCGAATTGATTGAAATGGAAAGATGTAAGTTGTGTTGGTGGGATGATTACGGTGTGCCTCCAGAGGAACAAGAAACCGAACCTCATATAAAAGGAACAACAGCTATTCAATTTATTAAGACAAGTAACATCATAATTCATACGTTGGATTTAATGAAAAACGTTTATCTTAATGTTTTCTCTTGTAAAGATTTTGATGCAAATACTGTTAAAAGATTTTCTGAAAAATGGTTTGAGGGTAAAATTATTAAATCACATTTGATAGAGAGGAGATAGAACATGCTGCTGAATGAAAAGGAATTTAGAATTTCAAGAAGTAAAAATAGCACTAACCTATTGGAATATGTTTCAGGACAAGTTTTAGAGAGACTTGGACCGAATGAAATACCTGTTCGGTTTGTAATCACACGTACAAACGACGAAGGTTATCATTGTGAATTAGGAGTTCTCTCAAATCCTGATAATTATTCAGTACCACCAAGAAATTCAATTTTTGAATTTAAAAAAAGAAAATTTGAGAATATCGAACAATTTAATGCCGTTCTGCTCGTACCTACAGGTATTGATGCGGAAATAGGTGGACATTCTGGTGATGCTGGGCCAGTTGCCAGACTTTTAGCGTCGGCTTGTGATAATTTAATTACCCACCCCAATGTTGTTAATGCATCTGATATTAATGAATTACCTGAGAATGGCCTTTATGTTGAAGGTAGTGTAATTACACGCCTTTTAATGGGGGCTATTGGCCTGCAAAAAGTTAGGTCTAATAGAATTTTGCTTGTAATAGATAAACACGAGGATAAGTTTTTTCATGAAGCTGCTGTTAATTCAGTATCTGCTGCAAGAGCTGCTTTAGGAATTGACTGTTCTGTTGTTGTGAAAATGATTGACAAAGTGCTCATGCATTCACTCTATTCAACTTCTGGGCGAGCTGTGGGGAAAATCGACTATTTTGAACGTCTCTATGAATTACTGGTGGAGTATAAATTTCAATATGATGCGGTTGCTTTGTCATCAGTAATAAAAGTTCCCCAGACTTTCCATAAAGATTATTATCTTAAAGATATGGTCAATCCCTGGGGTGGTGTAGAGGCAATGCTTACACACACTATTTCTTTATTATTTAACATTCCTTCAGCCCATTCGCCTATGCTGGAATCAAAAGAAATTCTTGACATTGATTTAGGCATAGTTGACCCAAGGAAGGCAGCTGAAATTGTATCTGTCACATTTCTACATAGCATACTTAAAGGACTTCACAGAAGTCCTAAAATAATAAATGATACTTCAAATAATTATCCCGGGATAATCAATGCTTCTGACATATCATGCCTCGTTATTCCGAATGGATGTGTTGGATTGCCAACTTTGGCTGCTTTGGAACAAGGGATTCCTGTAATTGCTGTTCGAGAAAACAAAAACAATATGCAGAACAGATTAGAAGACCTACCATTTTCATCCGGAAAGCTTTTTATTGTAGAAAACTATCTGGAAGCTGCTGGTGTAATGAATTCTATCAAAGCAGGTGTAACACCAGAATCTGTTCGCCGTCCACTTAATCATACAAATGTATTAGAAACTCGTCAAAGACATAAAATACTTTCAGTAAAATCAAAAGTTGAGATGATCGTTCATTCAGAAGCTGATAAGCAACGAAAGAGAAAAACGATATAATACTCCACCCATATAAAAATAATGCGGGAGAATGGGAGGGGACGCGGGAGAATGGGAGGGGACGCGGGAGAATGGGAGGGGACGCGGGAGAATGGGAGGGGACGTTATTGACTACGTTGACTTGTCAGTGTCAGTAGTTAAAGGACGGAACTTTGCGACCGTTGTTGCACACCATGCACTAAGGTCGCAAATATATGCGTAAAACAAACAATAATAGGTATACAAAAAAAACTTTACATAGATAACAATGGTTCTTCTCCAAATTAGTTGGAGGAGAAACTTAAAAACCATCTATTGTACAAACGCAAAATCCGGAAAGCAGTTAAACATGAAGAATGAAGGTATTATAGAGGGTGTGGACGCTTTAGTATCTCATTCTGTCTACAGACCGGCAACAGAACTATGAA
>CAZIFK010000242.1:0-2569 GCA_964538995.1 uncultured bacterium
GGAATGGTGTCCGAAGAACTTCCGGAATGGTGTCCGAATGTTTCCGGAATTGCCATTCGGCGTCAGGTGCACCGTTAGAACGCACCCTCATATTAAAAGTAGGAACTGGTACAATATTATCCATATTTAGGAGATTTCTGGCAAGCCCTCTCCAATGATTGAAGAGCATCGAAAGATAGGCGTTTTTGAGCTATTTCAAAGAGCTCACGCTCCTCAAAACGAATATGTTTTTCAAGTATCTCACCAAATTGCTTCAGTGCTAATGGCGTACGTACTGACTGATCACTGATACGTTGGCGCAGTATCTTATGATCATCGTTCAACCGATTTATTAACTTTATTTCGCCAATTGCCTCTAACGGAGGAACAAGATACTTTTCTTCAATTATAAAGTGCGGTTCGAATTCATACTGAAATTTTTCTTCGACTTCCTCCCAAACATGCGGGACAGAAAAACCTTCAGTCCCAGCTCCTGCAAGACGCGCCCGTCGTGCCAGTACAAGGCCATGATGGTGGTCTTCAGAGAGCTTACGAAATTCACGTATACGTTTCATCAGATGATATCGAGTAAAAACAATTGTTGTTATGCGATCTACCGTTATGCTAATCAGTGCGGGCTGATAGGTGTCCGCTTGAGCAATTTGTTAAACAATTTACAATATTAGCTAAGTCTGTACAATTATTATCGGGTCATGACGGGAACAGGGGGGCATCTGATTTCAGGATATTTTGAATTTGTCTTGCCTGCTTGGCCTGCAGACCGGATAGTGCTATAATTTAGAAAATGATAACCAACTATTATACAAATAGGGAAAAATTGATAAATCACGCTACTATTTAAAATTACAGTATTTGTCGGAAAGCGTCAGGATAAACAGGTTGCGTAATTTACGCCTGATTTAGTTTTTGGAAGGAATACGCTTAAACTGATCAATTTGAATTTTCATGTTATTTTATCCCTAATTAAGTAAAAAAAGTACACAATCCGATCTATCATTTAATAGGGAGTGTACAGTAATTTTTAGGCTGTTTTAAGATAGGAAAATCGTAAATGGCACGTCGATATAATAAAAAACAATACCCATGGTCTTTACGAAATTGGGTTCAATTCGCTGTATTCATTCTCACAATTGTTATTGGAATCCAATTTTATTATTATGTAAATCAAGTATCGGGAATCGATAACGTAACGATAACCAGACCGCCGGGAGTTGAAGGATTTTTACCCATTGGATCCCTCATGGCATGGAAGTATTTTCTATTTACCGGAACTTGGGATATGGTGCATCCAGCGGGGATGGTAATTATCGGTTTTGCCATTCTCATTTCTTGGTTGCTGAGAAAAACATTCTGTGGCTGGTTTTGTCCCGTTGGAACCTTATCAGAGTGGTTATGGCGACTAGGTCAGCGCATGTTTGGCCGAAATTTCCAATTTCCCAAATGGCTTGATATTCCATTACGAAGTCTGAAATATATATTAATGGCATTTTTTGTTTATTATGCTGTTTTGGTTGCATCTATTCCAAGCCTGAAAGCGTTTATGGAAACACAATATTGGATTGTTTCCGATATTAAAATGATGTACTTCTTCACGGAAATGTCCTTGTTCGCCATAATCGTTTTACTACTTTTAGCCGTGGGATCACTTTTTGTCAGAAATTTCTGGTGTCGGTATTTGTGTCCTTATGGTGCGTTGGTGGGATTATTTTCAATGGTAAGTCCAACCCGCGTTGTACGCGATGAGGACAAATGTTCAAATTGCGGTCTGTGTACAAAAGTATGTCCTGCCTATTTACCGGTAGATAATAAACCTTTTATTCAGAGTGCCGAGTGTACGGGATGTATGAACTGTACAGAAATTTGTCCGATAAATGAAACTATGACCATGCAAACCGTGGGAATAAGAAGAAATTTCTGGACTCAAAAAACCATGTTAGTTGCTGTAACAGCGACTTTTTTACTTCTCGTAGTATTTGCCCGGATATTTGGAGTATGGGAATCCATAATTACAATCGAACAAATTCGCGAAATATTTCCTTCGATTCCTTATTTAAGACACACGTAGTACAATCGTCTCAAAGAAACAGTAAACCACCTTCATCCTACGGATTACAGTGAGCAGGGAACCTGAAGTTATGTGCCCCGGATGTGATTCTCCACCTACGAGTCTTCGGCGGACGGGAAACCTGTGGCCTACGGGTTAGAAGATCGTTGCTCCACTTGTCGATAAACGACTTTAGATTTGGTGATAGATCGGTAGTTGAGACTGTTGTTTTGTGATTATACGATTCTCGAGGAAGATTTCCAAAAGTTTACCTGTTGTAGCTTCAGCGTAGACAAATGTGCAATATAATGTAGGTGTTTTTATATGCAAGATTGTCATGAGGGTTTTCGGCCCTCCACCCTTATATATATAAATTTACAGGTGTTAGCGGCTTATGAACAGATCAAGCAAAATCTCCAATAATAGGAGATAAATTTATATCATTTATAGTAGGGTCCAAATTGATGGGGAAATATTTATATAAATTATTAATGAATTCCTGTCTGGTAACCGGCTTCGGGATAA
>CAZIFK010000243.1:0-2550 GCA_964538995.1 uncultured bacterium
ACTTTTTTCACTTTACGGAACATTATGCACCGACTCTTTCTAAAATATGATCAACAATAACAGATACTGCCTCTGGTTTTCCTAGCGCTTTCGATTTTTCAGACATCTTGTTCAATGCATCTTCATTTTTAAGTAATTGGGTTATTAAGACATGTAAATTTTCTGATCTCATCTCTGATTCAGGAAGCATTTTGGCTGCACCTTTTTCTTCCAATGATTTTGCATTGTGCGTTTGATGATCTGCCGCTGCAGATGGGAGTGGAATTAGAACACTGGGCAGTCCGCATGCTGTTAGTTCAGCGATGGTTAACGCACCGGCTCTGGATACGGTTAGGTCTGCCAAGACATACGCACTTTTCATATCATCAATAAATGGTCTAACGCGAACGGATTCTGCTTCATGATGTTTAAATTGTTCATATTGGTTACTTCCCGTTTGCCAAAGCACTTGAATATCATTCAGTTCATTAACTATTTCGGAAACACACCGATTGATAGCAGCCGATCCTTGACTTCCGCCAAAAATAAAGAGTGTCTTTTTATCATTCATTAAGTCAAATTGATTAAGAGCTGTCACGCGATCTCCATTGGCAATGTCTTTTCGAACCGGGTTTCCTGCTGAAATAACGTTTTTTTTTTAATGTGTTTTTCCACTTCTTCAAAAGCTGTAAAAACCGTTTCAGCCTTTTCTGCGAAATACCTTGTAGTAATCCCCGGATAAGAATTTTGCTCCTGAATAAAGTAGGGTATATTTTTTTGACGAGCTATGTACAGTGGCAGGGCAGAAGCGTAACCACCGGTTCCAATCACCGCATCTGGCTGTAGATCATCAATTAATGAATTCGTTTTCATTTTTGACATTAACAACCGCCCGGGAAGAAGCAGGTTTTTTCCAAGAGATGACACTGAAAGTTCTCGCTGTAGACCACGAATGGATAATAATGTATGTTGAAGATTTTTTGCAGGTAATTTTTCAGCTTCAATTCCGTACTTAGATCCAACAAAATGGATGTCAGCCCCGGTTCGGTCATTGAGTTCCTCTCCAATGGCCAAAGCCGGAAATAGATGACCGCCTGTACCACCACCGGCAAGAATGAATTTCAATTTATTCATATATGTGTTTCCTCCAATCCGAATTACGGGAAACAGATCTCTTTGACAGACTGATATTTAATAAAATACCCAAACTTGCCAAATGGACCACCGCACCGGATCCGCCATAGGAAACAAGTGGCATGGCTAATCCAGTTGTGGGGACAAGATTGGTGACAACAGCCACATTGATGAATGCGTATAGAATTAAACTGCACGAAATTCCAAGAGCAAGCATAATGCCAAATGGTTCTGAGCTTTCTTTGGCGATTTGGATACCCCGTTGAAAAATGACTATAAATAACGTCAATACAAAAAGAGCACCAATTAGACCGGTCTCTTCACCAATGATGGCAAAAATAAAATCTGTATGGGGAGTAGGAAGAAAAAGGTTTTTCCCCAGGCTGTTTCCAAGCCCCATTCCTAAAAAACCACCGTTGCCTAAACTGATCAATGATTGTTTAATTTGATACACACTCTCAACACTAACGCTTTCAGGATATACAAAGCTCATGATACGGCGGCGCATATAGTCCCAATTCAAGATGACTAGGGTCATGGCAGATATAGATATGGCAGCTGTAGCCAACATATGCTGAATCCTGGCACCACCGAGGAATAACATCACAAATGTAATGAGCAAAATCATTGCTGCAGTACTTAAGTCCGGCTGTGTAACAATTAATATTACAATGATCCCGGCGGCCATTATTACATTTAAATATCCACCGTAAAATTCTTTAATTTTTTCACGCTTATCGTGAATAAATGCAGAAATGAATATAATAAGTGACAAACGAGCCAAGTCTGATGTCTGGACTGAAATTGATCCCAGGTATAACCAGCGGGCTGGGGATGTATTTCCGTTAATAATAAATATAATTTTCGTTAATATTAATAAAATGATAGATACACCCAGAATGTGATATGCCCAGTCTTTCATTTTGCGATAATCAAACAACATAAAGAAAAACATAAATGACACGCCAACGAGTAATCGCTTTAAATGGGCTTGTAAATAAAGCGTATCTGTCCGGCTGCTGGTTTCATCCAGAGATAAATTTGAACTGGCACTAAATAGCATGACCGTACCAAAAACGCAGAGTATGATGATACTAGTTAATAAAAATCGATCATATTTCTTAACAATAATATTTAAATAACTCATCCGTATACCTTCAGGGATTGAACTAATTCTCTAAATGTATCTCCGCGTTCTTCAAAATTGGCGAATTGATCAAAACTGGCACAACCCGGAGATAATAAAACAATATCTCCAGGTTGCGCATGTGAATGAGCGACCTTAACAGCGTTATTTAGACTACCGCAAGTTGTGAGTCTCACCGCATCCCCCAACACTGATTCGATCGCTTTTTCAGACTCACCAATGGTGAGCGCTTCTTTCACTTTATTGTGGGTATGTGGGTATAGTGAAAGAAAATCTCCGCCTTTATCCTG
>CAZIFK010000244.1:0-2526 GCA_964538995.1 uncultured bacterium
ACTTTCATTCATTTCAAATGGCAAACCACTTTCCTGTATCCAACTACCATCTGTAGTTACATTAAATGTTGCTTCACTGCCAGGAATTTGTTTTACCAACACACAAATTTTCATTTTAGTTTTGTTCCTTCATTTAGAATTAATAAATAATCATTATCATAGAAAGCCGATTCGTATCATTAAACAAACCTATGTCTTGTTCAAAGTTAAGGTCAATCGTATATTTCCCCATTGAAAAAACATGACGCACATATCCACAATTATTTTAGCAAACGTTCTTTTTATCATGGGAACACTCATTCTTTTATGGGCGATATGGCGCTGGATACAACAACACAAGTATAAAAAATAACCAAAATATTCTTTAAAAAAATAATTGAAAAAACTCCTAGATTCGTAGTATACTTTACCATTGGTAGGGACTAGCCTTTGCCAATCGAAGGAAGTTTTCATTCACTAATAGATAACATGGTAGGAGAAATACATGAAAAAACAAATGTTAACAGGAATATTACTTTTAATTACTTTATCAGTAATGGTACAAGCACAATCATATACTGGTACATACCAGATGGTCGGTATTAAGGTTGGTTACCATAACCTAGCTCGTGCAGTAGAAAGCGCAGGTGATTCTGTGGCTAATTACTATGTAGAAGCAAAATGGCCAAATGCCGCTACACCGGTTTATTCTCACATATTAGCCGGTTATGCACCGGGAGATACAATCATTGTAGTAGCAACACCTGATTTATTACTTACACCTGCCGGGCTTGAATATGTCGGTATCGATCTTTCAGTTGCGTTGGATATGGATGGTGGACGAATGTTGATACCTGCGGTTGAAGGAACATCAAATACATTTCCTACTACTACTACAGAAAACTGTTCATCGTTTGCCGTCGTATCTCCGGTCAATGATAATGCTCTTATTTCGTCTACGTACAATGATAATTCACCTAATTCTGCTGAAGGAGACTATGGTACTTTTACTTGGGGATTTGGTATCGCTGAATCGGTAGTATTTGACTGGTTTGTAGCTCCGCAGGACTGGGATAATCCTTCAGGTCTTGAAAACTTTGGTCAACTCAAAGGTTTTTTTAACGAGAGTGGATCTGGATTTGATAAATTGGAAGTTTCCTGGCACGCGGTTGATGGTCAAGGTTCTGACAGCGGTATTGATGATGATGGTAAACGCGATCGTTTTTTAGGAATCCCTATTGTACCAGGAGATACCGTAACTACTGCTTACCTGGCTTCAATCGGATTAGGTATAAATGTAGGTTCTCACCCCATACTTGGCGGTGAAGGCCTTGATCTGGATGGCGATGGAGAACCGGATGGAGTCGTTAAAACTGACTGGGGTTATCTTTTTGATCCAAAAGGCGCTGATGATGTAATGATGAGTGGCGACGAACCATTGCAATTTACAGGCTATTATTTCACCTACAATTTCCTTTCAGCTATCGGTTTATTTGAAGGTTTGTTTGAATTCCATTATGGTACATACGCCGATTTGCAAGCGGCCTTTATATTTGCAGCCGATTCCACATTAAGAAAATTTGGTGCACCAGCAACATTTTCCACCGCTGTTGTAACTGCTTTGTCTGATTCCCTAACAACCTGGATTGCTGCCGGTGTGGCCGCCTATATGGCTGAAGGTATGGACCAGACAGAAGCAACGTTAAAAGCAACGGAAGATGCCCTGCAAGCCGGGATGCTCAAAAGTATCGGCGGAACTGCGCTGTACGAAACTCCAGCGACCGATCTGTTCTTCTCTGAATACATAGAAGGTGGAAGTTATAACAAGGCCCTGGAAATCTATAATGGAACCGGAGCTGCAGTTGATTTAACGAATTATCTTGTGTTGGGTAACTATAATGGTAACCCATTTAGTGACACTTTACGGTTTCCAGCTGGGACAATGATAAATAGTGGAGATGTTTATGTTATTGTCAATGAAAAAGCTAGTACAGAGATAATAGCTGAGGCAGACACAATAATTGAAGATCCATACGCCGCTGGAACATCATTTATTGCCTCATTCAATGGCGATGATGTCCGCGGACTTTTCAAAATTGACGGATCAGACACAACCTGTATTGATCTATTTGGTTTTTATGATCTCAGTGCAGACACATCAGCCGACCCCGGTTCAGGATGGGATGTTGCTGGTATAACAACTGGTACCAAAGATCATACACTGGTTAGGAAACCTACAGTCAAAGTTGGAAATACTGACTGGACAGCATCAGCCGGGACAGATGCTGCATCCTCCGAATGGGTCGTATTAGCTAAAGATTCAGTCACTGAATTGGGGAAGCATATACCCTTTACAGGATGGACTTTCCCGAATGATTCAGATCACGATTATGACGGAACCAGCGGACGGTTGGTTTTCCAAATCGGTAATTCTTGTGTGCCAAGCACCCAGATAAGAGATGTTCATGCAATTTTTGATAATTTCACGGTTGGTATTGAATCAGAAGATATTCTTCCGGCAAAATTTGCTGTTCATGAGAATTATCC
>CAZIFK010000245.1:0-2510 GCA_964538995.1 uncultured bacterium
GGAAGATAGCAGAATCATTGAGTGTATTGGGATCTGCTACTATGCAGCGAGACGCCTTTCAGGAAATCTCAGGTAGAGAAGACCAGCAAAGGTCAGGAATCCCGGCGATACATCTCCATGGTATCTGGAAACAAGGAACATTTATATTTGGAACAGGTGGATATTGGAAAGCTTTACGACCGGAAAAAGGTGGTGAGAATATTTATGCGGATGCTTTTACAATCTATTCAAAGTTGGGTTTAAACAATCTCAATGTTCGGATGAAATATATTTCAGGGAATGATCTTTCAGATCATATCATGCTTGGCGGATATGCAATTATTGAAAATACTGAAACAGGAATAGTCGATTTTAAGCCAACAAATTTGAGCAGTTATTGGTTAGATGTGGAATATGAAATTAATGAATTATTAATAGGATTATTTGCAGGATTTACCGAAAACAATGGAATTGAAACTGAACTTGAACCTGATGATGTTACTACGTTTAAAGCACGATCATCAAATATATTAACCATCTTTCGAATCAGTCCCAGAATTGTATGGAAAAGGGACAACTTGAAATTTGCGCTGGAATTTGACAAGACAGAAGCATTATACACTTCGACATATACTGATAATCTCAAACCTGAAAAAACTGAAGATGACAAACCGGTAGTGAATGATCGACTGTTGTTTGCAGTCTATTTATCATTCTAAATGGAAAGGAAATTAACGTGATAAAAAATATTAAAAACCGATGGTGGGTTGTTGTTGGAGCCATTATGATTCAATTAGCCCTCGGAGCTATCTATGCTTGGAGCGTATTTACAAAAATTCTTACAGACCCTAACGATGTATATGGATTTACTGCCAAGGAAACAGCATGGGTGTTTTCAGCCGGCTTGGCTACCTTTGCCTGTGTGATGATTCTGGCAGGGAAATTGCAAGCAAAATATGGTCCTACCCGAATTGCTATTTCCGGAGGTATTCTCCTTGGACTGGGATATGTTCTTGGAGGAATATTTGGATCAACATTCCTTTTCCAATTCATTTTTATTGGAATCATGGGCGGCGCCGGCATTGGCTTGGCTTATGTTGTACCCATTGCGGTAGGAGTAAAATGGTTTCCCGATAAAAAAGGCTTGATCACTGGATTAGCTGTAGCCGGTTTTGGTTTTGGCGCCACCATTTGGGTTAAACTGGCAGATTCTTGGTTTGGAGGCTTGCTAAACACAACGCAGGTTTTTGGTTTACCCGGCGTCCAGAGTGTATTTGTCATTTATGGTATTGTTTTTGCAATATTAGTATTGCTGGGGAGTGTGGTAATGGTGAACCCTCCGGATGGCTATTCCCCCGATGGTTGGACAGATAATACAGAGAAGGGTGGACCACAATTAGATACGGTCGATTTCGATTCGAACCAAATGTTAAAAACACCACAATTTTATTTGATTTGGTCAACCTTTATTTTTTCAGCATTATCCGGTTTAATGGTGATTTATTGTATTCGTTTATTTGGGGTCGACGCCTTGGAATACAATGGAGTAGAAAATGCTGCGATTCTAGCAGGAACAGCCATGGCTTGGTATGCCATTTTCAACGGAGTGGGGAGAATTGTCTGGGGAATGTTTTCAGACAAAATCGGTCGTAAGAACGCTATTCTTACCATGACTGTTTTCCAGGGAATTATCGTACTGATGATATATCACTTATTTATCCATTTTGGATCTTCCATTGGATTCGTATTTGCCGCATCCATTATTGGTTTCAATTTCGGAGGTAATTTTGCATTATTTCCAGCTATCACAGCAGATTATTTTGGAAATAAAAATGTAGGTATTAATTATGGCTGGGTGTTTTCTGCCTATGGAATTGCGGGTATTGCCGGACCTTTCATTGCAGGGTATTTTAAAGATTCTGCTCATTCATCCGGCGATCCGTCCGTATGGATGATACCATTTATTATTGCCGGTGCGGCATGTTTGATTGGTTCGTTAATTATGTATTTTAACAACCCGCCTAATTTGGAAGTAAAAAAGAAGATTAGAGTTAGTTTAGCGAATTAAAGATAAAAGTTTTTTTATAACTTTTATAAAAAGACAGAGGTGTCTTAAATTTTGTACAGGGAAGTCAACGGAAAATGAGAATCTATAAAAAAAGCATTAAATATGCTTTCTTTTCCTTAACATTGAAAAATGGCAGGCTTACTGTTCCATTTAATTTATACACAAATGTTCTTTCCTCAATTCAATAACAAATCTATCAACTAACCGAGAAAATAGCGTAATGAAATCAACCCATTTGGCACAAGAAAACGTATCGGATTTAATCCGGCATTTACAGACTCTTGGAAATGTATTTGCACCTCATCCAAAGGGGGATACCTCGTTTTCTTTTGAAACGGTATCCGACCCGGATTCCGTTGTGCTTGACTACAACAGAACCCTTCAATCGATCAAGAAATATTTCCTCCCGCCCAGGGAGAGGCTTATGTCTTATTCCATGGAAACGAACCAATACGAAAAAGAG
>CAZIFK010000246.1:0-2505 GCA_964538995.1 uncultured bacterium
TAAGGGACCAACGTTACGTGAACTAATACATGGTTATGATATCCCACTTCCAGTGATAATTGACGGATAGCTTCCAGAAAGGGCAGGCTTTCGATATCACCCACAGTTCCGCCAACTTCGATGATAACTACATCAAATTTTCTTGGTCTATTTACCGCTCTTATGCGGTTGATAATTTCATCCGTAATATGGGGAATGACCTGAATAGTGGCGCCTAAGTAATCGCCATTCCGCTCTCGTTCTAAAACAGTACTATAAATTTGGCCGGTGGTGGCATTGTTGTTTTTGCTCATATTTACATCAATGAAGCGTTCATAATGCCCCAAATCCAAATCTGTTTCTGATCCATCATCCAACACAAAAACTTCGCCATGCTGATAGGGATTCATGGTGCCGGGATCTACATTGAGATAAGGGTCCAGTTTAATGATGGATACTTTAAGACCGGCACTTTTCAATAAATAGCCAATGGATGCGGCGGCGATGCCTTTACCCAATCCGGATATAACTCCGCCTAATACAAATATATATTTTGTCTGTTTAGCCATGTTGCTCCAAAAATTTCTTTAAATCTTCTTCCGTATCGATTCCTCTTCCGGCGTAATCGGTTAAAATCACATGAATTGGCAGACCATTATCCAGCGCCCGGAGTTGTTCCAGCCTGTTTGTTTTTTCATTTTCTGTTTGGGGCATTTTTGTGTATTTCATCAATGCTTGTTTCCGGAATGCATAAATACCAATATGCCGATAATAACCGCCTATTTCATATTGACGAGGTTCCCGGCGAAAAGCCATTGCAATGTTGTTCGTATCAACGAGCACTTTCACAGTATTTGGATCCAGTTCATCCTTTGCTGAAATATCTGTAGATGCCGCTGTGGCCATGAAGACATTAGGTTTTTCAAATATTTTAATGAGTTTATCAATCAATTGCGGATCCATTCCCGGTTCATCGCCCTGAATATTTACCACAACATCTGCATCCATTTCACTGACAACTTCGGCTACACGGTCTGTTCCGGACAAATGATCAGAGAACGTCATGACGGTATTCACTTTATAGGGTTTCAATGCTTCGGCAGTTTCTTCACTATCAATGGCAATCAATACTTCATCCAGTAAATCAGCTTCTTGCGCTTGTTCGTAGACATGCACCACCATAGGTTTATTATGAATGGGGGCAAGTATTTTATGGGGAAATCGGATGGACTTAAGGCGAGCCGGAATAACGCCGACGTTCACGAGAGTTTGCCCGAGGCAGTCTGGAGATACTTTTCCATCGAATAATAATAATTCATCAGATGTGTGTTCTTATTCATAATCCGGCTAAAACCAAACCGGAAATTAAGGAATGTGAAGTTTCAAATAAGAAGTAAATTTGATTTCTGTGGATTCAATTATTGATTTTAATATTTAAACTGTTTTTCACGTTCTTTTAACTAAATCATACATGAGTATTGTTTGCTGTATCTAAGAATACTCATGAGTAATATTACTTGTACTACACAATGCTCATGAGTAATATTACCTATGGTAGATAATGCTCATGAATATTATTGACAGATATATAACCTCATTCGTTAAAAAAGATTTAAAAACCAAAATGGTTTTTATTGGAGGACCGCGTCAGGTAGGCAAAACCACGATGGCTCTTTCTTTGTTGCCAGATGGAAACGAGGAACACTCAGCTTATCTGAATTGGGATTATTCAAAAAACCGGAGTACGATTAAAAAGGGGGATCTTCCTCCAAATCAACCATTAATCATCTTTGATGAAATTCACAAATATGCACGGTGGCGGAATCTTGTTAAAGGGTATTATGATAAATTAAAAAGTGAAAGGTCGTTTATTGTTACAGGATCCGCACGGTTGGATTATTATCGAAAAGGAGGGGATTCACTCCAGGGCAGGTATTACTATTATCGCCTTCATCCTTTTTCATTAATGGAATTAGATTCGAAGCCTACACAAACAGATTTGGAAAGATTATTATCATTTGGAGGATTTCCAGAGCCATTACTAAAAGGAAATGAATCTAATTGGCGACGATGGCAGCATAGTCGAATAGAGAAAGTCATTTATGACGATATTCGGGATTTGGAGCATGTAAAGGAATTAAGCTTATTAGAACTGTTGGCAGAGGAACTTCCTAATCGTGTTGGCACACCCCTTTCAGTAAGAAACTTAAGTATTTTACTTGAAATCGCCCCAAAAACGTGCAAACACTGGCTTGCAATATTTGAGCGCCTATATTATTCCTTCAGGATATCACCCTATGGCGCTCCAAAAATAAGAGCAGTAAAAAAAGAACAAAAGCTTTACTTGTGGGATTGGTCACTCATCGAGGAGAGGGGGTACAGGTTTGAAAATTTAGTTGCGTGTCAATTGTTAAAATACTGCCATTTCATTGAGGATACTGAAGGATACAATGTGGAATTGCGGTTTATCCGTGATACAGACAAACGAGAAGTAGATTTTGTAGTCCTTCAGGATAAAAAACCGTT
>CAZIFK010000247.1:0-2496 GCA_964538995.1 uncultured bacterium
ACATTAAAATCGAATTCCAATTCCTTACGATCCAGGATCTGAAACAGAATCACTTCTTGTTTATTGTGTCGGAAATGTTTCAATCCATTAATGATATCTTCCTGGTTATCCATCAAATCGGAGATCAGAATGACCAGCCCACGCTTTTTAATTCTTTCAGCCATTTCATGCAAAACTGGACCTATTTTTGTATCATTTCCACATTCAGGTTTTTCAAGATTTTTCAATATTAAGTTTAAGTGGCTAGCCGTTGAACGGGGGGGGATGAATTTTTTGATTTTTTCATCGAAAAGAATAAGCCCGACGCCGTCCCGCTGATTTAACATTAAATAAGATAAAGCTGCAGATAAATATGATGCATAATCCATTTTTGTAATGGAACCACTCTTATATTTCATGGAACGACTACAATCCAATAAAATGTAAGACCGAAGGTTTGTTTCCTCCTCATATTGCTTTACATAATATCGATCCGTTTTTCCATAGAGCTTCCAATCAATATGGCGAATTTCATCACCGGGACCATAAGCTCGATGTTCTGCAAACTCCACACTAAAGCCGTGATATGGACTTTTATGCAGGCCAATGATATAGCCCTCCACAACTAAACGTGCTCGTAAAGCCATATTGTCAAGTTTAGCAACTGTTTCCGGATTGAGATATTTTTTCTTATCTATCACGATAGATGTTAGATGTTAGGTGCTAGATGGTCTGTCTTTTATTGAATTTTGATATGCGATCAGTTTTGCTTTTAACTTTTCGATGAATGGTTCAGCATTATTCAATCGCTCTTTCGCAATATATTCTAAAGCTTCTGAAACAATTAATTGTGAATGAGTTTCATACAATGAAGCTAAAGCAATATCAATAAAATGCTTTCTATCATTAGCAGTTCTTCTACCTGTACTTTCAGCTATGCACGAGGGAATGCCGATTGCTGCATCTCTTAATTGGCTTATCAAGCCATATTTTTCTTCTTTTGGATATGATTTTGTAATCTGATAGATAGATTTCACATACTGTACTGATAATTTGAAAACTTCTAACTTTTTAAATGAAGCCATTTCATTCCTCCTCCTTTTTTTAACGTCTAACGTCTAACAACGAGCATCTAACCTATAAGTTTTAAAACAATATCATCCACTTTGACACCTTCGGCTTCTGCGTTGAAATTTGTGATGATTCTATGGCGTAAAACAGGCAAAGCCAATGCATTTACATCCGAAATATCCGGCGTTGAGCGGCCTTCCAATACTGCACGACCTTTGGCGCCAAGAATTAAATATTGTGAAGCTCTTGGGCCAGCTCCCCAGTCTATCCATTCGTTTACAAAAACAGGAGCTTTATCCGAATTCGGCCTGGTATTGCTGACGAGATCGACAGCATACTCAACCACATTTTCTGCCACAGGAACGCGTCTAACCAATCCCTGAAATTCCAGCAGTTTGGATTTTGAAATAATCGCATTCAATGTAGATTCCATTCCGCTGGTTGTTGTCTGAACAATGGTTACTTCTTCATCTCTGCTTGGATAATCAATGTTAATATTAAACATGAACCTGTCCAGTTGTGCCTCAGGAAGCGGATAGGTTCCTTCCTGTTCTATGGGGTTTTGAGTTGCCAAAACAAAAAAAGGCTCGTCCAATTTATAAGTCTGACCGCCGGTCGTAACTGTATATTCCTGCATGGCCTGCAACAGTGCAGATTGTGTTTTAGGCGGTGTCCGGTTGATTTCATCTGCTAAAATTATATTCCCAAAAATGGGTCCTTTAAAAAAGCGGAATTCACGCCGTCCGGTTGTGTGATCTTCTTCTATGACTTCCGTCCCGGTAATGTCACTTGGCATTAGATCCGGTGTAAATTGAATGCGGCTGAATTTGAGGTCTAATAATTCTGACATGGATTTTATTAATAATGTTTTTGCCAATCCTGGAACTCCAACTAAAAGAACATGCCCCTTACAAATTAGGGAAATTAGAAAATGATCGAGAATATTTTGTTGACCGATGATTACTTTACCAATTTCATTCATAAAATCCTGGCGAAATTGTTCCAATTCTTTTACTAATTGTGCGTCTTGTTGTGGTGACATTTTTATTCCTAATTCGTAATTAAAGTTTAGAAGGGGGGCAAACTTAATAGCCAACACTCCTTGAATCAATCTTATTGTCTTGCCAAGCCTTAAAAGATGATCGAAATTCTCCATCCATGAATTCTGAAACAAATTCAAAACAGGCTCTAATCGGACTGAATCAAACCGAACTCGGACGTATTTGCAGACATTTGCAAGAACCATCATTTCGAACCGAACAACTCTTTACATGGTTATATAAAAGCCGCGTGAATTCATTTCATGAAATGAGAAATTTCCCCAATGAATTGCGCCAACGATTACATGAACAATTTTGTATTCATCCTCTTGAATTGATTCGCGTGACTGGTTCAACTACTGAATCCACGCGCAAGTTCCTTTTTGGTTTGCAAACAGGTGAAATG
>CAZIFK010000248.1:0-2479 GCA_964538995.1 uncultured bacterium
GGAGAACCGTAGGAGCGGTGATTTTTCCCATTGTTACAAAAATGATTGATGTTATTTTTATCGGACTATTGGACTTTCGTGTGGCAGAGGATCTTGTTTACAATGCGTTCGATTTTCTTTCACGTTCTATTATTCCTTTAAAACCTATGATTGTACACGGAGCCTTGGTAGTTGCCATATTTTTTGCAATCATTCTTGGGTTGAGTGTGTTATCAAAGCGGTTTTGGTGTCGCAATCTCTGCCCTCTTGGTGCTTTACTTGGACTAATAGCAAAAATAAGCCCGTTGCAGAGAGTGGTGGATGAAGAGGTTTGTAATTCCTGTGCCCTCTGTTCGAAAAATTGCAAAATGGCAGCTATCGAGGAGGATTTCCTAACGACTGAAAAGTCAGAATGTATCTTCTGCTTGAATTGTTCAAAAGAATGTAAGGTTAATGGAACCACATACTCATTTCAACCGATGACATCTATGACCACGTCGGTAGATCTTTCCAGAAGGCGTTTCTTTGGCATAGCATTTTCTGGTTTTGCTGCTACAAGTGTATTAAAGATAACCTATTCTCCCGACAGTTCGCCGGGCGATAATATACGTCCACCTGGTTCTGTAGAGGAGGAAATGTTTTTCGATCGTTGTATACGTTGTGATGAATGTGTGCGAGTCTGTGGTACAACAGGTGCTTGCCTTCAGCCGTATTATTTTGAAACCGGCCTCGAAGGATTTTTGACACCCCATGCCGATTTTAAGTCAGGATACTGTGAATACAATTGCAATATTTGTGGCGAAATTTGCCCAACCGGCGCAATCCAAACTTTATCTTTGGAAAAAAAGAAGAAATGGAAAATGGGTCTCGCTATCATTGACAAAGATGTGTGCATTCCTTACCGGATGAATGAAAACTGCATAGTCTGTGAAGAGCACTGCCCCACCCCGGAGAAAGCAATACTATTTGAAAAAAAGCAAGTGCAGTTGCCAACTTCCCTTACTACTAAAGAGGTTCTTTATCCAATTATCAATTCAGAACATTGCATTGGGTGCGGAATATGTCAAGTAAAATGTCCAATCGATGGACAACCCGGAGTTTATATTATTCGCGAGGGTGAAGATCGTTGGGAAGGAAATTAGTAAAGTACGCTTAAGTTTATCTTCTTTGGTTGAATTCTATTTCAACTACACTGGAGTAGGAATAACCATTATCTGATTATACCGTAACGGCAGGAGCCATCAAACGCTATGTCTAACACTGCCCACATACCAAATCAATTTGTTCATTAATTTCTCTCCTTGATTATATGCACAGCGTTCTTTTTAGTAATAGAACACAGAATAGAATTATTTCTTGTCTTATTCCAAATTGCTAGTACGTTAATAATTCTAAATGTCGGTATCAAAATAAAGCCCTGCGCCAAATAACTGGACTGTCTGGGATTCCAGTGTACTGTAGGGCAGATGGCCATTATAGTATTCTAAAATTAAGCGCAGCGGTTTGGATTTTGTCCGCCCGATCTCCACTCCGATTCCGAATTTGTAATTTGGTCGGAATTTATTCTGTTGGAAAATTTTAATATCAATACCTGCCAGAAGACCCAAGTCCGGATTGCCTTCGAATGACCGGGAGTAAAAATAACCGCATTGGTACATCATATGCTCCCTCACTGTATTTGGACTAAAATTTAAACCGGCTCCATAATAATACCGTGAATTCCCAGTTTCACTAGAGCGCATAACATCTATTTGTTCGTAATTAAGAACATTTGACGTCGGTGAAACAATTTGATTCCGGATTATGTAATCGTCACCCAAGTGTGAAGATAAATGAAAAATAGTAATCCGGTATGAATATGATTCACGCAAAATATGAGCAACACCCGCAATACGATAATCGGCATTTTGAAAACCTCCCAAGTAATTGGTACCTACATCGATTATGGAAAACTGGCTGTGAATGGCAAATTCAATACCCAGTTCAAATCCTCTGTCATTATTCTGGTCCCATCGGAAATACATTTTTCGAACACCCAAATTAATGGGAACATAAATCTTCTGCTTTAAATTACCTTCGCTATGAAATGCCAACAGGCTGCCGCTAAATTGACTGGCGGATGGATCTAGAACAATTGTTTTAAAATAGCTCCCACTTGGTAAAAATGTGAATTGTGTTTTCCCGTTTACCGGAAAAAATAATAGTACTATTATCAGTCCAACAAATGTTAATTTTTTGAAATAAGTCCGTGCCATCGTTTTTTTAGTCAATTCTAAATTAGTTCAAAACCCTGTCTCAAAACACCACTTTTGTATTTCAGAATATGTTTAAATTTCAGTATCACCGGTCTTGATGAATGATTTTATGTCCATAGTTATATATGTAATAACACGATTTGTTTGTTGACATGGAATGTTGAGAAATCTGAACGAAATTTAGGACTAAAATTCAAATGAAAAGAAATTATCTGATTGTACTGTTAGTTTTCGTGATTTTCTTT
>CAZIFK010000249.1:0-2462 GCA_964538995.1 uncultured bacterium
ATGGCTACCAAACGAATTGTTATTGAGACGATGAGAATAAGACTCATAACGATTTCACTGCTCTCATCTTATTAGACATAAGATCTAAATATGGCTTCGGATAGGATAATTATATTGAACATATCAAACCAAACACTATCTTAACTGGAAATGTACTATTAGAATTGTTTATTTCATATAGCTTATCAAGTTTCAGCTATATTTTTTAATTCCATACAATTTGATTCATTCTCAAATATCAATAATTAAAGGTAACAGGTTGTTTCATAACGCCGTTATAATTTGTTACTATTGGTCCCAATAAAGTTTTAGTCCTTTTTATACCCAGTGCATTGCTGGCAAGTATCAAAGTGTTATGCATTGGCCGGTGAATTAGACCAAGCTGAACGCTATGGCAAATTGTGCCTGGAATTCAGTGAAAATGAAGAGCCTTTTTATTTAGGTTACGCTCATGAAGCCTTGGCCAGAGTTCATGCACTAACCGGCAATACTAAAGAAAAAGAAAAACATTTAAATATGGCCAGTGACTTGTCCGAAAAAATAAAAGACAAAGAAGAAAAAGAACTCCTCCTGGCTGATCTTAAAACGATTAAATAAACATTTTTCTGTAGACAAATTTATTACCAATAGGATAGCCAAATGTTGAACATCCTACGGAGTTCGGTTATCGTTCATTCTAAGTTTTATAGACATAAAACCCCGCAGGGGTTTTTGTTATCTTTATATCTTTTTCTATAAACATATAATCCGCCAGCCGACGGATTCTTATCTGTGGAAGACTCCGTTAGGAGTCTCATATCTATAGCACTTAAAATAAAAAAGAAACCATCGCCGTTAGGTGTTGAATATTTTGTTTACAATAACTCAGTGATAGCCTATATTATTAATCCTTTCTGCCCAACACATAAATTATTTTTAAACGGGAAAGGCGGGCGACTTTTTGATGCCGAGGTAATAATATCCCCCTCCGGCTTCGCCACCTCCCCCGATACGGGGGAGACCTTTTAGGTCCTCCCCAATGTGGGGAGGATTTAGGTAGGGATAAAAGATTTGAAAATGAATTGTGGTTGAGAAATTATTAAAAGCTTATTTGTACAGTTGTATCAAATAAACAATATTACTTTATTAATTCTTCCACTCTTGTAAATGTCTGCATACGAACGGGGATAGCATCGCTGAATGCGGAACCATAGCGTTTTTGCACTACTCGTTCATCCATGACAATAAATAGACCTTCATCTTCAATGGTTCTGATGAGCCGGCCGAATCCTTGTCGAAAACGAACCACTGCTTCCGGGACACTGAATTCCATAAATGGATTCCTCCCCTGTTTATTCAACATACCGCTGTACGCTTGGGTGATTGGTTCAGTAGGTACACCGAAAGGAAGTTTGGAGATGATCAATATTTCCAACAAGTCTCTGGGTAGATCCACTCCTTCCCAAAAAGCATTTGTTCCGAGTAAAATACCATTTTTCGTACGATGCATACCCCGAAGCATGGCATATCTCGATGATCCGGATACCTGGGCAAAAATCGGTAGTTTTCTACCATCAGGCTTGCCTTGTAATTCGCGATAAACCTGGTTCAAAGACTGTCTGGATGTAAACAAAGCCATCATGCGCTTATTATATGATTTATGGCATTCATATAGCAAGTCAGCAACTAATGTCGGGTTTTGACCATACTTACCACTGTACTGGTAATATCGAACCTGTTCATCATAATAAAATGGACTATGAAATTCTCTTGTATGAACGGTTTCACTGTCCATTAAGCTTAAACCGGTTCGTTGTAAAATATAATCAAAACTCTCTTCCACACGCAGTGTTGCCGAAGTTAAAATGCACTGCCTTATGGATTGGAAAAATGATTTTGCTAAATCGTCTGCGATATCAACGGGTGATCCATTAATTGAAACAAATAACTCCTTTTCTCCTGATCTCGTCTGACGATACTGTCCCTTCTGCCAATATACCCAGCCATTTTGCTGATCATGCGTCAACATAGCTAATTCAGTTTGTAGTGATGCAATAGCATCCATACTATGTTCAAATAATTGGATCAGATCACCTAAATCATCCTGGGTTGATCCATTATTTTCTAACTGACTTAACACACCTTTAACCGCATCCTGCAATTCAGCCAATGCTAATTCCAATTCCTGGATCTGTTGAAAAACTCCTCCAAATCCTTCGGTTAAATTTCTCAATATGATATATTGCGGGTAAGGGATATCCGCCTTTATTCCCTGGGCAACAATTGTTGTTAAGTCATTGAAAAATATCTGTGCATTTTCTCTCGATAAATCACAATAGTTCTTCAGAGATTCAAAATATATTCTCATTTCCGAACTGTTTTCAACAAATGGCTCCAATTTTTGGGTCCATCGCTTTGCGCTGGACGTGGTGGGGTCAATGATGTCTATAATAGCATTTATTTTGAACAAATTCACTTCAGTC
>CAZIFK010000250.1:0-2440 GCA_964538995.1 uncultured bacterium
CCCATGGGACCGAAAGAATGCAATTTTGTAGTACTAATCCCGATTTCTGCGCCAAGACCTAATTGCCCACCATCATTAAAACGCGTGGAAGCATTCACCATAATTGCCGAACTGTCCAGAGACTGAATAAACGTATTTATTGATTGTTGGTTCTGGCTCACAATTCCTTCTGTATGGTCGCTGCCATATTGATGAATATGATCAATTGCTTCCTGTATATCTTCTACCACTTTTACCGCTAAAATAAGATCAAGGAATTCCGTATCATAATCTTTATCTGACACAGGCGTAACTATATCAGAATATTTTTGCGTTTGTTCGCATCCCCGTATTTCTACACCCGCAACTATTAGTTCATCCAGCATTTTTGGTAGGAAAGAATCAGTAATATCTCGATGTATGAGCAATGTCTCCAAAGCATTACACACCCCCGGGCGCTGGACTTTGCCATTCATTACAATTGCTCTGGCTTGATCAACCTCCGCAGATGCATCCACAAAAACGTGACAATTCCCCTTATAATGAGCAATGACTGGTACTGTTGCGATTTCATAAATATGTCGTATCAGCCCTTCTCCGCCTCTGGGAATAATAACATCAAGCACATCATTCATTTTTGCCATTTCATCAACATTAGCCCTGTCTGTTGACGGAACTATATTGATCACATCTTCAAGGTTGTGCTTTTTTAATACAGATTTTAATATTTTTACAAGCTCCTGATTGGAGTGAAACGCTTCCGATCCTCCTCGGAGCAATAAACCGTTGCCTGCATAAAAACACAGAGAAGCGGCTTCAACGGTAACGTTCGGTCGTGATTCATAAATAACACCAATAACACCCAGGGGGATTCTTCTGCGCTGGACGCGTAAACCGTTTGGCCGTGTATAATCTTCTGTGATTTCACCCACGGGATCCGGAAGATTTGCCACATCCTTGACGCTTTCCGCCATGGCTTGAATACGATCATCATTTAATCTCAAGCGATCAATCATAGCTGCAGAGAGCTCTTTAACTTCTGCGGTCTCTATATCCTTGTTGTTTGCGTCCTTGATTGATTTTTGACTTGCAAGAATTTCATCTGCCATTTGGTGTAAAATAGTTCGTTTTTGTTCTGTTGTGATTACAGGCAGTAAAAGACTGGCTTGCTTAATCTTTATTCCTAGTTTTTTCAAACTCATATTGTTTTGTTTCCTTTTGTTATAACCATGTTATCACGATGAATGATGCCTCTACGTCGCCGAAAGCCAAGAATAACTTCGATTTCAGACGATTGCCGTCCGGCGATTTGATCGATTTCACCCCGATTATATTCTACAATACCCCGGGCAATTTCCGTTCCGTTGGATAAACAGCAAAGTACACCATCGCCTCTTTGAAAAGTCCCCTCTGTTTTAATGATTCCAGATGGGAGTAAACTGGCTTTTTTTGATTGAATAGCATGGGCAGCACCATTATCAATAATGAGTTTTGCCTTTGGCTTTAATGCATGAGCGAGATATGCTTTCCTGGAATTTAAATTCGTGTCAGTCGGCTTTATATATGTACCAAGGTCTTCTCCTTTGATCAGTCGTCGTAAAATAGAATCTGTATGACTGTTTGCAATAATTGTAGGCACGCCGTATTGAGCTGCCATAATGGGGGCCTCCAATTTTGTGAAAATTCCACCGCGGTTTATCCCAACTGATATGTTTCTGGGGAACCGTTCTTTTAACTTTTCCAGTTCTTCGACACTTAAGGTTTGATAAATAACAGTTTCCGGATCATCATTCGGGTCCTGTTCGCCAATGCCATCAATATTTGATAAAATGATAAATAAGTCAGCACTGACAAGATTTGTACACAGTGCCGCAAGAAAATCATTATCACTGAACTGAATTTCTTCAGTACTAACTGTATCATTTTCGTTAATAATCGGAATAATATTGTGATCCAACAGGTTCTCAAGAGTATTCCTTGCACTTAAGTAACGAGATCGATCATGTAAATCATCATGTGTTAATAACACTTGGGCAGTGGTTAAATCATGAACTTGAAAAAACCGTTGGAATGTGCCCAGAAGAATGGGTTGACCAATAGCGGCCGCGGCCTGCTTGTTTTCAATGGAAGTCCCGCTTTCATTTAACAAATTACGGCCAGCTGCCACAGCGCCGCTGGAAACAAGGACAACCTGAATTCCCTTTTGGATCAGAAACGCGATTTCTCCTGAAAGGGTTTCAATCAGACCCGGATTAATCTTACCATTTTCATGACATAGACTTGAACTGCCGATTTTAACAACTATGCGATTCAATTGGGGTAATGTGCGGCTCATTTACCATCCTTAATTGATTTTGCAATTTGTTGATATGCATCACGAAACGGGATTCCTTCTTTAACCAATTGATACACTCGTTCCGTGGCGAATAGATCATCAGTCATTGCTTTACTGCATTTTTCC
>CAZIFK010000251.1:0-2438 GCA_964538995.1 uncultured bacterium
CCTGTTTTTGCTCAGTAACATCAGCAACCATGAAGTAAGAATCTTTTATGTCACTAATTATCTTTGCATCTATGCGGTCTATATGAGGTTCCTTATCGACACGGAGTGGTTTATATCCGGTTTTTTCTATTGCTGGTTCAATGCCTTTTTCATAAGCTTCTTCTAATGCTTTACCAAAAGACATAGCAACAAAAGCCCTATCAACAAATATAGGTTTTATTGATTTACGGTCAAGATATTCCCAACCTTTAGACAAAATAACAGAAAATATTGCACCTGCTTTAAGCGGTACTTTTTCAAGGTAAATCAATTTTCGTTCAGATAAAGCATAACAAAGAAACTCTAATTCTGCACAGTTCTTAGCATATGCCAACGGATAATCATTGTCGCAATTCATTATGACTTGAGCTCCAGGATATTCTGTCCGCCGTTCCATTGCCCGTAAAAATAGAAGCTGTTTTTCAAGAGGTCTGTAGTTTGGAAGATTTTTAATGACATCATCTAACGTATATGTAGTTATCTTTGGACGCTCCCTTCCCTGTTCATGATGTTCTCTTATCCAGGCAACAAGCCTGTAATCTACAGGATTGTTTTGTATAATTGCTTCTTCTGAGTTTGAAATATTGAACTGTCCGCAGACAGCGCAGTTGTAGTCTTTGCTGTCACCTTTATTTTCTACGTGTTCAATAGACGATTGCAAGCAGACAGGGCAAGTCAATTCAGTCATGTATCTATTCCTCCTGTCCGCTGATCGCTGATCCCCATGCGATACTTGATGTCGTAGTTGATGATAAAATCCAGCTCTTCATCTGTGAAACCATAGTGTATTGCTAATACACGATCAATTTCGTCAATTATGGGTTTAGATATTTTAGGATCAATTTCCTGATATTCAACCTTACCTGTAGTTTTATAGTTTACTTTTTTTATAGTGGAATTTTTTTGATAATCCTCCATTAACTCCTCAGATAAATAACATAAAGAATTTAGATTATTGTCTGTCATTTTTGAGAAGTCAATAGCAAACCCGCTTAGTTCTCTTGATGTTAAGTGATATGCGTCTGAATAGACCAACCAAACCCAATGATATAAAGTCGAATTCATAACCGATACAAGAGCATCGCGCAGTTGTTCTGATTCCGAATGTATTATTTTTATTTGACTACTTAACTTTTTACCGTCTCTTTCATTCCAGAAATGCGGGGCGAAAGTAAAAGCTCGAACCCAAAAAATAGGAGTATTATGATAGTAAAATTCATTTTTGATAGTTGAACAAAAATAATCAGTAATCTTCTTAGACTGTAAATGGATTTTTTTTAAGACTGAACGTGCAACTGAATCTCCAATCTTTGGAAAAGATGATTCAATAATAATATCGTCGACCCTTTCATACAAAACTTGGGTAGTAAATAAATCAGGGCGAGCTGAAGAATACCATCGCAAATAATTTGTTGAGAATGTATTAATTCTTTTCCCTTTTACTAATAAAAATATAGACAGTCTCAATTGTGATCCATTAAATAATATTGCTGGATGGGCATCACCAGAATAGTGGCTTAAATATAAATAGTCACTATGCATTGTGAGATATTTTTCTAAATCAGTCATCCTCTCAGTTGAAAGGCCACTTAAGGGAATAATCATCCCACATCGCCCAGAACATTGTAATATATCAATTGATTTTTCAGTTACATATGCATACAGATTTCCGCATTTTTCTGTTTTGAAATTATTAATCTCGTATTCTTTCTTAACTTTGCTATACTCCACATAAGGCGGATTCCCAATAATCACATCAAATCCACCCCTCTTCAATATCCCATAAAACTCAATAAACCAGTGAAAAGGATGATGAGATTTGAGCCATTTCTGAAAATCCCCCCTTCCCCCCTTTGCCAAAGTGGGGGTTGACTCACCTTTATTACATGCCCCTGCATCCTTCTCAAGAGAAGACACACCCCTTGATCCCCTCTCAAGAGGGGAAAAATCTATGCCGTATTCAACGGCAAGATATTGGTTCAGTTCATCTTCAAGGTCTTTCAATTTATCTTTCAGCACCTGTTTATCTTCAGGCGCAACTTCTCCGCCCAGTTCGGTCTGTTGTTGATGAAACAGCTGGAACAGGCGATCAATATCCTCAGCCTGTTCTTTAATACGATCCATCGTATTGTCAAAATCCAGTTTGCTTGCAATAACCTTTTCCGCTTCCTCGTAAGTTGCAAAACCGACAAGTGTATTGCCTGCACGGATATTGAAATCAATATCCGGCAAAGGCTCGATATGCTCAATGCTGTCTATCTGGGCAACGAGCTTGAGAAACAGACGGAGCTTGCAGATTTCAATTGCCTCCTCCATAATATCAACGCCATAGAGATTGTTTACAATTATTGATTTGAAGATGAAGTATTTGAGGTTTGGATGTTTATCGACTCTTTTTA
>CAZIFK010000252.1:0-2378 GCA_964538995.1 uncultured bacterium
TTCCCGTTTAAAGGACGGTTTTAAGCCCCGCTTTTTTAATTCCTGTGCCACACTTTTAAGAGAATCAATATCCCCTAAAATCAATTTTATTGTTTTTATTTCACCCAGGCTATTCAGTGCTTCGGAAGCCTTGATCTTTGATAAAGGGCACACATAATTCGATAAGTCGTATTCTTTCACTATTTTTCCTCCGTCATTTCGTATTAACAATATCCTTGTAAAAGCTCGCGTATTTAAACGCATCATCAGGTGATATCACAACAGCCAAACCCTTGTGTGACCGGGCATATTGCTGCGCTGCATAAAGTATTGCTCCGGTAGTAGGTCCAACCGGAATTCCATCTTTCCGGGCTAATTCTATAGCCGATGAATATGCATCTTCATCCGACACCTGCACACTTTCATCGATAACGGATCGATCCAGAATCTTCGGAATCAAATCTTCACTTAATCCGGTAATTCGCTTCATTCCGGGTAATTTATGATCCATAGAGTCCGGTTCAATTCCAATAATCTTAATATTAGGGTTTTGCTCCTTTAGGTATTTCCCAATCCCAGTAATTGTCCCGCAGGTACCATATCCGGCGAAGAAATAATCTATTTTTCCTTGTGTTTGTTTCCATATTTCCGGGCCGGTTGTTTGGTAATGAGTCTGAACATTCAGATTATTCTCATATTGATTAGGACTGACATACGTATCTTTGGTAGCCGGACTGTGAATTAATGCATTCACCAATCCGCGTGCACCCTCAGAAGGAAATAACGGACAAAGTGCGTCATCGGTTTCCATCACGTCAGCGCCAAGAAATTTCAAAAGGATTTTCTTTTCCTCAGGTATTTTTTCCGGTACGGCAATTTCTATGGGAATTCCCAGGGCATTCGCAATACACGTCAGGGCAATCCCGGTATTACCCGAAGATGGTTCCACAACTGTTTTTTCTCCGATTTCCAATGATGTTAACATCTTAAAAGCGATTCTATCTTTTATGGAACCGAAAGGATTATAGCTCTCCAATTTCAGAAATATTTGAAAATCCTGATTTGGATTTGACCGGTTAACCCTAACTAACGGTGTTGGGTTATCACAGTCGGCTATAAGTTGGGTAATATCGGTGTAGACCCTTAAGTCGTGGTTTGATTTATTATTATTTTGTTTTTTACTCATTGGTGTTTTCCTGTTCTTCATTTCAATAATTGTGTATGAATACCGCATTCTCCGCCGCATTTGCTGGTGTTTTGCCACCGACCATCACGCTCAAGTAATCCTCCGATTTGTGAGCAGGGTTGGCATCCCAATGACCGGTAGCCCAGAGTGTACCAAGGATGTGATTTTATTCCCCTAGTAGCAATATATCTCCAAATTTCTGCTTCGGTGAAAGTGAGAATCGGATTTATTTTTATCAGCCCGCCTTTATCTTCAATTTCCCGATAATCGGCCCGGGTTCTGCCTTCCGTGTTTCGTAAACCACATATCCATGCATCCAGCGATCTTACGGCTGATTTTGTTGGTTCCACCTTCAGTAACCGGCAGCATTCATCCGGATCGACTTCATAAATTTCCCGCCCTGTCTGTTCTTTAATCCGGGCACTATTTTTAATGAATTCGTCCGGTGGAAGCAATATTATTTTTAATTCATTATCCCGGAGTTCTTCGGGAATATGATCCGCTACTAAATACACGGTTGTGTTCAGATTCCATTCCGCGTTCAATAACTTCAGATATTCGTAAGTCTCACGTGGTTTATAGACTGTCATTACCGCAAAGACATCTATATCGGGAGCCACCTCTTTGGCCAAATGAACGGTCACCATGCTATCTTTCCCGAACGAACATGCTACAGCCACCCTGGGATAGTTTGTTACAGCATACTCAATCAATTCCTGGGCATGTTTTATTTTTTCTTCCATATTGAATAATTCCTTTTTCAAATTGTTAGTTCCCGACTGTATGAGTCGAGAGTTAGACTATTTTTAAAATGTTCAAATCCTTCCTGATCAATGATTTCAGAAACATTGGTATTTTTTTCTTTCATCATTATCAGGCATTTTTCAGTAATTGAAAGCGCTTCCTCTTCTGATAGGAATTCAGCTATTACTTCGCCGAATCGAGTATCTTCGCCTTCCTTTCCGCCGGCCAGTATCGTGAACCCTTTTTGTTCTTCAATGATGGCATCGAAAGGACAAATAGAGATACACTGGCCGCAATGTTTACACATATCATCATCGATTGTAACGAGGCTTCCGTTCATTTCCATTGCATCCACTCTGCACACCGGCACACAGATTTCACAGCCAACGCAGTTTTTATCATCAATCCGCGGTTTTACTTCTCCGAGGAAACCCAGATCATTAATGTGCGAAATTCCACATGAATTCGG
>CAZIFK010000253.1:0-2372 GCA_964538995.1 uncultured bacterium
CATTGAATATTAATAAGGTTCTCCTGACCTGTAATCAAGGACGAATAAGCTCCTACGAAAGAGGGATTAGTAAAAAATGTCTTGTTGTATTCATCACCTTCATTATTACGATAAAAAGCACGCATTACACCAGATTTGATAAAAGCAATTTTTGAAGAGTACTCACCTTCAACAGCAAAGTAATCGTTCTTTTTTAGTTTCTTTCCTGTAAAAAGAGATAAAAGAACTTGCATTTCACTATCTGTGAAATTCAGAAGTTTATTTATATACTTTTCAAGTTCCTTCATTTTTCAATTTCATAATATAACTGGATCAACCCTGTCGAAAATGTTTTTTTGTGTCAGTTAATTTTAGCTTCTTTCTATTCTGTATCTCAAAAAAAAGAGATTTGCCCGAGCCAAGAATCAAAGGATGAACAGAGAGCATTAATTCATCCACAAGATTTAAGTTCAAAAATGTAGTCGTTATACTAGCCCCACCAAAAAGCCAAATATCCTTTCCAGGTTGGTTCAATATTTCTTTTACAACCTTTTCAATATCACCACCAATTACGTTCAGATTATCGCTACTATAATTCTTTGTTTTCGTAAAAACGAATTTCACTTTGTCCGGAAATGCGTTGGGTACTTCCTTTATGAGCTGGTCATAGCTTTTTCGTCCAAAAAATATACTATCGGTCCTGTTCAAGAACTCAATCATCGAGTAGTCTTGATCCATAAAACACCAATCAATTTCACCATTTGGTTCTTCTATGAAAGAATCAAGACTAGTGCACAAATTCAGGATTATTTTCCTCATCTATTTATTGTTTTAGAAAAGAAACTGATATATCCCACTTTCAATGGCACTGAAAGACATTTGCTGTACCGTATGTTGGCCAATGTTTTATTCATATTTTATGAAGGATTTAATTTTCGGCACATTTAAAGTGTGTTTCTTCCATTTTTTATCATTACCTAATTCTTCATATTCGTTAAAAACAAAAGGAAGGACTTTTGCTTGTAAAGGATTTTCCATTTGGTCAAATATGTTAATATGTAAATGTGGAACCGTTGAATTCCCTGAATTACCAACATTTCCAATTACATCGCCTGATTTTAATGATTGTCCTTCCTTTACTTTTATAGAATCATTTTTTAAATGAGCGAGGAAGACTATGTAACCTTCTTTTGCTTTAATCATAACATAGTTGCCGACATTTGGTCTTATGTCTAACCGACCGTTTTTTTCTTTTGGTCGAAATTTATATGTCGCATTGTACCACATGTAAATGGTTTTCCAGATATTTGTTTTTGTGTGGTCTTTCCATCCTGTTCCTATTTGTATCACTTTGCCATCAATCGGAGAGAAAATAGATTTCTCCCAACAGTAATATTCGTAGGCAGGAATATGACTTATTAAATATCTGATTTTATTCTTTAGAGAATATTTCTTTCTTTTGCCATCCATCTTTACAAAATCAAATGCAAAAGGATGATGACCGGGAGGTCTTAAGAATCGCCATTCACCTCTAAGAGGAAAGTCTATCGATATTTTCTTTTCAAGGCTCATTTCGTAATATTGGCTAATGGTGTGTTGTACGATGTAATGAAAAGTTGTTTAGGGGTGGAGCGCTTTATTACGGTTTTTTATTTTTTGTGTAACAAGAACAATAATTGCGATAATCAATACAATGAATACAAAAGTGATCGAAAAACTTTTAAAGACGGAAAAAATATTTGTTAAGCTAGCTAACCAAGGTTTGAAGGTTGGATAAATAGTTAACATAATTATGATTCCAACATTTTCCAAATAATCAAAGGCGCCTGCAAAAACAGGAGTTAAGCTTAAAATTCGAAGCTTGTTCTCTTTTTGAAAAATTGTTTTAAAAATCAATGTCAATAATAGTGTAAAGGTAATAGCAAATAAACCTGGATAAAAAAGGTCCAAAGGAATTTGTTGAAATAAATACATTGATCGTCCAGCTTCTCCTAATGCAGCAAACAATTCCTGAACATAATTAGCACTATAACCGGTAGGCAACATATCTAGTATTTTCATGCCACCGGAATACTGCATGACTTTTGGAATCGTAACTAATAACATAATGCCATAGATTATGTGAGTTATTACGAAAAAGATCAGTATTTTTCTTCCGGAAGAATGTTTATTTGCTGCCTCCTTAATTCTTATATATAATTTTTTCATTATCTTTTTCACTGTTGGAATATATCGTTATTTATCTATGCAATCCTTTTTTCTTCAATCCTTAAAACTATTTTATCCGAATTAACCTTCAGCGTTTAATTAAAAGTGATTCCATAACCAAAAGGATATAGTGGATTTTCAGAGTCAAAAGGGACATCTTCTTTTTGGTTTTCGACTGCTTCCAC
>CAZIFK010000254.1:0-2361 GCA_964538995.1 uncultured bacterium
ACGTTCAAACTAAAATTTGGTCATCGGGGAATCAACCATCCCGTAAAAAATCTGGAAACAGGAATTGTGGAAATCACTAGCCAGAACCACGGGTTTGCTGTGGACTTGGACTCACTCCCGGATAAAGTGATTCCAACGCATGTGAATTTGAATGACAATACATCGGAAGGAATTCGCTGTAAAGACATCCTGGCATTTTCTGTCCAATACCATCCAGAAGCCAGTCCCGGCCCCCATGACAGCCGGTATTTATTTCAACAATTTATTGAATTAATGGATAGCCACAGAGCCACAGAGGACACAGAGAAAAACAAATGATAGATATGTATAAAAAGAAAATGAGTAAATAGATAGCCACAGAGACGTGGAGAACACTGATAATGGAATTAAATAAAATAACAGAAAAAATTATTGGTTGTGCAATTGAAGTGCATAAAAGGCTTGGCCCTGGTTTATTAGAAAGTATTTATGAAAAAGCATTGTGTATCGAACTAAGACTTGCGGGACTGAAGTTTGAACAACAGAAATCTCTGCAGGTTTTGTATAAAAATGAATCGATTGGAAAATTTAAGATAGATGTTCTTGTAGAAAATAAAATTGTAGTGGAATTAAAAAGTGTTGAAAGACACGATCCATTATTTGAAGCACAAATTCTCTCCTATATGAAACTGGGAAATTATCCATTAGGCGTACTAATAAACTTCAATACAAAACTACTTAAAGATGGAATTAAAAGATTTATTAATAATTAAAAACTCTGTGTTCTCTGTGTTCTCTGTGTCTCTGTGGCAATAAGTCATGATACTTGAAACACGAAATTTATCCAAATCATTTGGTCCTAGAAAAGCAGTGGACAATTTATCCCTGGAAATCCCAGAAGGGTCGGTGTTCGGATTTTTAGGTCCAAATGGAAGCGGGAAATCCACCACTATTCGCATGATGACAGACCTGATTCGCCCTGACGCCGGGGAAGTTTTCATCCAGGGGCAGTCTGTTCAGAAACATCATCAGAAAGCGTTATCAGGTGTAGGGGCATTCATAGAACGGGCGGACTTTTACAAACATCTGACAGCCAGGACAAATCTGGAAATGCTTGCCAGGATGGATGGAAATGGGTTTGAAAATATCCCAATTATACTGGAACGGGTTGGGCTGTCCGAACGAGCCGAAGATAAGGTGAAAAATTATTCCCAGGGAATGCGCCAGCGGCTGGGTATTGCTCAAGCATTATTGTCAAAACCAAGATTATTGATTCTGGATGAACCCACAAACGGACTGGATCCCCAGGGAATGAAGGAAGTCCGTGATTTGGTGCGGGAATTGAGCAGCGAAGGTATCACTATTTTTATTTCATCTCACTTACTGGATGAAGTGCAGAAAATTTGTACCCATGTCGCTATCATTCATCTGGGACAATTGATCATATCCGGTAAAATGGATGATTTATTGACAGAGTCTGAATTTTTTACCACAGAAATTCGAGTTAAACCTATCAAAAAAGCAAAAACAGTGTTGGAAAATCAGGATTGGGTGCACCGATGCGAAGAAAAACACGGAGCACTTTTTGTGAATACAACCTCAGAGAAATTGCCGGAAGTAACAGCATTATTGGTCCAAAATGAATGTGCCGTGGAAGCGGTGATTCCAAAAACATCGTTGGAAGAATTGTTTTTATCTAAAACTGGAATTGAAGAGCCACAGAGAACACAGGGAAAATGAATAGATATAAAAAAACGTTGTGCCTTCATACACCTGTGGTTAGAAACAAATGATAGGATTAATACATAACGAACTTTTAAAAATCACCGGCCGGTGGCGGAGTTTCATCGGTTTTATCGGGATCGCCGTTCTCATGCCGTTTATTCTGTGGGGGTTCTCCTATGGCGGAGGTGAGATTCATGATGAATATGTTCGTCAATTGGGAGACAGTTTTATTGTAGTCGGTTCCATTTTCAATGCATTCCTGGCCACCTATATTGTAATGAATGCCTTTTGGATTCATATGCCGTTTCTGGTGGCATTGGCCGCCGGTGATGCGGTTGCAGCGGAAGGGGCTGCAGGGACATTTCGCATTATACTCACGCGATCCACAAGCCGTCTGAAAATTTTATTTGCTAAACTGTTTGCCACATGGATTTACACAACACTTCTCATATTGTTTTTAGCATTTATGTGTCTGGGTGTTGGAACACTTTGGCTAGGTAGCGGTGATCTCATTGTGTTTGACAAAGGCATTCTCATCTTGGATCAAAGTGAAGCATGGATTCGGATGGCATTATCATACGGATTAGCAATATTAGTCATGTATGTGGTGGCAACCCTTTGCTTTATGTTTTCAACTATGGTGAATAATGGTATCGG
>CAZIFK010000255.1:0-2326 GCA_964538995.1 uncultured bacterium
CCGTTCATAATCTCATCTTCCGTCGTGAAAATAATGTCAATTGTTGGAATGTCTTCCAAATCCATTTGCTTAAGTAGTATAGGTCGAACCTGCTCTGCCAGGGAAGCTCCTTCCTTTGCAATACTTTCAATTCCCTGATGATGATGAATACGAAAGTTTTCCGTTTCGATGGTGGTCCAGTCCAATTCTCCATGGGTTCGCCCAGTCCACTGCCAGGTTTGTGCCCAGCTAAATGATACAATAATAAATAAAACAACTCGTTTAAAAATTTTCATGATACATATCCTTTATTTGAAATAAACGCGTGCACGTATCCGCAGGAGTTCTGTTTAAGACCTAATAAATGTAATATGGTTGTCTTCAATTTTGAAATCTGCTGATTTTATTCATATTAAGGTTTTGATTAGTTTTCAACTATAAAGTTACGGATAGCTGTAATGAAATCAATATGCTCCTTCAATGATAATCCCCATAGAGTGTAACAATAATTTCGTTTCTTCATAGCTTGAATAGAGGATTGTTTTAAACCCAAGTCTCTGCGCCTGTTTCACATTCGCTTCTACATCATCAATAAACAATGACTCCTCTGGATTCGCACCAGTTATTTCCAAGACTTTGAGAAAAATCGCCTCTTCCGGTTTTCTGTAACCCAAGTCAAAGGAATAAAATGCCCCGTGTACATGATTTTGAAAACTGAACCTTTCCGCCACTTCATACTTAATGTGTCTTTGGTTGGTATTAGACAGCAAATACACTCCGTATGATTGGATCAATGAAGGTAATAGTTTGGTTGTTTCCATTTCTTCTATGATTAGTTTATTCCACCCTCGCCAGAAATCATCTTCCTCCAGGCAATTAGGCTGGGGTAGGGTATCCTTAACTTCTCTAAAAAATTCATAATCAGATAATTGTCCTATCTCGTATTGCTTATGAGCCTCGTGGGGAAAATGATCTTTCAAAGTATCAATCGATAGATTTGTACAGTCACTCCAATATTGTAAAGATATTAGGGGATCTATTTCCAAAAGGACGCCGCCGATATCAAAGAAGATATGTTTGATTATGCCGTTTTTCACCATTCAAACGGTCCTTCCACTAACCGCCACAAATACCATGAAGCCACTGTCCGGTATGGCTGCCAGGGTTCGGCTGTTCTCATCATGAATTCCATCGTCGGCAGTTCATCCAATTTGCAAAATAACTGCATGCCCTTCTGTATTCCTAGGTCCGTTACCGGTAAAATGTCTGGTCGCTGAAGAGTGAACATTAAAAACATTTCCGCAGTCCAAGGGCCGACACCTTTAATAGCAGTTAGTCTTTCAATAACATCTTTATCTTTTAATTCATCCAGATTTTTTGGAATCGAACCATTATCAAACGCTTCTGCAATGTTGCGAACATACGCCGCCTTCTGGTTAGATAAACCCACGGAACGCAATTCTTCATGAGTTTTATTTATTACATCTTCAGGCGATAGGGATACATCATCTTCAAACAGATTAGTAAACCGCTTGTAAATGGTCGACGCTGCTTTTCCGCTCAACTGCTGATAGACAATAGCTCTCACCAAAGCTTCGAAATAATTACTTTCTTCTTTGAATTCAGGAGCCCCAAACTCATTAATTAGTCTGGCAAGTTTTTTGTCCACCTGTCTTAAGTGGTCTAGCCCCTTTTTAATATTCATTTTCCGCAAACATATATCTGCAAATTGCTTTCCGGTCCGAAAGGCATTTTATCGTAATTACCATATTTTTCCTTGATAACAAACCCGGCATCAACCAATAGGCGGTCCATGGTATCAGGGAAAATCATATGCATGTCAAATTGGTATTCGTCCGGCTCATTCTTTCCGTTCGTATTGAAATACCAGTGGATATGATTGATTTGTGATTCATTGTCATAATCATTTGTTTCACTAACAATACAGTGGTCACCATTTGGATAGTCAAATTCCATCACATAATATTTCTGCTTATCTCTGTATAAAAAAAGCGGATTAGGAACAAACATATCAATTAAAAAAGTACCACTATCAACAAGATGTGCGTGAACACATTTTAAGAATGGTTCAATATCGCTATTTGTTAATAAATGAAAAATGGAATTGAAGCCGATGAAAATGAATTGAAATTGCCTGCCCAAATTAAAATTCCGCATATCGCCTTCAATAAAATCAGCTCGACTTTGAAACGGTTTCAATTTTGTCCGGGCACATTCAACAAAATCCGTGCTTAGTTCAATTCCAGTATATGTGTGCCCTCGTTTAAGAATTGGCAAAGCTAACCGTCCCGTTCCAGCGGCTAATTCCAAAACAGGGCTTCCAAAT
>CAZIFK010000256.1:0-2320 GCA_964538995.1 uncultured bacterium
AAGTGATTCTGTTTCAGATCCTGGATCGTAAGGAATTGGAATTCGATTTTAATGTCCGGACGCGCTTTAAAGATATGGAGAGTGGAGAAACCCTTACCACAGAGCCGTGGCAAATAAAAACAGATTATAAAAAACTAATCAACAGTATTCAACAATCATATCGAAAACGCTGTCGTGAACAGTTGATTGATTATGTACCACTTTTTACAGATCAAAACCTTGATATCGCTTTGAATGGTTTTCTGAATAAACGCCAAAAATTGGGATAAAAAAATCCCCCGATTTCTCGAGGGACTTTTCAATACGATTTATGATTTTTTATCATTCATATTTTTTTGATTTATCATAATATCTTTGGGCTTGATCTTGTTTTCCCTGCTGTAAAAGAACTCTCGCTATTCCACGGTAATGTAAAGGGTTTTCCGGTTCGAGATAAATAAGTTCTTTATAGAATTTTTCTGCTTTACGCCATCTCTCATTACTTTCAAATGTTTGAGCCATACCCAATATGGCTTCCACATCACTTGGGTTAAGGTCCAAAGCAGTTGTAAAATGATCCTCTGCTGCATCAAATTCTTCAACTTGATTGTATAAAATTCCAAGATTGAAATGTAAATCAGCTTTCGTTTTATTATCTGTTGTTGCATTGATTGCTTGTTCATACGTGGAAATGGATGCTTCCGTATTTCCAACATCATAATATGTTTGGGCTAAGGTGCGAATAGCTGCACTATTTTGCGGATCTAATTCAACTGCTTTTTCTAAATATGGCAGCGCTTCACTTGGACGGTTATTTCTAGCCAGGATTTGCCCAGCCGATAAGTTAGCATTGACGTCATCAGGGGAAATACTAACGGCTTTGATAATTAATTCAGCTGACTTGTCTGTCTCTCCCAACTCAAAATAACATGTTGATAACATAGTATAAGTCAAGCTTTCGTCGGTCTTGATATTAACAGCAGAAATAAATTCATTTATGGCATCTTTGATTGCACCATTTTTCTCTTCATCTTCTAAATTTTTAGCTCTATTGTATGCTTGAACACCTGCATTATACTCATCAGTCCAAAACTGGTAACGGGACATATTTACGAATTCATCAACAGTTCTGCCATCTAAAATTTTCGCATCAGGATTAATTGCCAGGGCTTTATCGAAAGCATCATTCATTTCTGCCCAGCGCCCTGACCTGCCATAAATGTGATGACCCAATTGAAAGGGAATTTCAGGATTATCCGGTTCAACTGTTATCGCTTTGATAAGAAATTCTTCAGCTTTTTCATAATCGTTTTGCTGCAAATATAGTTTTGCAGATGTGTATTCTTCGCTGGGACAACCCAACATAAAAAGGGCGAAAAATAAAAATAATATTTTGATAGTTCGCTTCATGGGTGATATGATTCCTCTAATTGAAATTATTAATGTTATAATAGATCAGAAAATTAGACAAGATGGGGTTCTTTTCAAAGTTCAAGAGTGCTTTGCAAATAATTGATTCTATCGGTAACATCTTCAATAGAACAGTATAAAATCTTTTCTGCACCAAACCCTTCAACACAAATGGATGCCAATGCAGAAGCCTGAATCATCGCTTCCACTTCGTTTCCTCCAGCAGCTAAAATTCCGGAAAATGCACCGGCGAATACATCACCGGCTCCGGTGGGATCAACAACTTTTTTCACTGGATACGCTCCAATCCGGATTTGATCTCTTTCGCTGATAAACAATGCCCCTTTACTACCGAGTTTAACGATGACTTTTTCGAGCCCATAATTCAACAACTCCGTTCCTGCTTTTTGGGGATCTGAGCGACCCGTTAATAATTCAGCTTCACTTTTATTCAGCAATAAAATATTTGTCTTTTTTAGAACATCTTCTAGTTGCGGCCGGGTTGTATGAATCCAAAGGTTCATGGTATCCAGTATGAAAATATCTGCTTCAGATTGATTGATAATAGAAATCTGAAGTTCAGGATGTATATTGGCCAGCAGCACAGTCTTTACATCTATATTCTCCTCGCATAATAACGGTTGGAAATTTTCGAAAACACCTAACTCTGTATATAGTGTTTCCCTGTCATCCCAATTATTTAAATAACGCCCTCCCCAACTGAAAGTGGACCCCGATACTTCCTGAAGATCTGAAAGGTTACTTGCAAGAGATTGATAAAGATCTTTCCCCTCTTTTGGGAAATCTGACCCAATAATACCCACCACATGGCAAGGGACAAACCGATGGGCGGCAATCAATGCATATGTAACTGAACCACCAAGGATATTCTCTCTTCGAGCCTCAGGGGTCTCTATAGTATCAATGGCAA
>CAZIFK010000257.1:0-2312 GCA_964538995.1 uncultured bacterium
GCGATGATGCCGCAGATGATATTGTTTCTGCCATAGCGGAAATGGATCAACATGGAAATGTGGATGTGATTATCGTGGGCAGGGGAGGCGGCTCTCTGGAAGACCTCTGGCCCTTTAATGAAGAAAGCGTGGCCCGTGCTATTTTTTCGTGCAAAACACCCACCATTTCTGCTGTGGGACATGAAACAGATATATCTATTTCCGACATGGTATCCGATATGCGAGCGCCGACACCCTCTGTCGCGGCGGAAATTGTGGCGCCTAGTTTAGATGAACTATTAAGCCGTATTAAAACATTTGAAGATACAATTTCTAAACACATATTCTTTATACTGGAAAACTATTATCAAAAAATAGATTCTCTTCATGATCGATTCACCCAACAGAGACCGGATGTTACGATTAACAGAATGCGTGTTTTGAATCAGCATTTAAATGTGGAAATGAAGCAATTAATTCACATGAAGTATCAAGAGGACCAAAGCCGATTTGATAAATTGTTTAGTGAATTATCCATATTAAATCCAAAAAGTATTCTTGATAGGGGGTATGCCATTGCTACGGATAAAAGAGGCAGCGTTATCATGAATCCCCATGAAATCGCCATCGGAGATTTCTTTCGAGTACAATTATCGAAAGGTATCATGCATGCGAAAAGAGAAAAGAATTCTGAAACCAATAAAGAGGCATCGTAAATTTGAATATGGCCAAAGAAACATCTTTTGAAGAATTATTTAATCGGCTGGAGGAGATTGTTCGGGAAATGGAAGGAGAAGAACTGCAGCTGGAAAAAAGTTTAACGCTTTTTGAAGAGGGCGTAAAACTATCTGAAACACTAAGACAAAAGTTGTCCAAAGCAGAACAGAAAATCACCGAACTCGTAGGTAAATTAGAAATAGACTGATTCATGTCACCATCACCCACAAAACAGATTGGTATTTGGGGTAACACTGACAAACCTGCATTTTGGGAACTATTACCGCAAATTACCGACTGGGTATTTGATAACAACTTCCGGTTGCATTTAACCACACGTATTCATAGTCATTCACTAACAGATATTGGCCTTGATTATGATGTAATTGAATCAGCTGACGATTTCAATAAGCTGGATTTCCTTTTGACTCTTGGAGGTGACGGAACCATTTTGTCTGCGGCCAGGGCAGTTGGTAATCGGAAAACTCCCATCTTGGGAATTCATTTGGGCACACTTGGGTTCCTCGCTGAAGTAACTGTTCAGGAAATGTTTCCTACTTTGAAACGCGTGGCAAATGATGATTATATTATTTTGGAGCGAATGGTATTGAAATGCACCGTCGACAACGGTAGTGAGCCCTTGGAGTTTTATGCCTTGAACGATATAACCATTGATCGGGGTTCATCTCACCGTCTTATTAATTCAACATTGCATTCTAACGGCAACCGTGTAGCTCGTTATACAGCTGACGGATTGATTGTTTCAACACCCACCGGTTCTACTGCTTATTCCTTATCAGCCGGTGGTCCCATTGTTATGCCAAATTTAGATGCCATAGTAGTTACGCCCATTTCACCCCATACACTGACTCTCCGACCCATCGTCATGCCTGGCGACAGCTTCCTGGAAATAACCTTCCCGGATAATCCAACTGGCGGAATTGCTCTGGCTGTGGATGGGCAAGTTCAGGAGAAGTTGGATGTGGATGCGGTGGTCAACATTTCCAAAGCAGACTACAAAACGAAAATGATTACATTTTCCGATTCAAATTACTTCGATGTCCTGAGTAAAAAAATGGGCTGGGGAAAAAGAGGGGAGTGAGTGAAAACTGGTGAGTGGTAACTGGTAGATTGGTAGCTGGTGAATGTTTAGCGATAGTCTTCTCTTATTGGATAAAAAACATCAATAATTTTGCAGTCGGTGATGGCCTTGCCCGAATGGTTGGCACTGGAAGGAATAATAACCACTGAATTCGGTTTAAGAATTTTACTCTCCCCATCAACAGTCAATTCAAATTCCCCCTCGATCATATTCGTAACCTGTTCGTTTGGGTGAGAATGTTCTGGTAAAGATGATCCTGCTTTGATGTCACAATACGTTAATGTCATATGTTCAGAATGAACAACTTTAACCTTGAAACCTGGGACAACTTCCTTTGCTTTTATTTTATTTAAATTTTTTTCTAACATAGTATTTTATTTTCTATTGTTTGTCAATTATCCAATCTATTTTTTGCCGTGAACGTACCATAATTTATAATCCCAGGAAAACCAGAATAGGTCCAATCACCGCTAATATTATTTCCATTTATTATACCTACCAAGTTTACAGACCA
>CAZIFK010000258.1:0-443 GCA_964538995.1 uncultured bacterium
ATAATGCATCAAAAGTAAAATCCAATTCTAAAGGAAATTTGAAGTTTTAAAAGATCATTACTTTCTGATTTTTTGCCACATTACCGGAGATTGAAACCATGTAAATTCCGGAAGGGAAACTATTGACATTTATTTGAGATGGGCCTGCTTTAATTTCTCCGTAATAATACACTTTTCCATTCATGTCGGTTACAGATAGGTCCGACTCTGTTTTTAAGCCCGAAACAAATAATACTTTTCCCTGAACGTAGATTTTTATATCATTCGATTTATGCGCTGGGTTGATGATGTCCACATAATTTACGAGTGATGGGCTGTCAACCACAGAGCCATCAGGCTTTACGATACAGATAAAAATACTGTCGTTGTCAATACTTACTTCTGCAAAGTGAAAGGTCTTGTAAAGCCACACACCGAGTATAAAAATAGTCAGTAAGACCACA
>CAZIFK010000258.1:453-1236 GCA_964538995.1 uncultured bacterium
CGCCAATATGGTGAACAGCGTATAAGGGGGCACCTCCGCCTCCGAGCGTTAAGTGATGAACGCCATCCACCAGGCAGTGGGCATAATAATGGTTGTGCCCTCCGAAAACTACTTTAACATTATACTGCAAACACAACGGCTGGATATAATCCTGTACATCCGTGTTGTCGTGGTGATAAGATTCGTCGGTATAGCCCGGTTCGTGAAGACAGATGAATTTCCATGGTTTGGTACTCTCTGCCAGGCCGTAATCAAATGAATAAAAATCGCCTGAACCGGAACGTGGAAATGGCCAGTATTTGTTGTAGCGTGTTGCACTGCCTTCGTGGTTCCCGCGAACACCCATAATGGGCATCTCAGACTGAACCGCCAGGTTATTACTGTATGACCTGTTAAAAAACTGATTATCCCATGACGATTCATAATCATTGGAGTTAAAGTCGCCTGTATGGATCAGGAAACTTTGAAAAGAAGTATCGCACTCCATTTCAAGCAACATGCGATGGGTTACCGTATTCATGTCTCTGGGGTGACTCCGGGTATCACCGAAAGCCAGGAATTTTAAGTGTTTTGCAGTTTCAGGCACGGCAGAATGGAAAAATGAATGGCTTGTATCGCTTCCGCAAATGATGCGGTAAAAATAGTTGGTGTTGGGTGTCAGGCTGTTAATTGTGTAAATGTATTGATGCTCGTCATTTCCCGCCCCGGATTCTGACGGGATGTCGCTGCCGTCAAGGTATTGGCTTGTTGTTCCCCAGGCAATCCGGCACGTTTCCGTCTGAT
>CAZIFK010000258.1:1246-2274 GCA_964538995.1 uncultured bacterium
ATAGTACTGTCATTTCGGAAAGATTTTCGGTATAAATTAAATACGGGCCCTTTCGTAACGATTGTCCAGAGGAACGCAAACTCATAAATGCAATCAAAACAAAGAAGAAAAGGGACAGAGTCAAGTTCATTTGGAACGAATGGAAGAATAAATCACGATTCTTCAAAATTTTATGATTCAAAATTATACAAAGAATTAGCAAACAATAAAAAAGTTAACAAACAAACTAATTTATTCCCAACCAACTTATTAAATACAACAATATTAGGTTCAGCAGAAAATATGTCAATGATACCAGATAATTCATTGCATTTAATGATTACCTCACCTCCCTACAATGTCTCGAAAGAATATGACGATGATTTATCTTTATCTGAGTATTTGGAAATGCTAAAGAAGGTTTTCAAGGAAACATATCGAGTACTTGTCAATGGCGGACGTGCTTGTATTAATGTTGCAAACCTTGGGAGAAAGCCATACATTCCACTTTCAGACTATATTTCACAAATGATGATTGAAATTGGTTTTAACATGCGTGGTGAAATTATTTGGAATAAAGCAGCAAGTGCAAGTCCTTCAACTGCTTGGGGTAGTTGGATGTCTGCTTCAAACCCAATTTTAAGGGATATTCACGAATATATTTTAGTATTTTCAAAAGGCGATTATAAAAGAGATCGAAAAAGAGATGAAAAGGAAATAAAGCAGAACTCGATTTCAAAAGAAGATTTTATGGAGTGGACAAAATCAATATGGACTTTTAATGCAGAATCAGCGAGAAGAGTTGGGCATCCTGCACCATTTCCTATTGATTTACCTTATAGATTAATCCAACTATATTCATTCAAGACCGACATTATTTTAGACCCATTTATGGGTAGTGGAACAACTGCAATTGCTGCATTAAAAAGTGACCGAAAATATGTAGGATTTGAAATAAGTCAAGAATATATTAACTTGACAAAAAAGAGAACTGCACCATTTGAAAATATGTTAAAACTTGATTGATATAGAAAAACGCCCTACAACAA
>CAZIFK010000259.1:0-176 GCA_964538995.1 uncultured bacterium
ACATCCATTGCTTGCTCGTGCGGAATGGCGATAGAAAATGCTCTTGATAATGCAGTTACTTCATCAATATATCGTTTCTTGCCATTTTCAAGGCCAAGTAGGGGCAACCCCCTGTGGTTGCCCCTATTCTTTTTTGTAATTGCCCGTCAACATCAGGGCAGGCACGGGTAGACATA
>CAZIFK010000259.1:276-2273 GCA_964538995.1 uncultured bacterium
ACGGTGATGGATATCAGGATTGTATTTCACTGCACAATCCCGTCCGGTGTTTCGTGTTTACCTGTGCGTTGCATGCACGCAGACAAGTCCGGGGCGATGTCGGGGGCGTAGGTGTATTGGCAGCCCTGCTTTTCAAGGAGTTCGATGGCGGATTTTTCTATGGTGGATTCGGTGATTTTATTCATAATATTCGTCATTCTGCCATTTCAGAGGATTTGTCTGTATATATTTCGATATTTGATAATAGGATTTTTCATCACGGATAATATGCTCATAATAATTACGATGCCATAATTTTTTATCAAACAGAGACCAATCATTATTTTTAACCCCATCCGTATATCGTTTTGTGGTTAATGTTTTAATCCGATGTACAATATCGGATAATGACATCGTAGGGGCAACCCCCTGTGGTTGCCCTATTCTTTTTTGTAATTGCCCGTCAACATCAGGGCAGGCACGGGTAGACATAGGGCAGGCACGGGGGCCGGCCCCTACGGGTTTTGGATTGGATATGATTTGAACGATTCCATGAATATGATTTGGCATAACAACAAATTCATGAACATTGAATCCATTATAATATTCCGGTATTTCATGCCATACGGTTTTTATCATTATGCCGGCATCATTCAAAACCATTCTCCCTTTTTCAATTTCCCCAAACAAACATAATCGGTTTTGTGTACAAATGCTAATGAAATATAACCCTTCCTTTGAATAATCATATCCTTTCAATCGAATAGAACGACGGTGATGGATATCAGGATTGTATTTCACTGCACAATCCCGTCCGGTGTTTCGTTGCTTGTCTGTCGTTGCATGCACGCAGACAAGTCCGGGGCGGTGGAAGGGGCGTAGCTGTATTGGCAGCCCTGCTTTTTGAGAGGTTTGATGGCAAATTTTTCTATGGTGGATTCGGTGATCTTAGTCATTGATTTATTTCTTCCATTCCTCTACTATTTTGGCAAAATCAACATTTTTCCACTGCTCTTGCCAAATTTCAATGTATTCAATATCATTCGATGACGGCTTATATTCATCGCATTCATCTATTTTAACAATACAAGGCATTTCAATAGACTCTCCAATAAGTAATGCTTCACCTGTTTTCAAAGAAGGTAACGTATCAGTTATATTGCCCATAGAATCAGGAAGTAACCTTTTTACATAATTTTGATCATCTGGATTTGTTAAGCGCATTACGATAAAAGTATTACACTGCGAAAAAATGGTTTCGGATATTTCCGATGGCCTTTGACTGATGATACCAAGTGTTACACCGTATTTTCTTCCCTCCTTGGCAATCCTTTCAATTGCATTCTTTGATGCTCTAAATTTAGCCAACTCGCTTTTTGGAACATACTTATGAGCTTCTTCATAAACTAATAATAGCGGCGTTTCGCAAATTTTCTTTTGGCCATCTAAATATTTTTTATAGTAAAAACCGAATTCAAACAGTATTCTTGTTATTAACGAAACTGTTATACTCAAAACCTCAAAAGGCACTCCCCCTAAGTTAATTATGGTAATATTTTGATTGGAATTTGAATCATTTGTCTTATAGCCTACAAACTGTTTCATCGTATTTTCAAATGATGAATCTCTTGATGCATCACCAAAAAGAAAGCTCAATCTCTTTTTATGAATTTTATTTTCGAAACGGTCTATAAACTTATCTAGGGTGCCATCTGCATAAATTCCACCCTTTATCTTGCTTGTCTTCCTCGGTTCAAAAACGTATTGTTTTTTAAAAAAGTGTAAATATTTCTCTTCAATATTCGCACATTGCTTTTTTTCATTTTTAATTTCAATACACAAATTATCCCTATAGTCAGTTGTCTCGTTTTGAAAATTGCAGAGGCAATTATAAACTTCATTAATATCAAATTTTGATGGTGTGCCAAAATGAATTTTTTCTCCGGGATTATGCTTTCGTTTATTTTCAATTATTGTACGCCGCAATATTGACGTTTGGTTATAATTGTTTCTATCAC
>CAZIFK010000260.1:0-2253 GCA_964538995.1 uncultured bacterium
AAGATCGAACGGCTAAATATTCCAGTATTCTTTCTTTAATCTTATCCAAACCATAGTGGTCTTCATCCAATATTTCATTGGCTTTTATAACATCTATCGATTCTACAGAAGAATTAGACCAAGGAAGATCCGCCAACCATTCAATATACGTCCTGGCAACAGAATATTCAGGAGATTGAGTCGGGATGCGGGAAAGTCTGTCTAATTCTTTCAAGGCAACTTTTTCTGCTTCTTCAGACATTTTAACCTTTTTTACCTTTTCCTCCAACTCATTGAGTTCAACCGATCCTTCGTCTTCGCCCAATTCTTTCTTGATAGCTTTCATCTGCTCACGCAAATAATATTCCCGCTGTGTTTTAGAAATCTCATCATGAACTTCACTCTGGATTTCCTCGCCCAGCTTTATGCGCTGAATTTCACGAGACAATAATGCGATGGATTTCTCAACACGAGATTTGACGTTTAACTCTTCCAATATTTCTTGTTTTTCAGAATTGGAAACAGTCAGTAACGAAATAGCCCTGTCAGCCAGTCTGGATGGCTTTTGGATATTTGACAGCATACCGGAATGTTCTTCCGTTAGGTTTGGCGCTACTTGAATCAGTTCTGAAAATGTAGTGCGTAAATTCTTAACAAGTGCATCCAGTTCGATATCGGATTCTTCAATATCCTTAACACGGGTAACTTTGGCAATAAAATATGGATCATCATCCACGTAGTCCAGCATCTTGACTCTTTCCACACCCTGAACAATAGCCGATTTACTGTTATCGGGCATATCAAACACTTTTAAGACCACTGCCAGCGTTCCGTAAGAATAGAGATCTTCGGGTTTTGGATCTTCAATGGAACCATCTTCCTGGGCAACAACGACAATGTGTTTTCCCTGAGGGGGAAGATCATTAATAAGTTTTAAAGATTTTTCCCTACCAACATAAATTGGGATAACTTGCTGTGGGAATAGCACAGTATTCCGTAGAGGCATAACAGCATATTCTTCAGTAACGTTTTTTATATCTTCAGACATAATTTTCCTTTGAAAATTTAATTAGTATTCACTCAATTAACATGCCACAAAATATTATATGCACATATGGCAGGTTTATTACGCTTCGACGTCATACTTATTCCGACGGCAAAAATCGCCAAACTGTACACAATGGTTTTATTCATCGAATGTTTTAACTCCGGTTAATCTGGCTTGTTCATCTGCATGGTAAGAACTCCTCACCAAAGCTCCCGATTCAACTACTTTGAACCCCATTTCCAAACCTTTAATTTTATATTCATCAAATTCTTCTTTTTCAACATATCGCATAACAGGAAGATGGTTCTGTGTAGGCTGGAGATATTGACCAATTGTAAAAATCTCAACGCCAATTTCCGCAATTTCCCTCATGGTATACAACACTTCTTCCTTGGTCTCTCCTAACCCAACCATCATACCCGATTTTGTTACTAATCCAAAATTAACTGAATGTTTTAATACATTCAAACTGCGTGTCCAATTCGCCTGAGACCGAACCTGTTTGCTGATTCTCTCAACACATTCAATATTATGAGAAAATATATCCGGATATGCAGAAAATACAGTTTTCAGGGCAGGAAGATATCCTTGGAAATCCGGAGTCAACACTTCAACTGTACAAGAAGGAACGTGGGTATGAATTTGTTCAATAGTTTCAGCCCATATTTTTGCACCGAAATCTGCTTTTAAATCATCACGATCAACAGATGTGATCACCACATGACGGAGTTTCATTTTCTTCACGGCCATGGCTGTACGATATGGTTCCAATGGATCATTCCAAGTTGGTCTACCTGTTTCCACTGAACAAAATCCACACGCCCTGGTGCAGATATCGCCAAGGATCATAATGGTTGCCGTACCACGGTTCCAGCATTCATAAATATTTGGGCAGCGAGCTTCTTCACAAACCGTGTTCAATTTATTGGAATGAACAACCGTTTCAACAAACTTGTATCGTTTACCAATTGACAAACGAATTTTAGGTTTTCTAATTAACCGTGTTTGCAAAGACATCAGAACAAATTATCCAAATCCATATTCTCTAAATTATTCAATACCATTTCAATAAACCTGGCACCGCCGGAACCATCGATCAGGCGATGATCGAAGCCGAGTGATAAATGCATCATGCTGCGAATGCCAATTGTATCACCATGTTCCACCTCAATGACCACAGGTTTTTTCTTAATCGTTCCTACTCCAAGAATTCCAACATTCGGCTG
>CAZIFK010000261.1:0-2216 GCA_964538995.1 uncultured bacterium
CACGACCCTTCCTGACTTTGCTAACGTTGTCGCTGATAGCGTGGGCTGGGGGGAAGAAGGTGTCGTAGGAGGTGTTGACTTCAGTGTAATCGTTAATGATACCATTGTTGAACCTTACTATTTTGAGACACCTTTAGTCGCTGGACTGGTCTATAAACGTGGACTGCTGCAGAACCTGGGGATTGATCCGTTAACATTGGGATTATACTATGCAATAACTGATGGCGATAGTGTGGTTTTTGATACCACCGGCATTGGTTACCCTACTGTGGATCTGGATCGAAACAGAATATTTTCCAGTGTGGCTCACTTTAGTTCCCTGGCAATTATGGGTGAAACAGGTACGACGGTAAGTACAGAACCTGACCAGCCATCCTTACCAGAAGGATATGCACTGATGCAAAATTATCCAAACCCATTTAACCCGATTACAACCATCAAATATGAGTTGCCTGAACAAACTCATGTGAAGCTTGTCATCTATGATTTACTTGGAAAGGAAATCAGTGTTTTGGTAAACGGAATACAGGAAACCGGGGTTAAAGAGATACGGTTTGATGCCAATGGACTGGCCAGTGGAATTTATTTTTACCAGTTAGTGACACAAAATAATCAGATAACCAAGAGACTAATTGTATTGAAATAAGGAGAAAATAGCATGAAAAAATTATTTCTATTCTCTGTCATCCTGATTCTGTCAACATCCTGTGAGGATGATGGTACTTCCGGAACGGGAGGTATCAGGATTGAAGTATTCGACAATCCACCCCCTGTAGAAGTAGAGCACATATATTTGACGATTACAGAAGTGAGTGTGCATAAGTCTGGCGGAGCGTGGATTACACTTTCCGAACCCAACGTCACCTATGATTTTCTGGAACTGATCAATGGCACCACAAGTGTACTTGTCGATGAAACGCTTGAACCTGGGGATTACACCCAGTTGCGACTGGTTGTATCTGATTCGAATGAAGTAGTTATTGATGGTGAAACACATCATCTGCGAATCCCAAGCGGTGAACAGACTGGTGTGAAAATCAATCTTAACTTTAGTATCGAGGAAGACGAACTGATTGAAATCTATGTGGATTTTGACGCCTCTAAATCAATTACCTGGACGCCAGGGAACTATTTGTTGCATCCCACTTTCAAAGCGTTCAAACAAGTCATATCCGGAACTATCTCCGGTACTGTACAGGATACTACTGGAGTTGGTATTCCTAATGCTCTGATAGAGGCATCGGGATCATATGATATTGTTGCTACCGTATCGGATAGTACGGGCACTTACAAATTAATTCTGGTTGAGGATACCTACGATATTGAGGTTTCAGCCGGTGGTTGGACCACAGCGGATACCGTTTATACCAGTCTAGATTTGCAAGCTGAATCTCAACTACCGGGGTATAATTTCATACTTTACTAAAAAGGAAGTCGGTCTATATATTCTTATGTGGGAATCGATAGATCAGTCGATACACATCATTGCATGACCATGATGATATCACCTTCAGATCTCGTCTGTACCAGTTTCGTGCTGAAAATTCACTGTCCTGTTAACGCCTTATTCCAATCTTGTCAACGATCTACAAGATGTATTATAAGTCCGCGACTGGAAAAAATATTTACTCGTAGTCACTAAACGGTCACTAACACCTGTAAGTCCTTATATATAAGTGGAGACAATGTGCTGAAGACCCCCACCCTGCATATAAAAACACCTATTTGAAGTTGCTGCATTTTAATGGACATCCCAAGAAGTCATGCAATGTCTCTCATTAGTTAGTGTATCATTACTCTTTTAAGCTAAAAAGCGTCAATAGGTTGTTGTAAGTTTGTTATTGGTTCATATCCACCAATAGTTTGGTGGATATGAACCACCTTATAATTCTGTGACCGAGACTTCACCCCGAGTTATTTCCTGAAATGACCACAGAATTATTTTACTTAATTGTATTCTTTACAAGGAGAAAATGGGTGTATTGTGGTATGATAATATGGGGTTTCTCCTCCTATAACCGAGAATAACAAGAACGTATATAACCATGTGTTTTTTCTACTGATTTCTACTTATTTGTAACTACACCATTGTTATTATTGTGGAATTGGGAAATATTTAATTCGATCCTTTTTGTTTGGCACGATAGTTGTAGTTATTCAATTAACATAAGGAGATGTTATGATGAAAATACAAACAAATCACGTTGGATTGGGCC
>CAZIFK010000262.1:0-2183 GCA_964538995.1 uncultured bacterium
CGACACGAGGTCGTCTTATATATTGTTTAGCTGCAATGTTTATCATCATTGCTGACTAAACCCAGTATTCCGTTGCTGGTATCCTAGCGCAAGTTTATCACGCAACCACCTTGCATCCTTATTTAAATAATTGAGTCTTAGTTAGATGCGACTCTAATTTTTGTATAGACTAAAACCATCTATTTTAATCTTTTTTTTATGAATATCGCCACCCCCTAAAGCCTTAAATAATTTTTTTTCCTGTTCATTCAAGAGTTCAATTTGATAGTTGACCCGCGGTTTGATTCCATTTTCCACGTATTCCAAAATATTGGACAGACGAATTCCAGTTAATATCTCAAGGAAATTCGTCATGGATCCCCGATAGCCAACGCCCTTTACTTCTTTCCATAATATTGTGGTCAGCATATATCCCATTACGCACGTGAAAAAATGTATTTTGATTTTTTGATCAGTCCAGTGGAATTCGGGTGTTATAGCCAGATGCATCGGGTTTTTTATATTTCTGAAAGCATTTTCTATAAAAGACTGTCCTTGATAACCAATGATGATTTCAGATGAAGTCCAATCATGCCTGTTGGTCATTATTATTCTGAATCCAAGCCTATCTTCAATCCCGGCGATTACCGCTTCATTCATTTCGAACGTTATCACATAAGGTTCATTTCTTTTTTTATTCACGCCATAATCGATAACGCATGGCGTGTTCCCGGGCATCGAAACAATTTCGTCTATTTTCTTTATGAGATTTTTTCGAGTGAATTTTTTGGAGCGTGGATTTGCGAGACGAGTATTCAGCTCCTCCAGGGATTTCATTTGTTTTTCGATCGCGGAGTATACGCCTCGGAGTTGGCCGGCCTTTAATTTCTCGCTTACATAAACAAGCACAGTGCGTTCTTCCCCCCATATTTCCCGCTTATCTCTATAGGCGGACAACTGATTGCCGTTTACAATTATCGGTTCAAAATTCCCGTAGGCGTCCTTTAGCAGTGTTTTGTGGTGAAAAGGAGTTAAAGCGCCGACATAGTGCATTTTCAAATTTGAAATGATTTTCAAATTCCTTTTAGCATTGCAGCCTCTGTCGAAAACAATAGTATGGCTATTCACATCCATTCCAAGGTCGCGCATGCGTTTTTTTATTTTTATAAGCAGAGTCCTGAAAACGGGAGAATCATTTCTATTGCCCTGGTAGGTTTCGTGAAAAATAGGAGTCAAATCCTTCCTTGACACAACCATCGCCAGCCCGATTTGCCGCAAATCCGTTCTTTTCTGCTTGTTTTTGCCTCGTCGAGCGATAGTGCGTCTGACGTTCGTGGTGTTTATGTAGGTGTAGAAATTAGTGGTGTCGTAAAATAGGGTGTCCGAATCCAAAGAGTATTCGTCTTTTATGTTTCCAAGCAGGTTTAGTTCAATATCCTCAATTTTATCCACAGGCAGAGAATCCATCATGTCCCAGAAATGCTGGCTGTCAAGTTTTGAGAAATCCATTCTGAGTAAATATGACAAGGATGTTTTTTCCGCCCAAGCGCGCCATGCGTCTTTGCTGGTCGGTTTGCATACTCTGCCGATAGCGGCGAGGAGCAATGTCGCTCCAACCGTCAGGTTGTTGCGAATCGGCTGTTCGGCGAAATAGGGTCTTTGTGATTTCACCTCATCATTAATCAACTGGACCACATTCAATTTTTTCGCGACGGCAAGTAAAACGGAAACCAATCCATGAGAATAGGATTTGACCGTCAGTGATCCTCTTTTAGATCCTTTGAGTTTCTTCAACAATGAATCCGCCGTGCCGAGATGCTCAAGAACAATCGGCCTCGGTTTTCCATTCACTCTTTGAGACTGAACAATCTGCCAATACTTTCTGCCGTTCACCGTTTTAGGTTGAATTGACGCCACATTCGACTCCTGAGTTAGAAATTAGTGTATACAAAATACAACGACCCAAAATATACTATGACATAAATAGCTTTATTTACAAGTGGTTATATTTATTTTTCACAATTATTTTTTACTGAATTAATTAGTGTATACAGTTTTTGAGAAAAAAAGAAAGCCGCAACTCCTTTGTCTTCAAGGAGTCGCGGCTGTGAAAAACCAAAACAACGATGTTTTTAGAATAAACTCACGCTAGAAAAATCGAAAGGGCTTTGGCCACGATAAGACTTTTTCATTTTGAGGGTGAT
>CAZIFK010000263.1:0-1616 GCA_964538995.1 uncultured bacterium
AATCTACATAATTAAATAGTTATCAACACCCGGCGAGAAGTTTTCTGCATTAGGTTTCAATTCCAACAGTTTTCAATCATCGGTAGATCCACCGTCAAAGATGGGGAAATGGTAAGTAATTTTCATCAATTTGACATTCTTGATGGCTTTCTTTTTAGTGGAATGAAAAAGAGTTGTTATATAGATATTTCAAAGTATTTTTACATCCCAGTTTGTAAAATTGGGATCAGTTACCTATATTAGTATTAGTTTTCAGTCAAGGTTGTGGGTAAAGTTCATAACGCACCCAAGTCCTGTTATTTAAGCTGCAATAAGATAGAAAATTTTATGTAAGAACACGGCAGAGCTGAAACGTTGTCTTGTTATTGACCTAAATTAAGGCAACTTTTTACATCGTAAAACTTAACTCGAAAGTAAAAAAAATGACCGATAAAACACCTAAAATTACAGGCATTGGAGGAGTTTTTTTTAAATCTAAAAAGCCCGCAGGGCAGAGTTCCACGGGCTATGCCCGTGGGTGAATGTAAAGGCGGAGATATGTTAAATTTAAGGCATGGAAAATCGTTTTTCTGGTCATGGAGTTTATCGAGCGGAATATCATATAGTATGGATTCCGAAATATCGCCGCCGTATCCTGAATCCTGGTATGCGGGGATACTTGAGAAAACTTTTCCCGAAGGTAATGAGAGGAATGCCAGGCTGCGAAATCGTCGAGTTGAATATGCAGGTTGATCATATCCACATGATAATGATTATTCCGCCGAAGCATGGGGTGAGTGCGGTAGTTGGTCAGATTAAGCAATACACGGCAAGTAAATTGAGGGAAAAGTTTTCATGGTTGGAGAAGGTGTATTGGAATGAGTCAGTAGTCTGGTCCCCAGGATATTTTGTATCCACAGTTGGACTGAATGAGAAACAGATATTGGCGTATGTGAGATGGCAAATGCATCAGGATTCAGGTCAAGCGAAGCTTGAATTGTTTTAAAAAGTGCCACGGGCTCTGCCCGTGGGTATCTACAAAAAGGGGGCATAAGTGAATCCATTTTTCAAAATATGTATTTTATCCGCCGGTCTTTCTTTTGCAGGAGATTCTTACAATGCTACTCCTGACCGGACCTTTGATATGCATCACAGCAGAATCGAATTATCCATTAATGTACAGGATGAATCCGTAAAAGGCCTCGTAACCCATACCCTAACCTCTTTTAATACAGATTTTTCTGTGATATCACTGGATTGTAATGATACTGAAGTTTTAAAAGTTTATCTCGCTGACAAAAAAGCTTTGGATTTTGAACAGTACAATGGAAAATTATGGATTACTTTAGACCGGACATATGGTCTGACTGATACAATTTCTGTCTCAATAGAATACAACTCAAATCCTAAATTGGGTTTGTATTTCGTACACGCAGACTCAGTTTATCCTGATAAACATGAACAAGCCTGGACACAGGGAGAACAAATGGATAACCATCATTGGGTCCCCCTGCATGATTATCCAAATGATAAAGCTACCTTTGAAACAATATTGACGGTAGATAAACCTTTTACGGCAGTATCTAACGGTGAACTCGTGAATATCCTGGACAACGGTGAAACACGCACCTTCCACT
>CAZIFK010000263.1:1626-2174 GCA_964538995.1 uncultured bacterium
TGGCGTGCATGATGGAAAGAAAATCATGCCATGGTAAGTTATTTAATTTCGTTTGCCGTAGGTGAATATAATAAAGTAGAGGATAAATCAGGTGATTTACCTGTGAATTACTGGGTGTATCCCGAACATACACGGGCAGATGCTTTACGTTCATTCGGTAAAACCCCCCAAATGATAAAGGTTTTTAATGAAGCTTTGGCCTTTGATTATCCCTATGAAAAATATGATCAAGTTTTGGTTGAAGATTTCATGTGGGGAGGTATGGAAAATATTACACTTTCACACCAGACTGATAGAACCATGCATCCGGAAACAGCTCGCCCCAATTTTAGCAGTGACGGTCTCGTTTCCCATGAATTGGCACACCAGTGGTTCGGTGATTTATTAACGACCCGAAACTGGGCTAATATCTGGCTGAATGAAGGTTTGACCACCTTTATGGAATTAATCTGGGTTGAAGCGGAAAAAGGCCGGGATGAAATGGAATATTATCGTTACGGTGATCATGCACAGAACGATCCAGAGAGTAGCCACCACAATAGTCACGC
>CAZIFK010000264.1:0-2142 GCA_964538995.1 uncultured bacterium
ACAATATCACCACTTTTTACCCTTACTTCTTGGTAAATTGGGGGTGTCCTGATTTTTGTGTAAGTGGTATTTTTCAATCATTGTAAATCATCCTATCTTCAAATAGAATTGAAAAATGATTCATAGCACCTTTCCAATTTTGAATAGGCATCGTCCACTTTTTTGCTGCATTTCTTAAGGCTAAATATAATATCTTAAAGACAGCTTCATCGTTAGGAAAAGACCCCCGGTTTTTAGTGACTTTTCTTAGGGTCATATTCAAAGATTCGATGGCATTGGTTGTATAGATTACCCGTCGGATTTCTTGGGGGTAATCAAAAAATGTGATCAGATTCTGCCAATTATTCCGCCAGGATTTACTCACTGTGGGATGGGTTTTATCCCATTTCTCTGCGAAAGCATCTAAGTTGGTTTTCGCCTCATCTGCATTGCTTGCACGGTAAATGGTCTTTAAATCAGTAGCCATTTCCTTCCGCTGTTTCCAGGATACATACTTCAAGGAATGACGGACCATATGAACAATACAGAGTTGAATATGAGTATCGGGATAAACAGTCTCTATAGCATCAGGAAAGCCCTTTAAGCCATCCACGGAGGCAATCGCTATGTGTCAAGATATTTTGGACACGATTAGAGTTAAACATTTTCAGGTTTATTAATCCATACTTTTTCCGGCCTACCTGATATTTTTGGTCTGCCATTTTTAAATCTTTCAGGGTATCGTTTAAAAGCCTCATTCATTCTCAGTTGCCTATGGTTGGTTACTACATCCGCTTGACCATAATGGACAGAATAGGGTGTAAGATAATTCAACCCGGAATGATAATGATCTTGATTATACCACTTAATAAATCCTCTGCAATATTCCCTGGCGTCATGGATTGAGCCAAATCGTTCCGGAAACTCAGGTCGATACTTCAGTGTTTTAAACTGACTCTCTGAATAAGGATTGTCGTTGCTAACCCGTGGTCGGCTTAGAGACTTTCTCACTCTCAAATTATCCAGTAATTGATTGACTGTCAGTGAGGTCATAGGAGCTCCCCGATCGGAATGAATAGTCAATTGTTCCCTGGTAATATTCTGACGTTCACAACTGGTTTCTATCAGGTCCTTTGCAAGAGCTGATCGTTCCGCTTGAGCGATTAACCATCCTACAACATATCGGCTAAATATATCCATCAACACATACAGATAATAAAACTGCCATTTCTGTGGACCTTTAAGTTTGGTAATATCCCATGACCAGATATCATTAGGCTTTTCTGCCAGCAGTTCCGGTTTATTGTAATGATAGTGGCGATGTCCTCTCCGTCGTTCTCTTACCAAATGATTCTCATCTAATATCCGGTACATTGTTCGGATAGAACAAGAGTAATTACCCTTATCCAGCTCATGGTAAAATATCTCATATGGAGTCTTATCCATGTACTCTTCTGTCATCAATAAAGATAATATCTCCTGACGGGCTGACTGGGAAATAACGTGATTAGCTGTATAAGGCTTTCTTATCTTTTCAGTCTTGTATATCCTCAAACTTGTCCAACTGTAATAAGTCGATCGGGATAGGCCCAGAAAATAACAGCTTTGCTCTGTTTCCATTGAGGCATTTAAGATTTGGATGGAGGACATATATACTGATTTTACTTCATATCTGTACTTAGTGCGGAAATGTCTAAGATTTTTTTTTGGACATCAATTACCTTCTTTGCCAAATCCAGCTCTTTTTTCAATCGACTATTCTCAACTTCAAGAGCATGTCTTTGCACCGAATCACCATTCAATGATAACAATCTTCTCCTCCAAGCAGTTAGCATTGAAGAGTATAGCCCTTCCCTGCGAAGGATCTCTCCTTTTTCCCCACTCCGGATAGCACTGTCATATTCCTGTAAAATCCTCAATTTGTATTCTTTGGTGAGCCGTCGTCTTGGTTTTGGCTGTTTTACTTCTGTTTCTTGGGTCTGGTTCTCTATTTCCATTTCTTGAATCTCTCTTTTCTTTTTGAGTTTAATTTAAACTCTAATCTTGTCCAAGAAAATTTAGACACTGAGGGCTATGATCAAAACCTTTCTTATATAAAATGCGGTGATCAGGTAGAATTAAATCGCAACATTATTACCGACTTTAAAACATACACTCTACTAA
>CAZIFK010000265.1:0-2111 GCA_964538995.1 uncultured bacterium
GTTGGTCCTAAAAATAAAAATACACCAATCGGTCGTTTTGGATTTTTTAAACCTGCCCGAGCTCGCTGAATTGATTTTGAAATACTTTCAATAGCCTGACTTTGACCAATAATATATTCCTGCAAATTTTCTTTCATTTTTAGAAGTTTTTTCGATTCAGATTCTGCTACTTTATTGATCGGAATGCCTGATACTAAAGAGACAACATCAGCAATGGTATCTTCTGTAATGATTTCAGGACTGGATTGCTCTTCTTCCTGCCATTCCTGTTGGACGATGGATAATTGTTTCAACAATTTTTGTTCTTTATCCCTGAAATGTGCTGCTTGTTCAAATTTTTGTTCTGAAACAACTTCTTCCTTGCGAACTTGTATTCTATCTATTTCCTTCTCAAGGTCTATAATTTTTTGCGGTACAATTATATTATGTAAGTGTGCTCTGGACCCGGCTTCATCCATAATATCGATTGCTTTATCGGGTAAATATTTTTCCGTGATATAACGGTCGGATAAATAGACGCAAGCACGAATGGCATTATCATTATAACGCACATTGTGATGTTTTTCGTATGCCGTTTTCAGTCCGTTTAAAATCTGTATTGTTTCTTCCTGGCTGGGAGGATTGACAGTGATCTTTTGAAACCGTCTTTCTAATGCACCATCTTTTTCTATGTGTTTACGAAATTCATCCAATGTAGTGGCACCGATACAATGAATATCTCCCCGTGCCAATGCCGGCTTAAACATATTCGCTGCATCCAATGAACCGGATGCTCCTCCTGCACCAACAATCGTATGTAGTTCATCAATAAATAGAATTAGGTCGTCCGTTTTTTCCATTTCTACCATAATCGTTTTCATCCGCTCTTCAAACTGTCCTCTGTATTTTGTTCCGGCAACAATAGAGGCAAGATCCAAAGATAAAATCCGTTTATTATGTAATAATCTGGGTACAGATTTTTCTATAATGCGCTGTGCCAGCCCTTCAATGATCGCCGTTTTACCTACACCTGGCTCACCGATTAAAACAGGATTATTTTTTTTTCTACGAGATAATATTTGAGCAACACGGTCAATCTCCTCTTGGCGACCAATAACAGGGTCCAATTTGGCCTTTCTTGCCAAATCAGTTATATCACGTGAAAAATGATCCAAAGCGGGTGTTTTTGATTTTTTCTTGCTGAGTTCTTTTTGAATCATGGGTATATTAATATCCATTTCGTCTTCATCGTCATCATCTGAATCATCTGAATCATCGTTCAATAATTCCATAACTCCGTCAAAGTCAAGGTTATAGGAATTCAATACCTCAAGCGCAATTCCTTCCGTTTCTTTGAGCATGGCCAAAAGTAAATGCTCGTCATCAGCTACAGATGCACCCAATGCAGCAGCTTCATTATACGCATTGCGCAAAATACGTTCAGCCCGCCGCGTTAGCGGAAGATGACCAAGGGTCATGGTGCCGCCTGACGACTTAATCATGTCTTCTATCATCGTTCGGATATCCTCGATCTCACAATCATAAATATCCATAATCTTTAGGCTCAAACCTGAACCCAAACGAATCAATCCCAGCAAAAGGTGCTCAGAACCTACATAACTATGACCAAGGCGGACGGCCTCCTCCTTGGCATTTTTCATGATTAATTGTACTCGCTTGGAAAAGTTCTCTTTCATCTTTGGCCTAAATTAAGAAGGGATTGTTCGCTTTCAAATACTATCTGTCAGCGATAATGTTTCATTTTCTAAAATATATCTTCGATTACCTATTTTTGCCACGCTTGGGTTATGCGTTGTAATCACAAATGCTTGATCAAAATCTTCATTAATCTTTTTGAATAAACTTAATAGTTTGTCTGCATTACCAACATCTAAATTCCCTGTGGGCTCATCGGCCAGAACGACATTTGGTTTTCGAATGATCGCTCTTAATACAGCTACTCTGAGTCTTTCACCTCCGGAAAGTTGTGTTGGATAATGGTCTTTTCTGTCGATCATCCCAACATATTCAAATAATTCGTTTGCTCGTTCCATCACATCTTTTTCATCTCCGGCGATCAAACTGGGCATTAAGACATTTTCCATTGCTGTAAATTCAGGTAATAAATGATG
>CAZIFK010000266.1:0-2110 GCA_964538995.1 uncultured bacterium
ACTTCACTCTCATCAATGAAATCCACTTCTAAAGCTTCTAATATCTGCGCTTCAGCAAAATGCCCGATACGCACTTTAGCCATCACAGGAATGGAGACTTCTTTTTGAATATCTTTAATCATTTTTGGATCACTCATGCGGGAAATGCCACCTTCTTCACGAATCAATGCAGGAATACGTTCCAATGCCATTACAGCTACTGCGCCTGCATCTTCAGCAATGCGTGCTTGCTCCGGGTTCATGACGTCCATAATGACGCCTCCCTTTAGCATTTCTGCTAATCCAATTTTTACTTCAAATTGTCCTTTACTCATAAACCAATTCCTCCTCAAAAGTTTTTGCAAAACTTTTAATACGTCTTGTTACTTCCTCAATAATATTATCTGGAGTGGATGCGCCAGCTGAAATACCCACAACATCAGTATCGTTAAACCATTCTCTATCTAAATCATCCGCACATGTTACTTGGTAAGATCGTTCATTTCGTTCTTTGGCCAGTTGGGTCAAACGCATAGAATTTGCGCTAGTGAACGAACCGATGACAATCATTATGTTGCATTTTTCAGATAAATCTTTTAACTGTTGTTGATTTCGTTTCGTCGGAAAACAGATTGTATTAACAAAACGCAAATCGAACACTTTTGTCATAAGAATATTAACAATTTTCTGAACATTTTCAATGGTTTGTGTTGATTGGCTGACAACTCCGGCTTTTTTCATTTTTCTTAATTGCATTGCCTCATCCGGATTTGCAATAATAACAGGGTTTTCTACTTGACTGGCAATACCTATGACCTCATCGTGTCCATGATCCCCGATAATAATAATATTTCTCCCCTCTTTTTCAAGCGTTCTGACTTCATCGTGAATGTCCTTCACCAAAGGACACGTTGCATCAATAATCTTCATTTCTTTTTGGTGAGCCCTATCCCAGACACTCGCTGCTGTGCCATGGGCACGGAACAAAATTTGCTTTTCGTCAGGAATATCTTTCAATTTCCTCACTACTTTTGCACCGGCTTTATGAAGGTTTTTAACCACATTCTCATTATGAACGATATGGCCAAGCATATATACATCGCCATGTTCTTTTGCAGTAGCATAAGCCAAATTCACAGCATCGCGAACACCAAAACAATAACCGGCATCTTTGGCAATAATGATTTTCATTTTAGACGGATTGCCTTTTTAATGATGCTTTTACTGCTATAACAACTTGAGGTATAATTGTTTCTTTATTTCCTTGAACAACCGCTCCGGCAGCAAATTTGTGCCCACCCCCACCCATGTCTTTCGCAGAATCATTTATGATATATTTCCCTTTAGATCGGAAGTTAATACGGCATGTATTATTGCTATTTTCAAAGATCATAACAGCTACCTCCACCCCTTTAATTGCTCTGACAAAATCTGTAAAACCATCCACATCTGCTTTCGTTGCGCCAGCGGTGTCGAGCATTTTTTTATCTATCGAAAACCAAGCAAATTCCCCACCGTTTTCATATGTTATGTTATCTATGATCCTCGCCAGTAATTGCACACTGCTCCGAGGTTTGGATTCATAGATATTCTGATAAATCTTACTCGTATCCACACCGGCATTCAAACAGACTATAGCAATTTCATGGCATGTTTCATCCGTATTAGAGTAGCGAAATGAACCGGTATCGGTCATGACAGCGGTGTAAATACCTTCACAAATGATTTTCGTTAAAGGTCTACTTCTATATTGTTTGAAATATTCAAAAATCATCGAACCGGTAGCGGCGGCGTTAATATCGACTATATTATAGGTAAACGGATGATTTTTCGGATGTGGATGGTGGTCAATATTCATTGTGTCAATATTATATTTCTCAATGACATTTTTAATCTTACGTAATCGTTTAAAATCTCCAACATCAAAAATGATTGCTAAATCACATTTTTGCATCCATTCATCATGTTTATCTGAATTGTACAATTCAAAAATTTGTCCAATGTTTAAAAATTCATATTCTTCCGGGAAATCAGAACAATTGATAATTTTACAATCTTTCCCCTGTTCGCGTAAATGATAATACATGGCTGACGCAGATCCCAATCCGTCCCCGTCAGGATTTTCGTGCGA
>CAZIFK010000267.1:0-2018 GCA_964538995.1 uncultured bacterium
ACTTCCTCACTGTTGACAATGGTGTCTGCCACAGAAATTCCGCTTCGATAATTTCCTGCAAAATACAACCCCGGATACGTTATTTCTAAATGATTGAGACTGTCTTTATATTTACCATATCCCACATTGTATTGTGGAATTGCTTGTTTCCAATACGTATGATGAACAAAGGTAGGTTGACCACTTACACCAACAATAGTATGTAAATCCTTGAGAGCTAAAGCAAGGATATCCTCAGTTGATTTTTGAGCATTCTCCGGTTGACGGGTTCCCCCGACAAATACCGTCAATGTTACGTGGTCCTTTGGTGCGCGATGCTCAAACATCGTGCTTGAAAACAGAACTCCAAGTATCTGAAATTCTTCTACTTTAGGGATTAAAATTCCAAATCCGTCCAACGGATGTTGAACCTGATCCCGATGAAATCCGAGTACCATAACAGATACAGGTGGATGATAAATATTTTGCATTTCGGTTACTTTATCAGGAATTCTACCCTCAATTTCTATGTTCTGTAAATCTGTAATACGACCGGTATAAAGGACACCATCGGCAGGGATAACTTGTTCTTCGCCATCTGAATTAATCGTATGTACTTCCCAGATTCCTACCTTTTTAGCCATGGCTTTTACCCTGGTATTTGTTTGAACATCCGATCCAAGCAAGTCATTCATCTTATCGGGAATCATTTTTAATCCCTGGCGAAACGAAAACATACGAGCGGACTGTTTTGCTACTTCCTGACTTTTCTTGCGTTCTTTAGCACCCTTAATCTGGCCTTTGATTAGTCCTCCGTATTTTTGTTCTAAATTATACAACTTAGGAAATCCATGCTTTACGCTAAGTGTATCCGGATCACCAGCGTATACTCCCGCAACAAATGGGTTGATTGCATAGTCCAGGAATTCCTGACCCAAACGACGAATGACGAATTGCGATAAGGATTCCTCATATTGGTTATCCCAGGCATTGATAAAAGGTTCTTTTATTAGCCGTAATTTGGCCAAAATACTAAATAGTGGGGATGTGACAAAAGCTAGAGGAGATGACGGTAATGGTACCGGTTTTTTATCTCGTACAATGTACCGAATCTTTGAAGATTCTTTGGCATAGACTTTATCCTCTTCCAAGCCAATATCTTGAATCAATTTAGTGACTAAGGGAGACGTTTCCAGGATGGAATTGGGTCCTATTTCAGCCAAGTATCCATCTTTTTGATGAGAATACAATGCACCACCTAACCGGTCATTTTTCTCCAAAAGTGTAACCTTTATTCCAGCTTCTTTTAAACGGAAAGCGGCTGTTAGTCCGGCAATCCCGCCTCCTATAATGACCATCGATTGGTTCATGAGGTTTTCTCCAAAATAACTTTAGTCAGAGCTTGGATAAACAAATCACTATCCTGAACAGTTGATGCACGGCGATACTCACGGATGCCATGCGTAATGGCATAGTCGCGTTTCTGGATGTCCAGTTCATACAGGGTTTCCAGGTGTTCAGATACAAAACTAATGGGAAAAACCAGAACATGATCAATTCCATCTGAGACAAGTCGGTCAATTTCAGCTTCTACCGTTGGTTCCAACCATTTTATTGGCCCCACCTTGCTTTGATAACACAACGAATAAGAATAATCCCGATCAAACTGATCCATGATGAGCTCCATGTTATCAATAATTTCCTTCTCGTAGGGATCGCCTTCAACAACCCGTTGGATAGGGATTGAGTGGGCTGAAAACAAGATATGTGGCTGAGTAGAAAATTCCGTCAGTGTTTTCTTGATCTGTTCCAAACAGGCATCGATATATAACGGTTCGGAATAAAACCGCTCAATAATTTGCGGTTCAGGCAGATCCGTGGCAACCCGTTTCCATTCATTAACGATGGACAATGTCGTCGTAGTGGAATAATGAGGATATAATGGCAATAAAATGATTTCCTGACTACCGTCTTGTCTTACTTCTTCCGCGACCTCTGATATATAAGGATTCCAATAACGCTGGGCAATTCGTATCCGG
>CAZIFK010000268.1:0-2011 GCA_964538995.1 uncultured bacterium
TTTGTCGGCATACTGCTTTCCATAGCACTTTTCCCATTAATTGCACCCCAATTCTGGCATCATCATTTTGGAAAAGTGTCATTATTCTGGGCAGCTGTCTTTATCATTCCGTTTCTGATAAAAGAAGGCATTACTATAACCATTTATGAATTAGTTCATGTGTCCTTATTAGAATACATTCCCTTTATTATTTTATTATTAGCTCTTTTTACGATTTCCGGAGGTGTTCGTTTAACCGGTTCGCTGGTGGGAAAACCGATCACCAATCTATTGATAATTCTTATCGGTACTGTATTTGCCAGTTGGATGGGAACGACCGGTGCTGCTATGTTATTAATTCGTCCATTAATTCGTGCTAATGCAGATCGTGAACATAAAGTACATACAATTGTTTTCTTTATTTTTCTCGTTGCAAATATAGGAGGTTCATTAACCCCCCTTGGTGATCCGCCATTATTTTTAGGCTTTTTAAAAGGTGTATCATTTTTCTGGACAACAATTGCTATGTTTAAACCAATGATGGTCATGGTAATATGCCTACTAGGAATATATTTTGTTTTGGATAGCTATTTTTATAATCAAGAATATCCTATTTCTGTCCCGAAAGAAAACCATAAAATTGGGCTAGAAGGGAAATTTAATCTTCTATTATTATTGGGTGTTATTGCATCCGTATTATTGAGTGGATTTTGGCATCCGGGTATTCATTTCAAAGTGTTTTATGTTGATGTGGAATTGCAGAATTTGGCCAGGGATTTCCTTTTAATATGCCTGGCAGTTATCAGCTGGAAAATGACATCGCCGACTATTCGTGAAGCCAATGAGTATACTTGGTTCCCAATTGTTGAAGTCGCCAAGCTTTTTGCAGCTATATTTGTCACCATTATCCCTGCGATCGCTATATTGAAAGCAGGTACGCACGGAGCATTGTCATCGGTCATTGAATCGGTTTCCAGCGATGGAGAACCAGTCAACTACATGTATTTCTGGCTGACGGGAATATTATCCAGTTTTCTTGATAATGCACCAACATATCTGGTATTTTTTAACACTGCCGGAGGAGACCCCATTTCATTGATGACGGCTCAACATGACACATTACTGGCGATTTCTGCCGGAGCTGTTTTTATGGGAGCCAATACCTATATTGGTAACGCTCCGAATTTTATGGTTAAGTCTATCGCCGAATCTTCCGGAGTTGAAATGCCCAGTTTCTTTGGATATTTTGTTAAATACTCACTACCGATTTTGTTTCCCCTTTACATCTTGATAACCTATATTTTCTTTGTATGAGAATTTCTAAAGTAACAACTCGAACAGGTGACCGGGGTGAAACGGGTTTGGGTGATGGCAGCAGAGTGCGAAAAGATGATGTTCGCATTCAATGTCTTGGGGCGATTGATGAATTGAATTCATTCATTGGATTTGGGAAAACAGCTGTAAATGACGAATCCATCATTTCGTTTCTGGAAAGCATCCAACAGGACTTGTTTAACATAGGGGGTGAATTATCCCTTCCAGAAAAAGAAATAATGGCTGTGGATGTCAATCGAACTGTGGAACTGGAAAGCAGGGTTTTGGAATGGAATGAGGATCTGCCGCCATTAAAAGAATTTATTTTACCGGGTGGAACTGAAGCTTCTTCCAGAATACATTTAGCACGGACATCTGCCCGCAGAGCAGAAAGGAAACTGATCCAACTGCACCGATCAGAACCTGTATCAGATCACTGCATAATGTATTTCAATAGATTGTCTGATGTATTTTTCGTATTAGCCAGGAAACTTCAGCGCGAAGAGGGTGTTGACGAAAAACAATGGAAGCATGAATAAAGCTTTCCTACGTGCTTTATTAGCCTGAAATCGGCTAAATTCTTAACTTGAAAAAAATGAAATAATCATGGACTGGAAGAACGTAAATGAAATCATTAGTGCGTCTGAACGCATATTGCTAACATCGCACGAAAATCCTGACGGGGACGGATTGGGATCTGCGTCAGCCATGTATTATC
>CAZIFK010000269.1:0-2009 GCA_964538995.1 uncultured bacterium
AGCTGATCGCTTAAGTAAGATGGTGTCCGACCTGTACGGAACATCAGTCAGCACAGCAACAATACTTAATGCTTCAGCTCGTAGTTAGTGCCAGAACGAAAAGTGCTTTTTTAGTCGAAGAAGTCTTTGCTATTTAAGCAAATGGTTAATTTGTGTTTGGCTCCAGCGACCTTCCTTGCTGAATATTGTGCTTTTGCTCGTTATCGTTGGTTTTTGAACACAACTATCCAGCGCAGTTTAGCGATAACTCCCTACAATTAGGCTGCTTTTTTTAACTTACTTTTGTCATCGCGCATATTTTGTAACACCACGGCACCAAGTTTTTGAAAGTTCCTGCCTAAAACAGCTAAAGCGACATATCGGTTAAAACTTTCTAATCCACGATCAGGACAACGGTCTAATCCATGGACTTCTAAAGCATTAATTCCAGATTCTACTGCAGAATGTTTGTGACGTAAACCAATAAACTCTTCAGAATACTGGTGTTTTTTATCTTCAACGGATAACTTACCTTTTTTAGGGAGTACAACGAAATCCAGATTTTTGCGTAACTCTTCCTGATTTGCCGGGCTATGAAAACCCTTGTCAAAACTACACGTTGTTAACGATTCAAATTTATCTTGTGACTCTTTCACCATTGAAAAAGCGATTTGGTCGTCTGTTTGATCTTGCATTACCTGGTAATGCAAAATAAATCCGAATTGATCTTCAAGAATACACACTTTCAAACCAAGTTCTACTGGTACTCCTGCTTTTCCCTTGCTGATCCATTCGGTATGTTCTTCAAATAGAGAAAATACCTTTTCGTTATGGGGAATTTTTTCGCCATTAATCACTCGACGACTAATCTGATCAATTTGGCGGTAGGCATGATCCATATACATTTGTATTTCAGCTACTTTTTTCAGTATTTCAATTCCACCACCTTTTATCTCACCAATTGACTCGGTAACTCTTTTCAAATAAATTATTACCTCATCAATGTATGTTTGGTGAGCTGCCTTTATTTCTTCTTCGCGTTTCTCTCTTACATCAGAATTCTTTGAAGTAGACTTTTTTAGTTTTCTGGCTAATGTAAATGATTTCTTTATCTTACGTAAATTGCTGCTGCTTTGGCGCCAACCGAAAACCCCGAGAATAGAACAAAGAACCGCTGTTAATGTGATAACCTTGCGTATTGCATCGAAGAGTAAATTGATATCTGTTGGATAATGAACATTAGTCTCAACTACAAAAGAATCACAGCGGCCTTTTAGCTCTTCTCCGTTTTTTTTTACTAAATTATGCCCTTCATGAACAACAAGTTGATTTATTTCATCTAATAATTCTGGCGTAAGTAATTGAACATTATCCTTTAATGTTTGCAGCTTATATTCGTGGTCCTTATCCTTCATTCCATGACCGAGCATTTGTCTGATTGTTTTATGATTGTTAACCATTTCAAGAAGACGATCGTAATCACAGTTAAGATTTAATCGCAAAACTCCAAGAACGAGAATTTTCCATAAATCCATCCCTGGTCGCCCATTCCTGTGATCTTTATCAGGTGAGATATATTTTTCAAGAATATCCAGCACTTGGGAAAATATCTTTTTGTGGATGTAAATATGTTGTAGTCCCAAAAGTAACTGCGGAATATCATCACGAGATTTAATATCAATGCGAATATTTTCGATAGGTACCTGGTTAAACTGGAGTTGGGGGTTGAATGATTGTCTCATTAGTTTTCTCGTATGTTTGGATTAAGCTTAATGCTATATTATTTTCAACAAGTAATCAGATTAAATATAATATATACAACGAGATATGGCAATATAATTTGACTGTTTTCGTGTTTTATTATTGCCAAATTCATACATTCAAAAATTCCGGCAAAAAGGTACTCAACACATGATTATTCGATATACAGGTATGTAAAATCTCTTGTATATACGTGAGGTTAAGGCGTTGCTCCAATCAACCATCGTTTTGAAAATTCTAACACATGGATTTTACAGTCAATTTCCATC
>CAZIFK010000270.1:0-2008 GCA_964538995.1 uncultured bacterium
AGAATTGGGGTGCAATTAATGGGAAAAGTGCTATGGAAAGCAGTATGCCGACAAACGGAATAACCCAAAAAATAGACAAAGTGCTTCCATCAAGATGGGGGGTACCATGGAGCGTACTCTCAGATCCAAATGCTGTGGCAAATAATCCACTTAAAAAGATAAGTATTTTAATGATTTTATAGGATGATATTTTCATTTTTCGTCTTAATTCAAAAGTTTAATACGGTTAATATAATAGACGGGAGTTTAACACGTCTACGATTATTTATTGAAGTAAAAGTGAATGGGTTGGAACTCAATTGATCAAATAGCGTAATTTTATGCATGGAAATTATTATTAGTATTGGAGTTATCGCTCTTGCGTTATTAGCAATGGCTGTCGGGGTCATTTTTAACAATAAACCTCTTAAAGGGTCCTGTGGTGGTCAGGGTGGGAAAATTGTCATTGGCGGTGTTGAAATGTCCTGCCCGACTTGTGGCGGTGACACTGAAAAATGTGAATCCCAGGATGTTAATCCTGACTAGTTATTAATTTAAACCCTGAGCTCATAAATTCTTCAAGTGAGCCGTCGTCATTCCGAATTACCATCAATGCTTCCGTTCCATTTAACGATTCGATCAGTTTTATTCCATCTTCCTCCCCCATCACCATGAGCGCTGTCGCTAATGCATCAGCATCCATACAATTTTCGCCGATGACAGATACTGAAGAAACATCTGTAACTGTTTCACCGCTGCGTGGATCTATGACATGAGAAATCATCTTCTCCCCCAACATATAGAAATTTCTATAACCACCTGATGTTGCTATTGCTTGATTATCCAGATTCACAATACCTAAAAACCCCTGATTGACATTATTCGGTGATTGAATACCAATATTCCAAATCTCTCCTTTTCGATTAATACCACTGCAGTAGACTTCTCCTCCGATTTCAATCATATAATTTGAAATATTTACACGATTCAAATATGATGCTATAACGTCGACTCCAAATCCTTTTGCAATGGCATTAACATCCAACTGAACATTCGGATTTAATTTTTGAAAACCTGATAAATGCAGTATTAATTGTTCGTATCCTGAACTTCTCAGCGCTGATTTTATATCAAGATCAGAGGGAGATGAAGAAACTCTTTTTGGACCAAAACCCCAAGCTGTGGATAACGGCATGATGGTTATATCAAACGCGCCATTTGTTAGATGCGTCCAATGGAACGCACGATCCACAACTTGATAAAATTCCTTGGAGACCAGAAACGGAGCAGTTCCTTGATATTCATTAAATTGATTGATTTCACTACCGGGTATGTAAGTTGACATTTGGCTATTTATATTTACTAAAATAGAATCGATGTCATGCTGAATTATTTTTTCATCAATTTTTACCTCTGAAACAATCTTTATTGAATAGGTCGTCCCCATGGTTTTGCCAAGCAGGGTAATCTCTTTCGGGGAACGGGAACATCCGATGAGCCCAAATAAGATTAAAAAGCCCAACACAAGTCGGGCTTTAATCAATTTATTTTTAATCATATTATTAACCAAAACTGTCATACGCTATCATATCTTTTTCGACACCGAGTTCATAAAGCATATTATCTACAGCCGCAATCATGGGTGGGGGTCCACACATATAATATTCAATTTCAGTAGGATCTTCGTGATCTTTCAGATATATATCATGCAAAACCTGATGAATAAAACCTGTTTGGCCCTCCCAATTATCTTCCGGGAGTGGTTCGGATAATGCGACGTTATAATTGAAATTAGGAAATGCATCCGCAATATTTTTGAACTCATCATCATAAAACATTTCCCGTAGGCTCCGGGCGCCATACCAGAAGGATACTTTTCTACCTGTCTTTAATGTGTTAAAAAGATGGTATAAATGAGAACGCATGGGAGCCATTCCTGCCCCGCCGCCGATATACACCATTTCACGATCAGTGTCTTTGATAAAAAATTCACCGTATGGTCCGGAAATGGTGACCTTATCACCGGGCT
>CAZIFK010000271.1:0-1998 GCA_964538995.1 uncultured bacterium
GGACATCTATTTTGATATCGCCTGTGGGTGATTGGTAGATAAGGATTTGGGAGTTATTTTTCACTGTGAGCCCCCATTAAAGTTACAATCATCAATAGATTGTAATTCATAGGAGATTGTTTCTCTATCAAAAAGAACTATTTTTTTGTCTTTGAAATATTTTGTAGCTTTTTTATAATCCATTTTCTTACTTGTGTCCTTACTGGAGATATAAATTGTATTCACTTCAGAGCTATTAATTTGTTTATAAATATGACTGTCATTATCCGACAATGAACAGCCGATAATAACCATTGACCCTGAAAGTTCAGCTAATTTATTGTAAGATTTTTTTAAATATTCACTTTTATTTATCTCATCAATTTTATTTTCAGCCTGAACAATACAGATAATATCTCTTTCTTCACTATTTATTATTTCTTCGAGCCGGTCATAAAGTGCTTTATCAGATGATTGCGTAATTTTCTTTTCTTTTTTCCCGTCTCGATAAATATGAAATGCACCATGGAGAAAAAATAAATTCTGAGTTTCTTTTTTAGCATTAAAAATAAATTCTTTAGTATCACCAAATAAACTTAATTGACTTCCATCGTCTACTTTTTCGAGCAGTTTATATTTTTTCTCTTCTTCTAAAATAGACTTTACAACTCTTTCAATATCTGAAGATTTCCAACTCTCATTTTGACTTTTAGAATAAGCTTTAATTTCAGTCACAAAATGAGTTTTCGTTAATTCACTCATTGACTTAGATACAGAATTTGAATCATCTCCTGTATTTATATTTAAGGTTCCATTTTGCCTTGCTTCTTTAATTTCTGTATAAATATTATTCTGAACATCATTCATGTCTTCTTCTATAAACTTTAATGTGGGTTGAATCGCAATAGTTGTTTCATCATTTGTATCACTTGGCTTGAAATTTAAAAGAAGAAGATAAAGAAATGAGTCATAGTTTAGAGTGAAATAATTGTTAAAATTTTTTAAAAGAATATATATACCCTCATTCTTTTCTGCATATATATTCTTTATTTCATCTTTTACTATTCCATGGGTTGCTTTCATAAAGTCATATTTGACCTTATTATTGATATATTTTTTTAAAAAAGTATTTTCGCTTTTAATATCAGTAGATAGTTTTCCAATGAAATTTTCTAAATCGTAATTACTTTCATCAATAATTTTCCGCGCATCTTTATATATTCCATGGTCATTTTCGGTCATTTTTTGAAATATGGACTTATAGCTTGTATCTATACCAAGTCCTTGATTAAACCCATTTCCAAGCAATAAATGACATTCTTGTCTTTCTGATTTTTTAAGAATATCTTTATATTTTAGCAGTGTTATTTCTTCTTGTTTCATAATTGTTAATTATTAACCTTTTGCCATTTATTGAAAGAAGCAGTTCTTTAAGCACTTCCAACTTTTTGGTTTGCTCTTTTTGCATTTCAGTTCTGGCGGTAATTTTTGCATTCATTTCTTGAAATTTTCTAAGGATTTGGCAATGAGGTTCAATTACTTGATATGTTGAGAACTCTGGTACAGTCAATTGCCCTTGTGCAGATGCCTCATTGTTGTACCTGAATTTCTTAATGCTTTCATATAGGAAGTTTAACAGATATTTATTACGCGGTGTAACCACAATCAATCTGATAATAGGGAAGAAGGGCTTTGTTCTTAGTACAGTATAGCCGATGATGGCTCCTCTTGCAGAAATAGTGATGCTTTTCTCAAACACCTTTGGTTTTGTCGTGTACCCATATAACCCTTCGTTAATTGTGGTGTTAGACAGAATTGGCACATTGTATTTATCTGTTTTATTTGACGAGAATGTTTTTGGCTTGTCTCCTCCAGCGCTAATTTTCGCGAATTGCCCTAATTTTTTATTCTGCCACCCCTCCGGAATCTCCTTTCCCAGTTCATCATTCCAAACCATCCGGCCGCCGCTGGACTTATAGCCAAATCCCCTCCTCTGGAGGGGTGTCCGCAGGACGGGGT
>CAZIFK010000272.1:0-1994 GCA_964538995.1 uncultured bacterium
GATGACTTTTCCGGGTATGGCTAAACACATATTTTATCCTATGTTTAAATTATAATGTTGACGTGCAATTAACGCTTGTCCCAAAGAGATTCCCCCGTCGTTCATAGGTACCTGTTTTTGGGTAAATACTTCAAAACCATTTTTCTGCAATTTAGGAATGATAGCTTCGAAAAGTACATGATTTTGAAAAACACCACCGCTGATTACAACCTTTGATAGGCCTGTTTCAGTATTCGCTGTGTTGACTATTTCTGTGAAAAGATTAATTAAAGTTCTATGAAAACGACCGCTTAGGGTTTGCATATCTTCACCATTGTGAATTCCCTGAACAACAGATTGAATAATAGGTGATACAAGCATTTGCCAGTGATCATCCTTAAGTTCAATCTGGTAGTCAAATGGTTGTACATCCAAACCTTTCGCCTCCTGCATAAACTCGATTGCAGCCTGACCTTCATACCGAATGGTTTGTAATCCGCCACACATGGCTGCTATAGCATCGAACAATCGTCCACAGCTTGAAGTCTGATAGCAATTTACATTTTTTTCTACCATTTCCACGATGGGTGATGTAGATAGGTTTTTAAGAAATGACAAATCCGGCAATTCACCGAATGTTTTTTGCAGATAAGCTACAGCTGTTCGCCAGGGAGATTTGATGGCAGCATCACCGCCGGGGAGGGGCATCGGTTCGAAACTGGCAAATCGATGAAAACCCGAAAAATCACCCGTCAGTATTTCGCCGCCCCAGATTGATCCGTCTGTCCCGTAACCTGTTCCGTCCATGATTATACCAATAACCTGTTCTTCCAACTTATGTTCGGCCATACAGGAAGCCAAATGAGCATGATGGTGTTGAACTCCAAATATGGGAATATCTGACTGTTTTTTTGCCCATTTTGTGGAAAGATATTCCGGATGAAGGTCATAGGCAATGAGTTCGGGTTCAGATTCAAAAATCCTCTGCAGGTGGTTGATTGTGTGGGTAAAAAAGGAATATGCTTCCAGGTTTTCGAGATCGCCGATGTGCTGGCTAATAAATGCCTGGTTATTTTTCAACAAACAAACAGTATTCTTTAATTCTCCGCCAACAGCCAATACGGTAGGTCCTTTTGATTTTACGAATATCGGACTTGGAGCAAAACCGCGACTCCGTCGGATGTGATGCAGTGATTTATCGAGGTGTATTAAGACGGAATCATCATTTCGAACGTAGATATCTCTGTTATGGGTCAGATAAAAATCAGCGATTCCTTCCAGTCGTGAAAATGCATCTTTGTTGTCAATGCAAATAGGTTCTTCGGATAGGTTTGCGCTGGTCATGACGAGAGGGGGTGCGTCATAGTAAAATAATATATGATGTAAGGGAGTATATGGCAGCATAATACCCAATCGATCGTTACGAGGTGCGACATCTTCTGTAATGGAGATGCTCTTCCTTTTTTTAAGCACAACAATTGGACTTTGGATTGAAATTAATGCTTCTGATTCTGTTTGATTGATAATACAAAATTCATTTGTCATGTCGAGAGATTTTACCATGACAGCCAAAGGTTTTTCCTCTCGGAATTTCCGTTTACGAAGTTCCATAACAGCTTGTTCATTTGTAGCATCTACTGCCAAATGATATCCCCCCAATCCCTTGATTGCCACAATATTACCATTTTTGATGAGTTCGACTGTTTCTTTAATAGGATTTTCTGATGTGAGGATAGAGCCTTTTGCATCATGTAATTGGACTTTGGGCCCACAGTCCGGGCAGGCGTTTGGTTGTGCATGGAAGCGTCTATTACTTGGATCATCATACTCTTTTTGACAATCCGGGCAAAGTTCAAAATGACGCATGGACGTATAAGGACGGTCGTATGGAATATTCTCGATAATTGTATATCGGGGACCGCAGTTGGTACAATTGATGAATGGATAAAGGTAACGTCTATCTTTTGGATCGAAACATTCAGAAATGCAATCAGGGCACACGGCGATATCCGGTG
>CAZIFK010000273.1:0-1978 GCA_964538995.1 uncultured bacterium
TCTTTCCTCTTCCTTCATCCTTTGCTTTACCCACGAATTTTCCTGAAGAGCCATTCTTTTTTGTGACTCGATAAGTCATGGATGCTTAGGTTTATTTTAAAACTTTGCTGCAAACTTAATACCAAATTCTGTAGAATTATTTTTTGGTTCATATCCATATCCAATATAGGTTCCGTAATATGTAATGTCTGCATCTTTTGACTTCTTGATATTCCAATATCGTATAAAAGGTTCTATTACAAAATCTATCTCTTTGCCATTTTTCTGGAGTTTTATAGACCCCCTCCAACCATAACCTTTATCTTGGTCATTTTCAGTGTCATTAAGTCCAGGGTCAAGATCGCTAAGATGACTTATCTGTTTTCCCCACCAGAAAATGTCGTATTCTAATATTGCCCCAACAGACCAACCATTCTCTAAAGGAGTAATGATTTCTACACCTATTGGACTATAGATATAATTTGATTCTCTCTCATAACCAGCCGGATCAAAAGATGGATCATCATTTAGATATCTATACCCAAAGCCTATATAAGGTGTAAGGATAGTTGCTGTTAATATAGGAAAATCATAACCTCCTAAACCTCTAAACTCCAACATATAATCATCTATACCATCTATGGTGTAAGATGTTCCATCACTGAGCTGACCATCATAGTCTACTTGTCCATAACTAAATCTACCTTCTGCCTTTAACATGAGGTTATTGTGATAAGCATAGGAACCTGCTATTCCATACATGAAACCTTTCGCCTCCATCACATCTGGTTCCTCATATGTAATATGCGATATCTCAGGTACTACTTCCCATGTATGCATTTGTAATTGCGATGGTTCTGCGAAGCTACTTCCGATTCCCACAAACATAAAACATATTGCTAATGATGCTATTAACTTTTTCATTTTTTCCTCCTTTTCAATTTTGATTATCTACCCTTATACTATAGATACCTTATCATAATTTATCACCTCCCATTGCTTTTGTTGAATTTTCATTGTAGGTTGGAAGCCTAATGCGGAGCTGAGCGAAGTAGGAATGGGCTCAAGCGAAGCTTGAAGTCCGTGAGGACTTTCGCACCAGCGGATTTATTCAGCGCACATCCGAATAAATCAGCGGTAGGGAGCGATAGCTCAGCTCCGCGTTATGTGCCTGTAATTGCTTCTTGATTTCCATATGCAAAGTCATCTTTTATCTCAGTTTTAATATTTGCAACCTTAGTAGATAAAAGAATTTTATGTAATATATCTACGTTCGAATCAAGTAGAAGTACAATGTGCTTCCAGGATGCACACTCAACGCGTTTTCCTTGAATAAAATCGAATGAGATACCATTTATTTGAATACTCAATGATTTAGTTTTATGAATTCCATTCCCATGTAAGGAATTTCTAAGATTGGCAAGGGCAGTTAATAACTCTTTCTCTGTTCCTGTTTTTGAAAGTGAACATTGATCAAGAATTTGATCTGTTAAATTCCAATACCCTGTCCTCTGAGGTAACGCCTTCAGCTGTCTCAAAATGTTGTAGAATAAATTATCAAGCTTGAAATGAACGAGTGTCATAAAACCAAGCCTGAGAAAATCAAACATTACTTTCTCTGTTTGTTCTATATCTAAACCGCTGCCAACAGATTTTAGAAAGCCTTTCTCATTGAAGCAATCTCCTGCTGTATGTGAATTGGCTAAAGCGTTTACAGTATTTATCCACATTCCAACAGAAGATATAGATATCTGTAGAGAGTCCAAAGCGACCATTCTTGCACCTTGGCTTGTATAGCTGACACCACTTTGGGTAACCACACCTTGTTTAATACCTTCTAGTTTTTCAATAATATTTCTAAACTTAGGCAATATATCCATTATATGATTCATGGTATTTCTCTTTTGATTGCACATGACGCTTTTGACTGTCCGCTGAATGTAATTGTGTACGCCCGGCATGGGCGTGAACTAAAGGGGTGAAAGTCCCCTGTACGTGA
>CAZIFK010000274.1:0-1958 GCA_964538995.1 uncultured bacterium
TGCAGTACCATCAAGATATCAATTACGTCTTTTTGGGGAGTCAGGAATCCATGATGAGGGATATCTTTGAAAAACATAGTTCACCATTTTACCATTTTGGATCACTTTTTGTATTGGATAAAATTCGGGAACCTGATTTCAGAGAATACATCACGAATGGATTATCTCCGTTGTGGACAGATAAGCAAAAAGTGGAGGAAATTGCAGCAGCTATTTTAGAAACAACGCACAGTCATCCATATTATACACAGCAATTAGCTTGGCACGTATGGGAACTGCAGAACAAGGATTTGAATAATGACTCTCCTGTAGATGGTGCGGTAAATATGATTTTAATGAATCATGACAGAGATTTTGAGCGTTTGTGGTACTCATTAAATAATACAGATAAAAAAGTATTGATAGGTTTAGCGACAACAAAATTACAACCTACGTCTGCAGATTTTCTTTTAACTACGAATGTGCGTTCTACCAGCACAGTACAAAGTAGTTTAGACCGAATGTTGAATAATGGTGTTGTATTAAAATCCAGTAGTAAATATGAATGTGAAGACCCATTTTTTAAAAAGTGGATATATCACAAAAGATCAGATTATTAAATAAGTAATCCAGTTTTCCCAATATACATCTGATGATAAATTTCAATCCATTAGCTAATCACCTAACCAGCCTTAAACCCTTCGCTTGTCCTGTGAAATTTGAGGTACGAAAATATTTCTATAGGGCCTGCCTGTCTGCCGAAACGGAGTGTAGGCACGGCCCTGTAAGGAGCTTGCGCTTGCCCTGTAAGGAGAAGCGACTGTATCGGGGACTGTACAGGGTGTTAACCCTGTTAAATAAATCGAAGATTTGGCTATGCTATTTAACAGGGTTAATTTGCCTGCCCCGTATCCGCCAACCGGCGGAGTACTGGGGTGTTTTTCGTGGACAGAATTTAGTGGACAGATTAAATGAATAAGATAATCTACAAAGAAGAAAGTTTTCGCATTATCGGTTCATGCATGACAGTCCATCGTGAACTAGGGCCAGGTTTTCTTGAGTTTTTTACTTTGTTGTCCCACTCATGATAAATAGATGTCACATTTAGATATGCGAGTAAACGGTAAAAAAATAGAGTATTTATTAAATCAGGGAGAAGGCAATTCAATTGAGTATAAAAAAGTTAAAAATGAACTTCCAAAAACATTGTTTGAAAGTATCAGTGCTTTTTTGAATCGAGAAGGAGGCGAATTATTACTTGGGGTAAGCGATACAAAAAAGGTTCTTGGAGTAAATCAGGATCGAATTGAAGAATTATGCAAACAAATATCCAATTTAAGTAATAATCCACAAAAGCTTTTCCCAACTTTTCTTATTGAACCCAAAATTGTTGAATATGAAAATAAGAAACTCATATACATTTTTATACCTGCCTCGTCTCAAGTACATAAATGTAATCAAAAAATATTTGACAGGTGTACTGATGGCGATTTTGAACTGAAAAGCGATGAACAAATCAAGCAGCTTTATAACAGAAAAAGTACACTTTATTCCGAAAATAAGATATATCCATTTTTAGATGAAAGTGATTTTGTTCCGGGTGTTGTTGAGCTTACACGCAGGATAATTAGAGTAAATCGTCCTAATCATCCTTGGAACATATTAACTGATGGAGAATTTTTTAAAACCGCAGGTTTGCACCGTAAAGATATTGCTACTGGTCAAACAGGTTTCACTATGACAGCCTTATTACTTTTTGCAAAAGATGAAATCATTCAAAGCGCTATACCTCACTATAAAATTGATGCACTTTTACGTAGAGAAAATTTAGATCGTTACGACGATAGAGATAACATTCGTTGCAATCTCATAGAGGCATATGATAGATTGATGAATTTTGTAGCTAAACATTTACCCGATAAATTTTATTTGCAATCAGATCAACGTATTTCGTTAAGAGAAACAATATTTAGAGAAGT
>CAZIFK010000275.1:0-1950 GCA_964538995.1 uncultured bacterium
ATAATTTTTATCCAATGTATTTTTTGCATTAAATCTGCAGCCGACCATACAACCACCGCAAAAGTTACATCCTGACCTTTCTGGCCCTTTGCCGTTGAAATATGGATCAGGGACAGTCACGTCTTGCTTACCAAAATATACAGACACATTTGTATGCTCGAATTCATCTTCTCTTTGTAAATCCACCGCCAATTCCTTTAATGCAATATCGCCCGGTTCCAACCTTGGATTCTGATCTGCACCAAGCATTTTTAAAGCCAATGGATAATATTCTTTTAATTCATCCTCCCAATCTGCCAAATGTGACCAACTTTTTGCCGCGTAAAATGACTTTTTTGGTACAGGCAGTGTATTGGCATAAACTAGAGATCCACCACCTACTCCTACTCCGGATAAAATTCCAATATGTTTGTAAAAGGTTAATTTAAAAAAACCAAAAAATTTAAATAACGGAAGCCACATCCATTTTTTCAAATTCCAGATTGTTTTTGGGAAATCACTGCTTTTCCACCACTTCCCTTTTTCAATTACCAGTACTTTATATCCTTTTTCTGATAGGCGTAATGCGGAAACAGATCCACCAAATCCTGAACCGATAATGATATAATCGTAATCAAACATCGTTTATTAATCCTTCATTATATTGCCAACTATACTTGGATGGCATCAACTGTGCTGATCTTGGACTGACATAATTAATCTACGTATGTTGAATTATAAATATTTTTTAGTAATTTTTCTTCGGCAGGTGATAAATCCAAACCCCTCCGTTTTTTAACAATGCGCGCAGTCTCAAGAAACGCTTCCCATCGAATTCGACTAATTTTGTCACTTACGCACCATGAAAAAGATTTTATCGTTTTAGGTGGAAATCCTCTCATAACAATATTGCATCCAAGGCCGATGACTGTTCCTGTATTCAATACAGTACCGATTGCAGTTTTCATATGATCACCTAAAAAACAACCTATATGATTAGACTCCGTATTCCGCTCTTTTCCATTAACCATTATCTGCACATCACTGTAATTGTTTTTCAGATTACTATTTATCGTACCCGAACCCAGATTGACCCATTGTCCTAAATAGGCATCCCCAAGATGACCCTCGTGAACTTTATTACTCCACCCTTGAATAATAACATTATTGATCTCTCCGCCCAACCTGCATCCAGGACCGATGGAACTTGCACCTATAAATTTAGTCATCGGCTCGACTATATTGCCTTCTCCTAAATACAATGGCCCTTCTAAATAGGTCATGGGTTTAATCACTGTATTTTTATCTAAAACCACCGGGCCGTTGGATGCATCAATCACTGAACCTGGAGCAATAATGACTGAGGGGTGAGCAAAAATTCGATCACCATTTATCAATATCGCATCCGTTTTGGGTTTAGAATAATCATTGAAGAATTTCACATCAGATTCTATCTGATTTCCGGTTTCCTGAATAGCTTCCCACAAGAAATGGATTGGTTTACAATCCAGATTTTTTTCTTCTTTTGTTGATTCATAATCCTGAACAGTTGGTCCTCCATTTTTCATCCATTCCTGACCTTCAACTTTCGTAAAATAGGCGCCGACAAATGTTGACTGATGATAAAAGGCGGAATTTTTATTATTTGCGATCAGATCGATCAGATCATTATTCCACAGAACATTGCCCAACAACCAGAGGCCATCTTCAACAATCGCCGGATTAACATTATTCTCCTGAAATGTTTCCTGTGTCATTTCTTTCAATTCCGGACGAACAATTAGGTGCATATTACTATCCGGAAGATGAATACTAATTCGTTCAATACATGTAAACGCCCCACAGCGAATTTCAAAAGCCGGCCGTGTTAGAGTGATGGGCTCAAGATCCAATGGTCGTTGATCTTCAAAAATATATACGTTCATGCTAATCCTAATAATTGTTGAATTTTTCCATAGCCTTCTTCAAGAT
>CAZIFK010000276.1:0-1929 GCA_964538995.1 uncultured bacterium
ACACGTGCTGGATTTTCCAACTTGCTTATATTAGCTTTGCTTGGCGCACTCATATATTTAACCCCTCTTTCTCAGATTACAATGAAGATATAAAAGAATATTTTCAAAAATTAACAAGAGTTGGTTTTGGTGCTTTCCCTCCATTGCTTATGGCTGTTCTAAACAAAGAAAAAAGTGATAACAAAATATTTGAAATTCTTAAGTCTTGCGAAAGATTTTCATTTCTTATATTCCAAGTAACAAAGAGACAATCGAACACAAAAAATAGTCATTTTTATAGACAGGCAAAAAAGTATTACTTTGATGAAATAACAATTGATACTTTAAAGAGTGACATTGACTGGTCAATTGATGGTGAGAATGACGATGATTATTATGGCGAGCTTGATTTAGAGAAATTTGTTATACATGTAACAGATCTTTATAAGAAAAATTACGGGTTTTATTCATGGACAGGAATTCGATATTTTTTATATGAGTATGAGTTATTTCTAAAAGATAATGCGAGTGGTAATATAAAAATCAGTTGGGAAGACTACGATAAAAGGAAGAAAGAAAATACGATTGAGCATATTTATCCTCAATCACCTAAAGATAGTTGCTGGGATAATGCTCTTGACCCCTACAATAAAAAGGGTAAAGAGATATTACTCCATAATCTTGGTAATTTATTATTGTTGGCGCAATCAAAGAACTCGGAATTACAAAACTTTTGTTTCTCATATAAAGTTAAGCATAAAAACAAAAATGGTAATGACTCGGGGTTTTTCAATGGGTCATATAGTGAAATAAATGTTTCTAACAGCAGCACCTGGACAGCAACGGAAATTATTAAAAGAGGTGAAGAAATGCTTACTTTTATGGAAAAACGGTGGGGAATAGATTTTGAAGAGTGGGAGATAGAAAAGAAAAAAGTATTGTATATATCAGATTTAAAAAAGAGCTAACAAATCGCTTAACTGGATTTTTAAAAGCTGGCTTCCGCTGTCGCTACAGCCACTTTTTAAAAATCCAGTTAGCTCAAGTCGTTAGCCGCAGAATTATATAAGGAACGATTAATGAATATTTTTATTAGCCGCCCCAATTGGGTCGATGAATCTTATAGAAAAGGTCTTGAAACTTTTCTAACTCGATTAAAAGATTTAGGATTTCAGCCCCGCACATTAGGAACGACTGATTATCCGACAAAAGCTCCACTTGATGGAGTAATAGAAATTATGAGCCAGTGCAAAGGGGCAGTCATTCTTGGATACCCGCAAATATCTATAAATTCTGGTTCAATAAAGGGCAAAAACCTTGAGGAAACTATTGTATTACCCACAGAATGGAATCATATAGAAGCGGGATTAGCTTATTCAAAACAATTACCGCTTCTTGTGATACATCATATTGGTATTATTCGTGGAATATTTGATCGAGGAGCAATTAATAGTTTCCTTTTTTCAAAAGATTTGACAAATCCTGCATGGTCTACTGAGGAAGATATTAGTGGTGCTATCCGTTCTTGGCGTGATGAGGTGCTCGGCTTTAAACCTACGCCGACGTCACAACGGAATTCTATACATGATGAAATTTTGAAATCAAAAGATGTTGTGTGGACGATACAGGCTATTGGTAGAAGAATTAATAATCCAAGGCCAGTAGGTAGTTCCCATAGAGAACGTGCAGAGTGTCGAATAGAAGACTTAACTGAATTCTATGTAACGGTTAAAATACTGTCAACAGATCAATATATAACCATACCAATTGGTGACATTGTACTATCAAAGGATGATAAACGATACAGGCCAATGATACAGCTTAGAGCAAAAAAAAGGGCTAACAAGGCGCTCAAGAGGGACGCGGCATTAAGCCGCCGCGCCCCTTAGCTTGTTCGTTAGTTGCGACCCGAGGTCGCATAATTGATAGTGTTAGAAGGGGTTATACTCC
>CAZIFK010000277.1:0-1912 GCA_964538995.1 uncultured bacterium
GCTGGAGTGACTGAAAGGAACGCCAATTTGAAAAGTGCTGGCGGACGTAAAGTCCGACAGCCTGCTAGTGCGGACCCGCATGCTAGGTGATGTGGGGAGGGGGAGCTAGATACTCCCCTTTACCCGATTCGGAGCATCTTTTCCAATTCATAATTGTTGGAGCACCGTTTGTGTCCTAAATTGGAGAAAATAGTTAATAACTAGGTTTTCAATAACATTTCAAGATCAATTTGAAATGCTTTAAAGATTTTTCGTTGAGTTTTTGAGATTTCGCTTATTATGGTATTTCCATCAATAATAGAAAATTTTATTTTACTCAATTCTGCAATTAATTCTTTTACTGTAAACTGATCGAACAGCTTGTTCTTTTTCATGACATCAGCAATATGGCAATATAAAATCAGCGCAATAAATTTAACAAACATACGCCCATCAGAATTATAGTTGCTATGTGATCGCAATCGGCCTTCATCCAATTCATTTTTGCCAATATCAAACATTTTTTCAACTTTGTCCCTATCTCTATAATAATCCAAAACAATATCCCGGGTCAAAGTTTCCTCATTAGATAATAATAGGAAATAACCAATTTTGAATAGATGGACGGAAATATTTCTTAAGTGTTTTTCAATCATCATATTTTTTCTGTTTAGTTTAAAAAACTTGACATATTGTTCAGGGATATCTTCTCTTCGGAATGCCAGATATTCTTTCATCGACTCAAATCTCCTGCTCTTTATCTTGTTTTCCATATCCAACAATTTCGCCAAAAACATATGCCGTTGTTCTATTTCTGCTTTTTCATTATAATACAAATGTGCATCGTATTGCGTTCCCTCAATTGCCAATGAGGTTTTCTGGTAATAAAGAATTTCCTCATTGTATTTGAATACATTTTTCATTTTTCTAAGACTTTTGCGGTGTGATCTTATCAATGATTTCACTTTTTTCAGGCTGAATGTCATTGGCTGAATAAACCTGAAATTTTCTTTATTTTCATTTAACTGCATAATGTTTTTCTTGCAGCAGAAGCCTCTGTCTAAAACAAGCACAGCGTCATTGACTTGGTATATATTTAACAGCTTCAGAGAATTTGTTAATGTCCGTACATCCGGAATACTTCCCGGGTAAATTTGGTAATATAACGGCAACGCATTTTCTCTGCAACATATCAATCCCATATTTATTTGTGCTAAATTTTCATCATCTCGATTATATCCCCATTCCACAAAATCTATATTTGTCGAATAGCTTGATACGGAAGTTATATCAAAATAAATTCCACCTTTATCTTTAGGATTATTGAGTTTTATCCATTGAGTAAAAAAATCGTTTCTTTGTCTTTGACTTAAACCAATTTCCTGTAATATTGCTGAGATGTCAGAAGAATAAAGAGCTTTAGAATTTGAAACATGATTTTCAACAAGCCAATATGGGAATGTATAAAATGGCCCACGATCGCATATGCTGAAAAAAGCCAATGCCAAAATTTCAGTAAAATCATCAGGGAATATGCTTTTTAATAATTTTTGCAATCCTGTTTTTTCGGCAATTTTATTCAGTAAAAATATATTTCCATAGCTCTTATGGATGATATTTGTGCATTTTAATGACTTCTTTGTCTTTTTCCGCCTGTTTTTAGGTCCAAGGTATGTTCTTTTTTGCCGGGATTGTTTCTTTGCCTTATCCCAGTAACTATCAACACTATACAGATATACATTCCCTTTAATTTCCTGTTCTACGATATACGACATAGTAATAACCTTATTTAATAACGATTAAATAAAGATAATATGAGTGTGTTTTAATAATTTACAAGCCAATAAAAACCTAGTTATTAACTATTTTCTCCAATTTAGGCTATTACCCCTATACTCGAATTATCGAGACGCTGACCGACAGAATGATAGAC
>CAZIFK010000278.1:0-1907 GCA_964538995.1 uncultured bacterium
TGACATAACACATAAGAATATGGATATACCTTGCCTTTTGGGAGATAAGTTTTAGATTTCTTTCTGATAAGATGGTTACGATTGACAACACGAGAAATTGTCCATACAGGTGGAGGTGTAATCCCTGTCTTAGAGATAGCATAAGATATTGCTTGAGGTCCGTATTGTGCATATGGAGTTTTCATCAATTTCTTGCGTGTGTCAATAATTGTTTGTTCCATTTTGATATCAGTTTTATGGGTTACTTTTAAAGGTGCTCGAGATTTCTCTTTGAACCATTCGGGGTCAGCGGTTTTGTAACGATTGTACCACTTATAAAACCATCCCCCGGAGCATCCATAAGTGGTGCAAATGTCGATAATGTGGAGACCTTTGAGATATTGGTTAACAACTTCAATGCGTTGTTGCTCTTTTATTTTTGATTTTTCGTTCACGGCAATCCTCCCAGATTTTTTCTGGAAGAATCGCTAATTCCGTAAATATGATACAACTAGTGTTATGTTAACTTGTAATTGACGGGTAAAGCCGTTTTAATTTAATCCGTGCTTGGTCATTCGTAAACTGCCAATTAATTTTTGAATTCTTATTATTTCTATGCTCTACCCAGGCAGTTACTTCTCTAATTATTTTTTCCTTTGTAGAAATATGTCTGTTTAAACACTGTCCGTTTAAGACATGTAATTCAATCTCTGCCATGTTTAACCAACTACCATGCTTTGGAGTAAAAACAAACTCAAAATTGTCACATAATCGCTTCGCTTCCTCCGGGACAAATGTTTCGTAAAATGCTGAAAGATTGTGAGTGTTATAATTATCCATGACCAATTTTATCTTTTTTGCCTTTGGATACATTTCATCCGATATTCGTTTAGCAAATTTTGCCCAGTCCTTTTTGGTTTTAGTATCAGTAATTTCCACAAGTCTTTTACCTGTTAATGGCTCATTTGCTATAAAAATATTTATCATACCATGTCTGATATATTCATAATCCTGTCGTGCTTCTTGTCCAGGGTGAATTGGTGTTGAGGCAATCTCCTCGATAAGTTGTTTCGGTGACTCATCCATACAAACAACAGGATAATTTTCATCACAGGGCTCTTTATAAACATCCAGTACATGTTCCATATTGGCCACAAATTCACTGCTTTCCTTCGGCGGTATAACCCAACCTTTTACCTTCCAAGGCTTAAGTTCGTTTTTTTTAACACCTCTCCCACGGATACATGAGAAATGTAGTCAATATAATTTAATTCTACCAACCTTTCCGCCAGTAATCTTAAAGACCATTTTGCATATCCTTCAGGAGGTTTACTGCAACACAGACTCACTATCCTTGCTTCTAAATCTCCGTCTACTTTTTTTGTGTAATTCTGTGTTGAAGGACGTCTTTCCAGAACACCGTCAAAACCTTCTTCGATAAATTTCTTCTTTACTCGGTCTATTGTCCTGTCTCCAATTTTCAATATCTTGCATATCTCTGAATTCGTCACGGATTTGTCTGTTGAGTATTCACCTTTGTCACAGTTTAATAAAATATATGCTGCACGAAATGATTGTGATTTATGTTTACCTTTTCTGATGATGTGATTAAGATCTTCGATCTCTGTATTACTCAGTTTTATGGTGTAGCGTATCATGGTGGATCCTTTTAACCAAAGTTACACACATAATACCGTCATATCCTAATTAACTTAACACTAGTTTAACAGGCGTATCTGAGTCATAGATGATATAATAATCTTCTGAAGCACCGTCAGTGTAAATATCCGCAACTGGTACAATAATAATATTATCACCTACATCATATGGAATTTCGACATTTGCGGGAGTACCTGATAGTGAATAGTAATCTAATGTGTGTTGTGAGATATCTGCCCCGTATTTAATAACACTTAATGAGAATTCCT
>CAZIFK010000279.1:0-1906 GCA_964538995.1 uncultured bacterium
CATCAAAACCTGGATATGTAGGCCTGAATCTCGTTGCTTTCCAAGATTCGACGGTCATATCATTCTTTGCAGCTTTTTCATAAGTATAATATTGCGGCACACCAGATAAATCTCCACGAACATCTCGACCATCAGAAGTAAGTATGCGAACACCAAAGCCTTCAACGTCCCATATTCTTTTTTCAATATTCTTAATCTTTGCCATCGTTTCCTCCCTACTTATCCATCAGTTCTTATTAATTTGTTGCACATAACGTTCAAGCTCACCTGCCGCTATGAAGCGCCAGCGAAATAGCGGTCAGGTGGAGCGCCTTGTTAGGCGGTTGTTTATATTGGTAGTTGCTTACTTTTTACATATGCAGAGTAATACATAAAGTTACCGCGAATAGCAAAAATAAACCAATAAATAAATCCTGCAATTCCACCTGTGGCAATCGCTGCTACAATATCAATTACCGAAGACAACCAAACTCCTTTTGTTAATGCCCAAATTGGACCAAAGAAAAAAGCTGCCCAATTCCACTTACCTTTATATGTTTCATTGGATTCATATATTTTCTTGAATTCATCTTGATAATATTTCGGTAATCCAGAAAAATCTGTATTAATTGCGGTTCCACTTTCAGTAGTGGACATTAGAGTTTTAAGTCTGACACCACACTTAATGCATAACTCTTGATTAGAATTAGTCTCAACACCGCATTCTTGACAAAATTTCTTTTCTGCCAAAGGTCTTACACCGCAATTCACACATATTTCTGCTTTCTCATTAACTTCTTTTCCGCAATTTCGACAGAACATTTTACATCTCCTTTATCTTGTTTGTAATTGGCGCCTAACGAAATGATGAGGGATGCGAACTGAAGCACGTCAAAGTGCATAAAAGACAATTCGCAAACCTCAAACCATTTGAAGTCAAAAAAGGGTCTGCTGGTTCGCATTCCACTCCATCAAATGGTTAGATGCTTCTTCATTATAGTCTGTCTTGAAATTTTTTCTTTGTCTCCTCAGAAACTGGCCCTTCGTCCGTAAGTTCTTTTATCTCTTTGTTCGAGGCAAAGATACCAGTTTTGAGCGATACCCATGCTAACATGAATAAAAGGCCACCAACTATATATGTCCACCACCCGGTAAATTTTGCAAAAATGAAAATTGCTGCTGCCAAATATATCAGTCCCCAAATAATAGGAACATGTCTGCCAGTTTGCGGAGAAGCAGATGAATCGGGAGAGGGAGATGAATTGGATGGAGAATAATTGCTTGGCTTTCCAATTATTTGACTTGCCATAATAACTTTGAATGGATCAACAGATAAATCTTCATTGCAGGAAGGACAAATAAAATGAAGGAAGCCAGTTGACGAATCCTTGCCCAGTGTTTTAAAAATATCTGATTCTGGAGTAGTATTTATCGTATCATGAGCTTCAACTTTTCCTTCATGGCCACACCCAGCACATTTTATATTTCTTGTAGCCATGATAATTCCCCCTTCTGTAACTCACTAAATAAATTAGATAGTGATTGATATATTGTTAAGATGATGAATCTATCATACTAAATCCGATAATCATGATAATCCAGCAGACGATATAGGCGATGATTGCCAAACAGTACATGTTCATGACTGACCCCGCCATATTCCATACTTTGATAAACCAATAGATTTGAGCAAGTACAGGGAAGATAAGAGTGATGACAGCGCCGATTAGCCCAGAGGCTATAAATGCAATCACGATTGTCCACACATGGATAACAAGCCCTAGAATACCCATGATCGGATATGCAATACCGACAATAGCGCATCCAGTTCCTTCTTTTATTTTTCCCATTGCTTTATCCTTTCTTTTACATCTAACGTAGAGCTCACTGGCAAGTGCCTGTGAGATAATAACATGCGAAAGGAGCG
>CAZIFK010000280.1:0-1894 GCA_964538995.1 uncultured bacterium
ATATAGGCCTTTATTTTTTTATCGATAAAATTTTTATATTGTGCAATAAACTTAGCTGAGATTTTGTTTGTCTTAAATTCCAATATCTCTAGAATTGGATTAATTAAGCCAGTACTTCCGATGGCTCTGACTGTATCCAATCCCAGAACTGAGCAAACAGCAGTCGTCCAATATATTGAAGATAATTCTTTAGAATCCAATTCTTCAGTAAATGCACGGATAAATTCACTGAAATCGATATAGAATTTCTTGGGTTGATTATTCATGCAAACTCTTTACTCGGCGCATGACGGTAGTTCGGTCAATATTTAAAACTTTAGCGGCTTGGGAATAGTTCATTCTGTATTTCTCACATATATGGCTAATGTCACTGCTGTCCAAAACGTTTTGAAAAAGACATAATCAAGATATAGTTCTCGTCGGTTTTGGACAGACTTTTCCACTCTTCTCAAAATCAACCCCCCATAAAATAGTATACCAGCGCTAAATCAGCGATAACTGTTCCACTTTGGGTATTGGATCCAATGGTTCAAAGGGTTTATCCAACCATTTTTGAAGGTCAATTTTGACAAACAGGTTCATTCTTAAGAATGCAACCAGATTCGACAGGCACCAATCATACTTAGCCAGCTGTTTCAGGTACTTGAGTATCAATATTGTGATCAATGCTGTCCAAATCTGTATCAGCACTGCATTCTTACTTGTTCCGACGAAAGTCTTAATTTTCAACAGTTGTTTGAGGGCCTTGAAGAAAATTTCTATTTGCCATCGCTGCTTGTACAGTTCGGCAATAGATGCTGCTGTCCAAATTAATTGGTTAGTTATGATTTCTATCACGTGCTTATTAACATCATCCCATACCACAACCCGTCTTAGTTTTTCAGGGTATTGCCTACCACTACCGTTAGGGCTTAAACTAATCAATTCATCTACCAGGATGTGTTGGTCTTCATTCTCTGGTAAGGAGAATTCCTGTAGTCGTTTAAACTTGATACTTTTCTTCAATCGGATCACAAACTTCACTTTATCCTGATGCCACTGGTACAACATTGCAAAATCCAAATAGGCTCGATCCATTACCACTAGACTATCGGAAGGCAATTTAAGCTGTTGTGCTATTCTTACATCGGCGTATTTCCCATCCGTCATGCAAACATAGGTTGGCAGGCAACCGTCGTAGTCTAATAGCATATGGAGTTTAATAGCTCCTTTGGTCTGTCGGTACTTGGCCCAATCAAATAAGGATAAACATAAGCTGATGGTGGTGGAATCCAGAATAAATATCTTCTTGAGTTGGGATTTAAACTTGATCCGTTGAAAGGGTACCTCCTTTCTAAGGGTATTCAACAAAGCAAAGTAATAATCTCTGAATATTTCCCAGTTGCGATGCATATTAATGTAGGATAAAGAAGACTTGCTGGGAGCAAGTGAAACGCCTAAATGATTCAGATTACCGGTAGCTGATCGAAGACCATTACTAATCTCACGTAATGAGTTGGCCTTTGAAAAATGACAAAACAACATAGAAATAAGATGAGTCCAACTATTAATCCCTTTATGGTGCTTATCGGATTGATACTTGTCTACAGTCTTTTTAAATGAATAACGATCTAATTTGCTTATTATTTGTCCAAACAGTGTTACATTTATCATGTCTTCCCTCCAATTGGTTAACTAAAGGAAAGATATGCCCTGTTAGGTATTCCTGGCAGGGTTTTTCATACAATTAATTCTGATTAAAATGCAAGATCAACGTTTTGGACAGATGTGGTTATTTGGATATACGAAGTTGGAATCAAACTTAAAGCAGAGTTAGATTCACGGCGCTTTTTCAGAGGATATTCGGGGTGTAGCGCAGCCCGGTTAGCGCGCTTCGTTCGGGACGAAGAGGTCG
>CAZIFK010000281.1:0-1877 GCA_964538995.1 uncultured bacterium
AGGTAGTGTATTGGCGAATGATAGAAAATAAAATAGCTCGAATAGGTCTTGGACTGGTCATATTCGGGCTGGGTGGACTGGCTTTACTGTGGATGTGAAGGTAGCAGAGAACACAAAAAGGAAATATGAGGTGGTATGTGTTTGCTACCTAGATTTGACAGTTTGCTCCGCTAACTTATTTGAAAAATCCATTTGACAGAAGCCGTAAATATGTGTTTTGACCCCCGGTTTATCACGTAATTGCCTGATTTTGTGCCAAAATCACCTGCGAGAGTAGGTTGAAATTAGAGGGAATGTGTCTTTTTTCAGTTGATTTCTTGTACTCAACCTAACTGTTAAATTCATCAGCGATATAATCAACTGAGCAAGAAATATACTATTTCATTGGTTTCAATTCTTGTTTTCGTAGATTCGGCTGTGCAACAAGTCGACTTTTTGTATAGTAATATATAAAGACCTATCAGGGCATACGTTTTGCCAAAGGACCTCCTGCAAGGATTTATTGTGAACTACATGTTCGAATTCAACCACTTTAACATGTAAGTCAAGACCATAACCATGATATAAACGGTTACATACCCAGTTTGCATCATTAAATATCTTTTCCACAAGTAATTCTGCTTTCTCTCCAATTTGGCTGGATCTTATCCGTTTTACCATAATATTCCACCCCCATGTTCATATAATGCAATTTCGGACAACATCTCAGAGATACGTGAAATTTATCCATAAGGGCAAATTTGGGCGAGCATCAGCGAACCCTATATCCGCATGTTGTCCGAACTCCGAAGGGATCGAAGCGACTAACGGAAGCAGTGTGTCAGGATCAAATATTTAATCATTAGACTCAAATACATTATCAATAAAATTATTTTCAATTACATTATTCAATATATTGTCAACATAAAGATGTCCTTTTGTTTTACTTTTTTCTCCTTTCTGCTTAAGTTTAAGATTAAAAACATCTAATAATTCAGATAAACCATATTGATAACCTTTTGTAAAATCTGCATATTTTTTATCCGAGAGGAGTGGCGGAATTTGACTGGGTTTATATAATATTGGTAAAACTATCACCTTTTTCCTTTTGATTTCCTTAATAAGTCCAGTATTTAATTCTTTTTTAACCCATCTTGATTTTATTGAATTAGGGGACAATACAACACCCATATATGAAGATTTAATAATACCGGAATTGACTTTATCAATAATGGAGTCACCGACTTTAATTTCCCATTTATCGTACCAAACGTCAATACCAAAATCAACCAGATCCTGTGCCATTTTTTCAACAAAATGTTTATCTTTACTTGAATGGCAAATAAAAATACTACCTGAAGTCATCTTTACACCTATTTAATAAATAAATAAATATAAACCGTTTCAGAACATTTGGGACATGGTATGGGCCGCTTGTAATTGTAATCTCTTCCCCTAATAAGATGAGTCAATTCACTGTCTTCAGAATATATACGGGATGCATCATTTGGGACAGCGATTTGAAAATTTACTCCACAATACGGACATGTAACCCATTCTAATACATTGATTGCCATATTCAACCACCTTACACTTAAGTTATTTCAATAATTTGATATTTACTCCTGATTTCGGACAACTCATTTATACACGACATTGATATTGTACATACTGCCAATCTGGTAGTATAAGCTAACAGATTATCTTCCACCTCTTTATCTGCAAACTATTTAATGGACTTTTTGCCCTACCTATATTTCTATTGCTTACATGAGTATATACCTCTATCGTCTTTGAACTTCTACCAACTCAAATATTCCTTTATATACTTCCCTCATTCTTCACCCTGTGAAGTCCTGAGAACACGATGGCAGGGGGCTCACCAGGGAAAACCCCTA
>CAZIFK010000282.1:0-1866 GCA_964538995.1 uncultured bacterium
ATTCCTACGGCGGCGCCACAGTCATTCAATCTGCTTACGAAGATAACAGGATTAAAGCGGTCCTTACCCTGGACAGCTGGATGAATCCCCTTCCTGATCATGTATTGAAGAATGGAATAGAACAGCCCTTCTTGTATCTGGGTCGGCCAAGCTGGGACGATTCAGATTATCCCACTAGCCCTGAATTATTAGAAAAATTCATGAAAAATCTTGACACAAACAGCTTTCATTTTATTCTTGAAATCTCAAGGCATTTGGATTTTACCGATGCGCCATTATTTTCTCCATTTTCAAGTTTGATTCTGGAAACGGGTTCTATACCTGCAAAAAAAGCTGTAACGATTACAAATGATGTGGTCCTCTCCTTTTTCGATACCTTTCTAAAAAATAAAAACAATCAATTCCCAAATAATTTGTACTGGTACAACGAACTGAATAAACGAAAATAATATGACTACAAAAAAAGCATGGGCCCTGTCGCTGCTAGCATTGGTTCTGACCGTTCCATGGTTTATTACATCATCAGAAATGATTCTAGGTTTTCCCGCGTGGGCTTTTTATGCATTAGCCACAACCGTGTTTTATTCATTTCTCATCGCATATTTATTTCAAATATATCACACAAAAAACCGCAATAGACACCAATGACATCTGATCCCCTTCTTGGCCCGGTTGGATTAATATTTATGGGGCTCTATTTATTTTCCCTTATTGGCATTGGTTGGGCTGGGAGGATTGCCCGGAAAGAAAATTCCATGGCGGATTTTTACCTCGCCGGACGCGGGATGGGGGTGTTTGTTTTATTCCTTACGCTGTATGCAACACAATACAGCGGCAATACATTAATAGGCTTTGCCGGGAAAGCATATCGGGGTGGATATGAATCCATTGTGATGGTGATATTTATGAGCTCGGTCATCGGAGCGTATTTAATTTATGCTCCGAAACTCTTTCGAATGTCCCGGAAATATAAGTTTATCACCATTGGGGATTATGTTGAACATCGGTTTAAACATTCACTTTTAACATATTTGATTATCATTTTATCCATTGTGGCCCTGGGGAATTATATCCTCACCAATCTGAAAGCAATCGGCTATATCGTTCAAGCGGCAACCGGAGGAAAAATCGGATTTGCTCAAAGCATTATTGTTCTTTCGTTCATAATGGTTCTTTATGAAACATTGGGTGGAATGCGCAGTGTCGCATGGACGGATGTCATCCAGGGTGTTTTATTGCTTGCCGGTGTTATCTTTATCTTTTTTGCTATTCAAGTTCAATATGGCGGGTTTTTAGATACGGGAGAAATTATAAGGAGTAGGTCGCCCCAAGCGTTCGCACCACCGGACTGGTATGCAAAAAGGTTGTGGTTTAGTACCATCTTGCTTGCGTTTTTCGGTATCTCTGTATATCCCCACGCAATCCAAAGAATTTATGCAGCAAAAGACGAGTCAACTCTCATTCGTTCGTTTCAAATCATGGCGTTTATGCCTCTTTTTACAACATTGTTTATGGTCGTCGTCGGCTGGGTCGGGTTGGCGCAATTCCCCGGTTTAACACGTAGTGGAAGCGAGCAGATAACCATGATTATGCTGAAGGATATCAGCCTGCGAATGCCCGCCATGGGCGCTCTAATCGTTTTATTTCTTTCGGCAGCTATTGCTGCGATCATGAGCACGGTAGACTCAGCGCTGCTCGCTATTTCATCTTTAGTTACAAACGATATATACGCCAAATATAAACCGGAAGCCTCACAAAGTGTATTAACGAAAATGGGGAAAATCGTATCCTGGGTGATCATGGCTGTGGCGGTATATATGGCAATTGTGTTACCGCAAACTATCTGGCGAATCATGGAGATAAAAC
>CAZIFK010000283.1:0-1860 GCA_964538995.1 uncultured bacterium
CGTGTATAAACGCCGCTGCAAAAGCAAGCCTCTGTTTCATTCCTTGAGAATATCCCTCAATTCTGTCGGAAATCCATTCATCCATATCCAATTGTTGCCTGTAAGATGTGATCCCGCTTGCAATTTCTTTGAGAGTCATTTCATACAAATTTCCAATAACGTTTAGAAATTCCTCCCCTGTAAGTTTTTCATAGAGAAATGGAGCATCCGGAACATAGCCGATCATTTTTTTTGCAATCTGAGGTTTTTTGACAATGTTCACACCATTGATAAGTATGGACCCGGAATCCGGTGTCATAAGTCCGACTATCATTTTGATTGTGGTGGTTTTCCCGGCGCCGTTAGGACCCAAAAAGCTGAACAGTTCTCCTGATTCCACTTTGAAGGAAATGGAATCTACTGCTGTTAAAGAGCCGAATGATTTTGAGATTTGCTGAAATTCAATCATAATATTGGTTTCTCATATTTTTGTTCAATAATCCGGATGGAAACTCGCCCAAATAATGGAATGAGTTCAGTTAAGTTGTTAAAATCTCCCTCGTGTAGTGTGATGTGAGTTGCATCGGCAACAGGCTGACCGAGTGTTGGATCAACAGCGATCCAATTTCCGTCCAAATAAACGACAGGCCAGGCATGATAGAGAAATCGACCTTTGAGATAAACCAAGCCAATGTGAATTTTGGTAGGAATTCCGGCGCTGCGACTCAGTGAAGTAAATAGAGTTGTATGCTCACTGCAATCGCCTTGTTTCCCATCAAGGATTTCCAAGGCGGAAGAAAGGGTGGGTACAGGTTGTTTCTTTAGATAATGATAAACCCATTTATTTAGCCGATTAACTTTATCGTGTTTGGTAAGGTCATTTATTGTCACTTCCCGGGTTAATTCTTTAATTTTAGGATTGTTGCATTGGATGATGCTATTCGATACCAAAAAAGGTTCAAGAAGGGCATGATTTTGAGGAGTCGAAACAGGACGTAATCGAAGATAAAGGGGATTTTCCTGAATGACACTTTGCCGTTCAGAAGTAAATTTTTGCCAATAGTGGGAGTCAATTCCATCAATTTCTAATATAAGTTCTGTTACCGAAGCGGGGTCTTTTATTGGCGTATCAACTGGTATGGCATAAACGTCCAAAAAATCAACTTCACTGACTTCAGATAGTATCCGGAGGGCTTCGTCAGGAGTTGTTTTTTCCATCACTAATCCCATAATGGTTTCTTCCCGATAAGTTGATCCATTATCATCCAACCACAGAATAGATGGGACACCTTTAAACTGAACCCGTATTTTGTTTAATAAGTAACTATTTTCACCTATGTTAAGATCTTCTTTGCCTTCATGTGAGATTTCCACCTGCGCGATTTCCATACTGACAGGATCAAAAGCAGGAAGAGTAATCGTCTCGCCTTCTTTTATTCCCTGCCATGCGACCATGGGCTGGATGCTGAGATAGGTATAAATCTCTTCCGGGACATTAATCTCCATGACTGTGCTGTCACTTCCTAGTATCTGTGTTATCAGAAGCGTTTGGTCAACTTTCTTTCCACTGAAATGGGTTAGAGATTGATCCGATTGCAATTGAAAATCAAAAGAGAGTAGTCGGAAGAGAGTGTCAACCCTTACGAAATTTTTCATCAACAGTTTTGTCTCAATCCCAGCCACAGCCATTTTTAGTTGTGCTGTACTCGTTATAGAATATCCCCGTTCACTTAAGTTTTCCACAGAATAAACGGAATAACCCAATTTTTTCCCGTGATGAGTGATGGTCATCCATTCTGAGTCTGTGGGAATATCTTTGATACCTGATTGGAAATTCCGGAAGTTTCGGACAGTGATTCCGGTAATCTTTCGGACACTTAT
>CAZIFK010000284.1:0-1859 GCA_964538995.1 uncultured bacterium
CCCCGCCATCCATAAATGGATTGATCATCATCGCCCACTACAGATATTTGTTTATGTTCAGAAGCAATGGCATGTATAAATAAGAACTGTGGGCGATTCGTATCTTGATATTCATCCACCAATACATATTTCCACTTTTCCTGGTATTTTTTTAATACATCCGGATATTTATCAAACAATTCTAATGGAAATATTAATAAGTCATCAAAATCAAGGGCATTATTTTTTTTCAATTCTTTTTGATAATTCTTATATATATCGACTATGGTTTTTTCAATGATTGTTCTTGCACCTTTTGCGGCATCAGAGGGATTTTCGAGCTTAGTTTTATAAAAACTAATATTATTACTGACTGTTTTCGGATCGATAAATGAACGGGCGACATTTATATTATCCATCACTAATTTGATTAAAGACAATTGATCTTGTTTATCGTATATGGCAAAATCTTGAGAAAAACCTAATCTATGAATTTCCTTACGCAACAATCGGGCACAAATGGAATGAAATGTTCCAACAGCCAAGCATTCTTCTTTATTTTCCAACAGCTCGCAGACCCTCTTGGTCATTTCTTCAGCCGCTTTATTTGTAAAGGTTACTGCGAGAATTTCTTCTGGTTTGAAAAGTTCATTTTCAATTAAATAAGCAATTTTATGTGTTAAAACACGTGTTTTACCACTACCAGCTCCGGCAAAAATCAACACCGGATTCCCGATTGCTTCAACAGCTTGTCTTTGTACGTCGTTTAAGGGTTGTTTTTTCATATAGTTAAGAGTTTACTTTCTTGGTTTTTGCCTTCCGCCGAATTTGACTACGGATTTTTTGAAATTTTTTCTTTGCTTTCAAATGTTCTTTTTTCGTTTTACTGAATTTATGAAACCCATCTCCACGGGCAACAAAATAAAGATACTCATTTTCATTTGGGAATAAAGCTGCAATGATCGATTCCTTCCCTGGGTTATTGATTGGCCCGGGAGGTAATCCTTTATTCAAATAGGTGTTGTAAGGTGATTCAATTTTTAAATCTTTAATCAGTAACCGTCTTGGGCCATCGTCAATAATAAACTGAATTGTCGGATCAGCCTGAAGTCTCATCCTCTTTTGCAAACGATTATGATACACACCGGAAATGATCGGTCGTTCTACATTATAAAGTGCTTCGCCTTCAATAATGGATGCCAATGTGATTACTTCTGTCTCTTTTAGCCCAAGTTCGCGAGCGCGGTCACGTAATTCATCTGACATAAACTCTTGATATTCCTGAACCATTGTTTCCAGAATTTTTTTAGGATCTTCATTCTCCAGGAAATAATATGTATCCGGAAACAGAAATCCCTCAAAAGAATCGTGAGCAATATTCCACTTTTTCAATAAACTTTTGTTAGTACACAGATCCAAAAAATCACCTGCGTCACTACCAAGAACCTTTTCCAGTTCAGCGGCGATATTTTTAATCTTCCAACCTTCTAACACTGTTAGGCGCTTTAAATTTGGTGCGCCATGAACCAATTGGTGTATTATTTGATAATTAGACTGTGCGCCGTTTAAGGAGTAAGAACCGGCTGGCAATCGTTTCTCATAACCCAATGTCCACACTGCAATCCTGAAAACTCGTTCATTTGCAATAATCTTTTTTTCCTTCAAGATGCTGCTAACATCAGACACATTTGAGCCCTTTGGAATCTGTACCTTTATTGAATTATACGGATTCCCTTGGGGCCAATTAATGATGAGGAGGAAAAAAGCCAGTACGCTGAATAATAATACTCCTATTACCGCACCGATCACTCGTTTCCCCGGATTAAAATAATGTAACGTCATGATTTTCGGGGTGCGAATTTAAAACGATGAAGTGTATT
>CAZIFK010000285.1:0-1848 GCA_964538995.1 uncultured bacterium
CTAAACAGGATATAATCAATCAAGTATCAAACGCCACCGGGCTCACAAAAGTTGAGACGGAAACAGTCATGAATGGAGTTATGACATCCATCATTGAGTCCCTGGCTAAAAATGAACGAGTGGAATTACGCGGTTTTGGTACATTTGGTGTGAAACACCGAAAACCAAAAAAAGCCCGTAATCCCGGAACTGGCGAAACAATATTTTTACCAGAACGGAACGCTCCGACGTTTAAGCCTGCAAAGTATATGCGGGAACGTGTAAATGAATCATTAACCAAGTAAACGAAAGTAAGAAATGCCCTGCGGTAAAAAGCGAAAAAAGCGGAAGATGAACACGCATAAGCGCAAGAAGCGCCTGCGTGCAAATCGACACAAGAAAAAGAAAATTTAACGGGAGGATAGCCCATGGGGCTTTTCAAACGAAGTCTTTTTTGGATTTTACCCCTAGTCCTGATCAACATTGTTTGGGGTTGGGGGTACGATGTCCATAAACGGATTAATTATAAGGCTGCCCATATATTGGAGGGACAATTGGGTGCATTTACTCAACAAAATGCCAATGCCTTGGCGATGTATGCACCGGTAGCCGATTATATCAAAGATTCCCATCCTGATGAATTCCCTCGTCATTTTGTTGATACTGATCTCTATGCGGATTATCCTTTTACTGAATTATTCACTGACTATGAATCATTGGTGAATTTATACGGTGAAGAAAAAATCAAAAAGTGGGGCTCGGCTCCCTGGACCATTGATGAAACCGCCAACATTCTTATTAAGATGTTTAAACAACAGCGTTGGGATGAGGCTGTATTTTATATGAGCCATCTTGGCCATTACGTGGCTGACCTGCATATGCCGCTTCATACCTGCTCAAATTATAACGGACAGTTCACCGGAAATGAAGGGGTCCACTTCCGCTGGGAAACTCGCATGGTGGATGAATTGATTCCCCAATTCGATGCCAAGGGTGATGTCATTACTATTGATAATTTTGTAGAATCAGCATTAAATATTACGATAGAGTCTTTTTCCATTTATCCCCGTCTGATAAAAGCGGACTCCATAGCACGCATGCACTTGACCGAAGATCAACAAGCAGAATTAAACACATATAATAAACTACATTATGAAGATCGGTATTTAAAGATTCTTTATGCAGAAACAGAGGATGTAATTCATGACCGCTTGGGTAAAGCAGCAACCTTGACTGCATCGTTCTGGCTTTCGTGCTGGAAAAAAGCAGGTTCTCCGTCATTACCCCAATGATGGAAAGTCATCAAGCCGTCACTGTTAGTGAATTAACCAAGGAAATTAAATCCTTGCTGGAAGGAGCATTCCCTGAAATCTGGGTGGAAGGGGAAATATCCAATTTTATCCATCATGCCTCCGGGCACATGTATTTTACATTAAAAGACAGCGAATCAGAAATTCGCGGTGTCATGTTTAGGGGAAATAACCAGTTTATGCATTTTAAGCCGGAAAATGGAATGAAGGTATTACTCTTTGGCCGACTTTCTGTTTATGTACCCCGGGGACAATATCAGCTGGTGGCAAGTCGGATGGAACCGGCCGGTATCGGTACCTTATTTCTCGCTTTCGAAGCGCTGAAAAAGCAATTATCCAGCGAAGGTCTTTTTGATGAAGAATTTAAAAAACCACTTCCTGTTATTCCAAAACGAATCGGATTGATCACCTCTAAAACCGGTGCCGCGGTTCAAGATATGTTTAATGTGCTCAAACGCCGGGCGCCCTATGTGGAGTTAGTATTACGCCCCACACTAGTCCAGGGCGATGATGCCGCAGATGATATTGTTTCTGCCATAGCGGAAATGGATCAACATGG
>CAZIFK010000286.1:0-1830 GCA_964538995.1 uncultured bacterium
CCTTCAATGGCAAGGGTTCCATGTTTGCTGATTATGATCTTTATGTATACGGGTTTGGAAACCAACTTGCTGATTATACAAGACATACAGTTTCTTTTGGAATCAATTATCGTATCATGAAAAAATTGAGTACAAATTGTTCGGCTGATTTAAGTACAGACGGTGACTTTTCTGCCATGTATGTTTATGGCGGTTTAAGCTATCGGTTTTAAAAATTTGTAAAATTCCGAATGTCTTTTAAAAGAATTGAATTTATCCTACCGATTTTGATAGCGGTGTTTACCAGTTGTATTGATAATAACAAAACGGATGTAATCGTTGATTACCGGCAGGAGATGAGATCTTTTGTTATGGAATTAGGGAGCTATGCCAAAAATGTTGATAGTGATTTCATCATTATCCCTCAAAACGGCCAGGAATTAATCACCGATAATGGAGAAAGGGATGGAATTCCACAAACAGAATATCTCAATGCGATTGATGCAACAGGAAGAGAAAGTATGCTTTTTGGTTATTACAACGATGATGAAATAACACCACCGGAAGACAATCAGCATTTACTCGTCTTATGCATCTTGTGCGAAGAGAATGGAGTAAAAGTGCTGGCAACGGACTACTGCTATACGCACAGCAAAATGGATAGTTCTTATTTCTGGAACGAATTAAATGGTTTTATTTCATTTGCGGCTGATGAACGTAATTTGAATAATATTCCTGATTACCCAGAAAAGCCTCACAATGAAAACAACGATGACATCACGTCCATTTCACAGGCAAAGAATTTTCTGTATTTGATCAACAGTGAAAATTTTGATACAAAACAGAATTACATTGAAACTGTTTCAGTCACAAATTTTGATGTTATTATTATGGATTTATTCCACAATGAGAATTCATATACTGCTGACGAAATTACCCAATTAAAAACCAAACAAAATGGCGGGAAGCGATTAGTAGTGTGTTATATGAGCATTGGGGAAGCAGAAGATTACCGCTTCTACTGGCAGGACAGTTGGAATACGGATAAACCAAATTGGTTGGAAGTTGAAAATCCGGATTGGGAGGGAAACTATAAAGTGAAATACTGGGACACTGATTGGCAGTCTATTATTTTCGGAAACGATGATTCCTATTTAAAAAAGATTTTGGATGTCGGTTTCAATGGAGTTTATCTCGACATTATTGATGGCTTTGAATATTTTGAAGAACAGTAACACAAAATTGTTTATTGGGATAATGGTTTAAATTTTTCTATCAATGGTCATGCCTCACCTCACCTATTTCAACAAACCCAGGAAAACGCTTTTTGGCATAAACTTGATGACAACTCACACAGCCGTCCATTAATTTCCCTGAATAGAATGTAGCTAACTCGCCATCGTGCAGTTTAGCTGCCCCAGCCAGTTTTTTTGCGTGATTGTGGAATTGGAGATCCATATCGATAAACCGTTCAGGGAGAATTCGATGTAAATCATGCATATCTTCCTCTGATAACTCCTGTTTCAGGATAAAACTGGAATAAATGGCGTGGCTTTTTTCTGTAACTTTTTCCCAATCTCCTTGAGCGAGACTGGAAACCAAATCTTGGTAATTCTTTGTAATGGCATTCATTTCTTTAATTAGTGCACTGCGTGTGGAAGCTGTCCATTCGATAGCATGTGTATTTTCGTTAATACCCTGATGCGAAGATTGATCATCATGGTTGCCAAAATTGTGCTTTATAAATATTGCTACTATAATGATAATAGCAGTTGAAGCGATTATTATGATTGATTTTTTATTCATTTTTCTTCTCTTTTTATTTTAGATAATTTATTAAAAACTGTATTT
>CAZIFK010000287.1:0-1795 GCA_964538995.1 uncultured bacterium
TCCATTGGATAAATGACCGCCAATACAGGGTTGCATGAGGCAGGCTTTCAATACCGTTTGGTAAATGTGGTAATGTGACTGAACTTCCAATAATGGAAGCACCGGTGGTGGTCACTCCAGACATGGATTCAAAAAATGCATCTGTGAAGTTGGGAATCATCCCTGACAAATAAAACGGCATGGCTCCGATGATAGCAGCGATTATCCATGTAAATGTTACAATAGCAAAACCATCCTTATTTGTCAATGATCTGCTTTTTCTTGTGATTAACCAAACTGGACCACCTAAAAGGATACAAATTAACATGGACCATAGAAAACCGTTCAGATCTTGTTCACCGTAAAAATAAGCGATACCTATTGGAATTAACATGGTTGTACCCATGATTACGAAAAAGCCGCTTAGTATATTAAAAATAGTACGAAAATTCATTATGCTCGGAAGAGCTTGCGAACAGCATTGAATGCATTATTTTTGGCAAATACTAATGCTGTGTCTTCTGCTGTCAATCTAGAATTGCCTCTGGCAATGCTTAAATGACCGTGATGGTTAATTACACCAACGATACTGTCCTTTGGGAATGATAATTCAGATAACTCCATCTGAGTTACACGACTTCCAGGGTCCGGTTGTAACTCAAGAACATCAACGTCAATTTCTTCAAATGTAAAAACAGATGTGTCAGAAATATCACTTCGTATTTTCCGCAAAATGGTATTAACTGTACTCATATTTTTACTGATGATTGGACCAATCCCGATTTCTTGAATAATGGGTAAAAATTCTGTAGTACTCACATGGATAACAGCTTGCTTCACACCAAAATGATGAGCTAACATACCAGATAAAATGTTGGTTTGTTCATTTGCAGTCACCGTGATAAAGCTGTCAATATCTTGTACATTTTCAGATTTTAAGAATTCCATATCCGTTCCGTCTGCATTGATCACCATAATATTATCCATATGATTGGCGATATGCTCTGCTTTCTCACGGTTTCTTTCCACAAGACGAACGTTCATTTCATCTTGTAATTCTTCTGCCAGGGAACGACCAATTTTGCTGCCGCCAATGATCATAACCCGTTTCGAATATTCTGTTGCTTTACCTAGCATGGCTTTTAAATGCTGGACATTCTCAGTGCGCAGAATGAAATAAACGATATCGCCGTTTTCAAATTGAAAATCAGCCCAGGGCACAACAGTTTTAGTATTTCGCAAGACAGCAATAACACCAAATTTATAATCATCGTTAATCTCACAAATTTCTCTTACACTTTTACCAACAATTTGAGAACAACTGTTGCCCAACTGAAAACCCAGCATTTGCAGGCGGCCATCTTCGAAATCCATCACTTGGGTTGCATAGGGATGGCGAACCAATCTACTTATTTCAAGGCAAGCCTCTTGTTCGGGATGAATAACGAGATCTACTCCAAATTTTTCAGGCTTTATAATAGAATCACGGTGGCTGTATTGTTGATTTCTAAGGCGTGCAACGATATGTTTAGCACCCAAGACATGTGCTTGTTGCGCAGCAATCAGATTTACTTCATCCACGCGGGTAAGACACAGAACATAATCTGCATTTTCGACATCTGCTTTATGGAGAATTTTAGGGCTGGCTCCATTGCCTTCAACGCTGATCGCGTCGAGGTTCTCTGCTATACGGCGACATTTTTCAGGATCGGTATCCACTGCTGTGATATCGTGTCCATCTTCGATTAATGCCTTCGCAACGTGGAAACCCACTTCTCCGGCGCCAATTAATACAATCTTCATCAGGCTGTTTTGA
>CAZIFK010000288.1:0-1767 GCA_964538995.1 uncultured bacterium
TCATCCGGTTCAAGAGTAGCACAATAGCCTTGTCGATATAATCCTTTATGCTCTAAAAATATTACAGGATCATTCATTCTGCAAGCTGCCTTCAAAAGACCTTTTGCGTCAGCCGCTGTAGAAGGATATGCTAAATATATCCCTGGTATATGAATAAAAATTCCATCTATAGATTGACTATGGCAAAGAGCGCCATGTATATAGCCGCCCACCGGCACACGAATGACTATGGGGCAACTCCACTTATTATTGGAGCGATATCGCATGGTCGCAACTTCATTACGAAGCTGCATCATGGACGTCCAAATGTAGTCTCCAAATTGAATTTCTACTACTGGTTTCCATCCGGTAACTGCCATACCGATTGCCGTTCCGATAATGGATGATTCAGCCAATGGTGAATTAAACACTCTTTCTTTTCCATACATTTTGGTCAGGTTTTTTGTAGCAGTAAAAACACCCCCTTTTGGATCGGCAATATCCTGTCCATAAATGATAATTTTCTCATTAGTTTTCATTTCTTCTGCCAATGCGTGGTTGATCGCATCCACCATGACAATTTTATCTGTTGTCGTATTTAAAGCCGTTTCATTCTCCAGATGGTTGTCGGAGTAAATATGATCCATTGCGGATTTAGCATCCGGATGCGGTTTTCCTTCTGCCCATTCAGCTTCCGCATCGATTTTTTTGAAAACTTCTTTCGTGATTTTTTCAAATTCTTCTTCAGAAATCATATCAGCTTCAATACAGGTATTTTGAAAACGTACAATTGGATCTTTAGTTTTATCATCAACTAACTCTTTTTCCGATCTGTATTTGCGCTGGTCATCCGAGGCAGAATGTGGCAATAAACGGACAACTTTGCTAACAATGACAGATGGCCCTTTTCTCTTCCGCGCACGCTCGGCAGCTTTCTTAAACGCTAAGTGTGTCTCAAAATAATCCGTCCCATCAACATCGAAGCGAGCAAGGTTTTGGTAACCGGCAACCATAGAATACACAGAGCCTCCTGAAGTCTGTTCAGATATATGCACGCTGATGGCGTATTGATTATCTTCAATGTGAAATATAACCGGAGCTTTTGCCCTGCTAGCCCAATTTAATGCTTCATGAAAATCACCCTGGCTTGTTGTGCCCTCTCCGCTGGAAACATAGACAATTTCCTTTTTTTTCTCCCATTGACGAGTCATAGCTGTACCGACAGCTTGCAGAAATTGAGTGCCCGTCACACTAGATTGACTTACAATCCTCAATTCTTTATGCCCATAATGCTGAGGCAATTGACGACCTCCTGAATTGGGATCGTTTTTTCGAGCTAAAAAGCATAATAATTGTTCCTTTGGCGTCATTCCCAAACCAAGACAAAAAGCTGCATCTCGGTAATATGGATACGCCCAGTCTTCTCCGGGGCGCAGGACAGATGCCGCCGCCAGTTGCGCTGCTTCATGCCCGGATGAACCAATATGAAAATAACTCTTTCCCTGTTTGAGCATGATTAGCATTTTCTCATCCAATCTCCGGGCAGTAACCATAATACGGTATACATCCAATAATTCTTTTTTCATAAATCCATGGAGCCGAGCCATTAAGCTACCTCTAAATTTTTTTGCTTAAATATCATTGAGAATTCATGAATTAATTTTTGCTTCACATTTTCCATTTCAACTTCATCTCCCAATATTTTTTGCATGGTCGTCACACCATATTCAAAGATGCCACAAGGAATGATGCCATCAAAATATGAGAGATCTGTATTTACATTTAATG
>CAZIFK010000289.1:0-1720 GCA_964538995.1 uncultured bacterium
TGGAAGCCCTGACCTATGGCGCTCCACCTCATGGCGGTATTGCTTTTGGTTTTGATAGACTGGTCATGATCTTGACTGGTTCAAATAATATCCGTGATGTTATTGCATTTCCAAAAACAACATCGGCTGTTTCTCTTATGGATGATGCACCAAACACCGTGAGCAAGAAGCAGTTGGACGAATTGGGTATACAAATTAAACCCGATAAAATGTAAAATTATTGGAAAATTTAACTTTCAAAAAAGCACTGTACAGACCGGAATGTCTGTACTACAATTTTTTTGTACAACAAACATTCTTGTCTGTTGAAAATATGATTGATTAAATAGTATGACATCTACTCATCAAGGAAAAGTTTGCATTATCACAGGAGCTACTGACGGCATTGGTAAAGAAGCAGCAATGAACCTGGCCGCAATGGATTTTACTCTTGGTTTAGTTGGTAGAAATCCGGATAAAATTTCATCCACACTAGCTGAAATCCAATCAAAAACGGGAAATGATAATATCACCTTTTTCCAAGCTGACCTTTCCTTAATGAAAGAAGTCCGGACGTTGACAGAAGAAATCCAATCCACATTTGATAAAATTGACGTCTTGTTAAATAATGCAGGGGCATATATCGTTGATTTTGGAAAAACAGATGAAGGTTTTGAACGTACTTTTGCTTTGAATCATTTATCGTATTTCTTACTGACAGACCTTTTGTTAGATACCATAAAAACCACACCACACTCCCGAATTATTAATGTTGCATCTAATGCCCATATTAATACCAATCTGGATTTTGAGGACCTTCAGGGATTCCACGGTTATAAGGGCTGGCCGGCTTATTGCAAATCGAAACTCTGCAATATTATGTTTACCTATGAATTAGGACGCAGACTGGAGGAAAGCGATACAACAGTTAATTGTCTTCACCCTGGTTTTGTGAATACTAGCTTCGGAAACAACAATAAACTTGGTGTTCGTTTGAGTTTGATTGCAGCAAAGGCCGTTAGTGCGATTAATGTTAAAAAAGGAGCAAAGACAAGTATTTATCTGGCATCGTCTTCCGAAGTGGAAGGTGTGAGTGGAAAATATTTTGCAAAGTGCAAACCCAAAGATAGTTCTCCACAGTCCTATGTGGTTGAAGACCAAAAGCGTCTCTGGGATATAAGTGAGCAGCTATTAAGCTGACGATCTTTATAGATTTGCCATATCAATCTAATCATCAACACAGTTTATGTATTCCAAATAAATAAAATAGTCCTCCTTTTCTTTTTCTTTATCCTATACTACATTCATTCATGAAAAGCATTTATTGTTTACTGTGGTTTAATTTCTGGATTCAGAACCCTGTTTTTTCACAAGTAGAAACTTGGGAAGCAAAAGCCAAAATAATGGTGGATAGTCAGATAATGGCTCGAGGTGTTACAAACGAAAATCTGTTAAAAATCATGCGCCTCACACCGCGCCATGAATTTATTCCAGTGGAACAACATCCCTATGCCTATATGGATTCACCGCTACCCATTGGCTTTAATCAAACGATTTCTCAACCGTATATCGTTGGTCTTATGACATCGTTACTGGACCTAAAAGGTGACGAGAAAGTGCTGGAGATCGGCACCGGTTCCGGCTATCAAGCTGCGATATTGTCCCCGCTTTCTAAAGAAGTGTTTTCAATTGAAATCGTAAAAGGATTAGCAGAAAGATCAGCAAAAACACTAAAAGATCT
>CAZIFK010000290.1:0-1693 GCA_964538995.1 uncultured bacterium
AAAATAATCTTACATATGGGGCAAATAATAAGTTTGAATTTTCTGCGCCAAAAAATAATATAAGTTCGTTTGAATCTCTAAACAAAAAACTGTTTGATCATATTAACAACACTCATAATATTCCTGAGAATTTATTAACGAAAAGAAATAGAAACGATTTCAAGAAAGATTTAAAAAAGATTTTTCACCAAGAAACACGAAGGGATCAACAACAAAAAGTTATGTCGACACTTGATGATAAAAGAATATTTATTTCTGTAGTATGTGCCTCTCTTGTGTTTATTTATTTTGCGCTTAATTGGGGTAATTGGACTGGAAATATTTGGGACGCTATGAAGAATTTATCCTCTTCACTACCTGATGCAAATAGTGGTTTTGTTGATTTTAGTAATAGAGTCAATAATGGACAAAGTACAGGCATACTCACAATTCCAATAATACTAATTTTTTCAATAATAAAAGCTATAATTTATTCTATATGTTTTATTATAATTGGTGGTACTGCTTTGGGATTTCCCATTATAACTGCTATTGCTATATATCTCTTCTCTAATAAACTATTAGAATCTCATGTAAAGAATAATGTTGTGTCATCAAAGGCTATTATTATTGGCTATACATTGTTCACTTTAATTTGTGGATGGTTCATTATCAGTCTGATCCGTCTGTAGATAATAAAATTATCGGAAAAGCGGTCAAGGATGATATCGTTAAGGTATTGGAAATGAAAAACGGCTGGCTTAAAATAAATCATAATGGCAAGACAGGCTTTATTTACAGCCGTTTTGTCAAGGCACTTTAATGTGTTATTGAGGAATCATGTTCAATATCGCAGGATTTACACACATAGGCACTGAACGAGAGTTCAACCAAGACAGGATTCTTACCCAGGATGTTGTTAGCAAGGATGGTTTGTACTCTTTTGATGGCGTGGGGCATTGTTTCTGTTTCGTTGCTGATGGCATCGGCGGCGGACCTGCAGGGGATTTAGCTGCACAATTTGTCCTTGAAAATATCAATCAGAGAATATCCCGTGACCAGTTACTGGCTATCGATGAACTGGGGAATATTCTTGGCGAAATAAATATGGAGTTGCTGGCAATGGGTAAAGCCACTCCTGAATATTTAGGCGCTGGTTCAACTCTGGTGGGATTGATAATTATTGATGGTCAATTTCGGGTAATCAATGCCGGTGACTCACCGGCATATGTGTTTCGGAATGGATCGTTTATCAAAATCACTGAAGACCAGGTTTTTGACCCATACCGGGAAAACAGCCCCCTGATAAGCTATTTCGGTGGCAGGCACAATGAATTACATCTGGACTTTGATACAGTTTTAAGTGGGATTCAGCTTGATGACATTTTCCTGCTCAGTTCGTATGGCATGTTTAAGTCTCTTGATGTAAACCAGATTAAAGCAGTTCTTCCAAATTCAAAACCATTAGCACAAAAGTCAAAATTTCTGATGGAAAAGTCAATTAAAGCAGGGGCAGAGGACAATTTGAGTTGTATCCTGATCGAGATAGTTGAGTAACTCAATGAATATGATCGATGAATATAAGATACTTTATCATTACTGCAATAATTATGAAACTGTCATTGCATTTTATTTAAATAAACAGGAAAGGAAGCAGATTATGGCTCGTCAGAAGAATTTATGGGCAACTTCCGGTACAGGAAGAGCGCCAAGT
>CAZIFK010000291.1:0-1676 GCA_964538995.1 uncultured bacterium
TTATAATTTAAACATAGGATAAAATATGTGTTTAGCCATACCCGGAAAAGTCATCGAAACGTATGATGAAAATGGAATAAAAATGGGAAAAATCGATTACAGCGGTACGATCAATATTGCCTGTCTGGAATATGTTCCCGAAATCGAAATCGGACAATACACGCTTGTCCATGCCGGATTTGCTTTGTCAATTCTGGATGAGGAAGAAGCCAAAATATCATTGGATATATGGAAAGAACTGGGCGAAGTATTAGATAAGATGGAAGAATCTTCATGAAATACCTTGATGAATTCCGCGACCCTGAATTAGCCAAAAATATTCTCGCTGAAATTCATAAAACGGTGACTCATCCGTGGGTAATCATGGAAGTATGCGGCGGACAGACTCATTCAATAATACGAAATGGCATTGACCAGGTTCTACCAAAAGAGATTGAACTGGTGCATGGTCCTGGTTGTCCTGTTTGTGTCACTCCACTAGAAATTATTGACAAAGCAATTGAAATTGCGTCCAGGCCAAATGTGATCTTTACCAGCTTTGGGGATATGCTCCGCGTTCCTGGCAGTAAAAAGGATCTTTTTATGGTTAAGTCCGAAGGTGGTGATATTCGCACAGTGTATTCCCCCCTGGAAGCGGTAAATATTGCCAGAGAAAACCCTGATAAGGAAGTTGTGTTTTTTGCAGTCGGATTTGAAACTACCGCACCAGGGAACGCCATGGCGATCCATCAAGCTGCTAGAGACGAAATCACCAACTTTAGTGAGTTAGTCAGCCATGTGCTGGTTCCACCGGCAATGGAAGCACTTTTATCATCTCCGGATAATCGTGTGCAGGGATATCTTGCTGCGGGACACGTCTGCACTGTAATGGGCTGGGAAGAATATGAGCCGATCGCCGAAAAATATAAAGTACCCATTGTCCCCACCGGTTTTGAACCACTAGACATTTTGGAAGGTATCCTGATGGTGGTAAAACAACTTGAAGCAGGCCGCTATGAAGTACAGAACCAGTATCTGCGCAGCGTAAAAAAGGAAGGCAACCGCCCTGCACAGACCATCGTGAACGCAGTCTTTGAAGTATCCAACCGCAAGTGGCGAGGGATTGGAGAAATCCCTTCCAGTGGCCTGGCAGTTCGAAAGGAATTTAAAGCGTTTGACGCTGAAAAGAAATTTTCAGTGGAAGCAATCCAAACCGACGAACCGGAGTTATGCATCAGCGGTATGATTCTTCAGGGATTAAAAAAGCCCAATGAATGTCCTGCCTTTGGAAAAGAATGTACACCCACTCACCCGCTGGGTGCCACCATGGTCTCCAGCGAAGGTGCCTGTGCTGCGTATTTTAAATATCAGAGGCTAAAATAAGGAAACTTTAACTTTGCGGAAGTTCTAAACTTCCGCAAAGTTAAATAATTACAAAAGAGATTAATAAAACATGAATATTGAAAACCTCTCCTGCCCTGTTCCCATCATGGATCATGACACCGTTCAGCTTGCTCATGGAGCTGGTGGACAGTTATCAGCAGATCTAATCGATAAAATATTTCTCCCACGTTTTGGAAATGAGACCTTAGACAAACTGGAAGATCAGGCAACACTGGAATTTTTCGGAGGTAAACTGGCATTTTCCACAGACAGTTTTGTGGTGGACCCTATCTTCTTCCCCGGTGGTAATATCG
>CAZIFK010000292.1:0-1661 GCA_964538995.1 uncultured bacterium
GATGGACTTGGAAATGGTCTCGGTTATGGAATGATTCTTATTGTTGTGTCAATATTTAGAGAGATTTTAGGAAGCGGATCTCTTTATGGATTCCAAATCATTCCGTCGACGTTTTATGAATCCGGCTATGTAAATAATGGTTTAATGGTTCTATCTCCGGGTGCTTTCATTATTTTGGGATTGATTATCTGGGCACAAAGAACAATTACCAATGTGGAGGAGGATTGATATGCTGGAACATTATATCAGTTTAGCCACTAAAGCAATTTTTGTAGAAAATATTCTCTTGGCATATTTCCTGGGAATGTGTTCGTTTCTGGCCATATCCAAAAAAGTAGAAACATCTATCGGGCTGGGAATGGCTGTGATATTTGTATTAACAATCACATCTCCAGCAAACTGGGCGATTCATCATTTCTTTTTGCAGGATGGAGCTTTGGCATGGGTAGGATTACCGGAAGTTGATTTAAGTTATTTGAATTTTATTGTATTCATTGCTGTCATCGCTGCTATGGTCCAACTAGTTGAAATGATCCTGGATCGTTTTTCACCCACTTTGTACTATAATCTGGGAATATTCTTGCCTCTCATCGCCGTGAACTGTGCCATTCTGGGCGGTTCATTATTTCTGGTTGAAAGAGATTATACATTTATGGAATCAACGGTCTTCGGTTTCGGATCGGGAGTAGGCTGGTTTCTGGCGATTGCATCCATGTCAGCCATCCGGCACCGTTTACGGTACTCTAATGTTCCACCAAAACTGAGAGGGTTGGGAATCACAATGTTGTTAACTGGTTTGTTGTCCATGGCATTCATGGCATTTTCCGGGATTAATCTATAATGATTTTTACAGCAATATCCGGTATGGTCATCTTTACAGGAGTTATCCTATTACTGGTCATTCTATTAAACTACGCTCAATCAAAACTTTTACCTCAGGGTGATATTACCATACATATTAATGATGATCCTGAAAATGATTTTTCTACAAAACCAGGATCGACTTTGCTTTCTACATTATCAGCTGAAAATATATTTCTTCCTTCCGCCTGCGGTGGCGGAGGAACGTGTGCCATGTGTACATGTCAGGTTTTGGAAGGCGGTGGGGAAATCCTACCAACGGAAACAGGCCATATTAGTCGAAATGAAGCCAAAGATCACTGGCGATTGGCCTGTCAACTAAAAGTAAAAGAGAATTTGAATATTCGGATTCCGGAAGAGATTTTCAATATTCGTAAATGGGAATGCACCGTTAAATCAAATTACAATGTTGCGACATTCATCAAGGAATTGATTATGGAATTGCCTGAAGGCGAGCAGTTGGATTTCCAAGCCGGTGGTTATATCCAAATTGATATTCCTGAATATCAAAACTTGTTATTTAAACATTTTGATGTAGAGAACCAATATCATCCTGATTGGGACAAATATAAAATTTGGGATTTAGCGGCAAACAATGATGAAGAAATTTGTCGAGCGTATTCCATGGCAAATCATCCGGCTGAAGGAAATAGGGTTATGCTCAATGTTCGTATCGCCACACCACCACCTCAACTCTGGAATGATGTTCCTCCGGGAATAGCTTCTTCTTATATTTTTAATTTGAAGCCCGGTGATAAGGTCACCATTTCCGGACCATACGGTGAATTTTTTATCAAAGA
>CAZIFK010000293.1:0-1653 GCA_964538995.1 uncultured bacterium
TTCATAGTTCTGTTGCCGGTCTGTAGACAGAATGAGATACTAAAGCGTCCACACCCTCTATAATACCTTCATTCTTCATGTATAACTGCTTTCCGGATTTTGCGTTTGTACAATAGATAGTTTTTGTGAAGCATGTTAGTTATGATGATCATCAATTCATTACAAACTCTTCTTTGCATCTTTCCTTTTGACTCCAAGGGATGTTCTTAATTCCATAACTGCTTAAAGCAGATACCACGTCCGGGGAAACCTGCCTATCAACATCATTATAAATAACGTAATTGTTTGTCGGTTGTTCTCTGATAGCAGTTATGTCTGAGAATGCAAATATGGTTGCCATAATAGGATCTTTTTTGGGGATATTAACTGTTTTTATCAATCTCTCCGGTTTATTTTTTGAAGCTGAGATAAGAAAATCGATGTTATGGTCAAACCCTGTTTTCCCAGTTATCTTAATATCCCGGCTAAAATATATGTCATTACTCTTAAAATACCTTTCCACATCTTCTTTAAAAAGGGAATAAACAGTTTCCTGTGATAACGTGTACATATCATTTACGGCAAGAATAGCCTGAAGCAAGTAATGTTTTTTTTGCCCTATATTGTTCAAATTAGCTTCAATATAGAGTTCATTATTACTTCCAAGCTTAACTCCAAAGCCATTCAGGACTGTTTTGAAAATTTGTTCACGTTTGGGAGTGTTAAATTCCATACCGGACATATTCAAATCAGCGATAGTGTATCCATCATCTGTCAAAATATACATATCATTTTGTTTTTGAATATAGATTTGCAAATGATCGTTATGACGATCAAGGAAAGGTGTCGAAATCTCACAAATAGCACCGTCCTGTATAGATTTGATAACAGTGTTATCTTTAATCCACTTAATATAATTTTCGATTATTTGCTGGCAATCTATCATATTTCCCATTTAAAAAAGTATAGGTTGTATTTTTGGATAATTAACAACATTACAGTATTGTAAAAAACGTTCTAATACACTGGCTTTTTCTATCATTCCATTGTTTATCCCAATCTTACTTACAGGGAAAGCCCATTTAGCACCATAATTTTCCCTATATATATGGACATGGGGACCATCAAATACTTGCCCATCTGGATTTGTATGTCTTCCAGATGAATCAAATCGTAAGATCGCAATTGTTTTCCGATATCGTTTATTATAAGTAAATTTTGTTAGTGCGATTGTCCCTATGTAATAATCAAGAATAAACATGTCTCTTGTTTCTATGGCAACAATATCTCTCGACCACTTAGATTGTAAAGTGATTTGATCGTTCTCTTTAAATTCTTTTTTAAGAGTGATTATGTAGTTAAATTCTTCTTGAGTTAGCATAGCTTTTTAATAAAATTTAATTTTCTGCCTTGCAAATATGTCAGCGATGGGTTTTACCGCTTAGTCATTCTTGTAGAGCAGTATCTCCTATCGAATCAACCATTCTCACTGTTCCTTTGTAAAATGCTTTGTAATCATCCCAAACGGCTCTTCGTAACCTGCACCCTTATAAATGTAATTGAGGATGCTGACTATTTCGTATGTACGCATTATATCATGCCGTATCTCAAATTCTGCAGCACTAAGGTGGCTTGGAGCATCAAAATCCTTCCCAAAGCTGGGATCATTCACTG
>CAZIFK010000294.1:0-1649 GCA_964538995.1 uncultured bacterium
AATGTTTGTTGATTTACCGATATTATATATATAATCCGCCATGAGCATTTCACTTGACCAAAAGGTCATTTTGGATGAATACACTTGTTGTGAAGGTAAATATGCCCCAACCACCGGGCCATGTACGGTTCTATAATGTGTAAAAATTTCATCACTGGCAATCATTTTGATTGTATCCACAATTACTTCAAAATCCAGCCATTCACCATTATTCCAATAACCGTCATTGTAATTCATACTTTGGGTTGAATCAATATAAATATCAATATTATCGCTGACGCCACTGGTCCAAGTCCAGCCGATATGTTCATTATGTCCCAAAATAACTAAGAAAAGACCTGGGACCGTCATGCCGCCTACGTGGAGGGTCGGGCATTCAAGTTCCATTTCCATCGTAACTGTGGGGTTGTCATATTCGGGAGTTCCCATTTGTGGACAGCCAAGCAGAATAGCCTTCCCGCTAGAAGAAAATCCCGGTGAAACCAATGTTGCAAAACTTCCAAACTTGTTAATGAGGCCATGGTCTATTTTAAATTGTTCCATGAATGCATTGTGCTCTTCAATATCAATTACTGCTTCTTCTGGAACAACCAACCCGGAATAATTCCATGTTTGAATCACCGCCGGGGTTGTGTCTTGGATCGTTGTTTCGCACCCGGGATCATTTATCGGATAATGTTCGTTGAGCCAATCCATACCATGATTTTGTAAGTCAACCAGGCGTGAAAGCTCAGCCCCTCCGAATGCACCAAAATCTCTTACCATGTAAACAGTAAATGCAATCAAGTCTGTTACAGTATAAGGATCAAAATCCATATGTTTATATTGAATAGGCTTATACATTTCCGGATTTGTGTTCATGGAATCCACATATGTATTAATTCCAGTAAGGTATGCTAATGCACCAGATTGAACTTCTTGGGACTGTTCTGAAAACATGAAATTCAATTCTGCCTTGGTGTAGCCAGTTTTACGAATTCCCTTGTCAAAATTAAGGGCAAAACTCCCAAACCATTCACTTAAACGGCCGGTGGCAGCGCGGCGGTTCAGGTCAATTTGATACAAACGGTCATGGGCCTCGGCAAAGCCCTGACCAAAAAATAACGCGGCCTCATTATCCGCCTTGATGTGGGGTACACCGTACTCGTCTCTATCGATAATGACGATTGTGCCATCTGGGGCAATAAGATGTTTTGTCTCCCCAAAAATGAATGTTAAGAAAATCAAAATGATTAATAAATTTCGCATACTTTCCTCATATTGCCCCTGCGTTTGTTAATCGTATGATATTTAAAATTATTTTCATATTAAATAACCCCTCTTTAATTCTCCCCTGTCATAGGGGAGACAGTAAAAGGATTCCATACAAAAACCTTTCTTTTTTCCCTGTCATAGGGGAAACACAAAGGGGTCTCAAATTACGACAAACTGGTGCCGTTTTTATAATTGAAATCGTATAGTAAATCTATAGCTTTTTCGCTAAAACTATTCGTTGGGCATCTTCCCACGTTTTGCTGCTGGAAACATCCGTTGCTTTTACTTTAATAATATACATTCCAATACGAGCCGGTTTACCGTTTTTGTCTCTTCCATCCCAGGTTAACACATTCTCTTGCGCAGTGTATGTATTCCAGTAAAGCGTTGCAATG
>CAZIFK010000295.1:0-1631 GCA_964538995.1 uncultured bacterium
TAGAGCATAAAGGATTATATCGACAAGGCTATTGTGCTACTCTTGAACCGGATGAAAATTATGTTCTACCATTTGGGAAGGCAAGGATTGTACAGGAAGGAAATGAAGTAACTATAATCACGTGGGGCGCTATGGTACAAAAATCAATTGAGGCAGTTACAGAGTGTAATGCAATCGGAAAAGTGGACATAATTGATTTGCGCACATTAAATCCATTGGATATGAATACGATTGGTGCGTCCGTGGCAAAGACCGGAAAAGTTGTAGTCGTTTATGAAGATACGTATACCAATGGCCCCGGAGCTGAAATATCAGCCATCATAGCAAATGACTTTTTTGAATATTTGGATGGACCAATTAAACGAGTGGCAGCAAAAGACTCACCCATACCTTACAATTGGTTTTTGGAGGAGAAAATTTTACCGCAGACATCAGATATTTCTGCAGCACTCACTGAATTATTGGAGTATTAATTATGATTGTGGATATTATGATGCCAAAGATGGGAGAATCAATTACGGAAGGGACGATCCTGGAATGGCGAAAAAATGTCGGAGATTTGATCGAAATGGACGAAATACTGCTTGAAATAGGAACGGATAAAGTTGATTCAGAAATCCCGTCCCCCAATAGTGGAATTATTACAGAAATTTTAGCTGAACCCAATGAAGTAATTGAAGTGGGTAAAATCATCGCCCGTCTAGAAACGGAAAATGATACCGTTGTTGACGAAACGCCAAAAGTAGAAGTGGAATCAAAACCGATTCAAAAATTAGATAAAGAAATCTCTCCTCCACCTCCCAAAGCTTCTAAATCATCACAGGAGCCACCCATCCCTAGTGCACCAGCGACAGGTGTGAAAAAATATTATACCCCAATCGTTAAAGCCATAGCTAGGAAAGAGGGCGTAAGTGAAACTGATTTAGCCACAATTCCAGGGACAGGTAGAAATGGTCGCGTAACGAAAAAAGATTTACTGAACTACCTGGAGACACGAAAAACTACTCCTATTCCACCGATACCTGCTGCAACAGAAACTGGAGCTGCACCAACTCAACCTGTTCCAGTTATCTCACAGTTGACGGATGAGCATGTGGAAATGGACAAAATGCGACGTATTATTGCTGATCACATGCGACATAGTCTGGATACTGCCGCTCATGTGCATCTCATGAATGAAGTGGATATGACCCGCATTGTTAAATTTGTCGAAAATCATGGTCCAAGTTTCAAAGCACGTGAAGGATTCTCTCTGACATATACACCATTTATCATCGCGGCGAGTATTCGCGCGTTACAGGTATTTCCGGATATGAACAGTTCCATCGAAGGAACGACTATTATTCACAAGAAAAATGTGAATATCGGTTTAGCTGTTGCTGTAGAGAATGGACTCATGGTTCCGGTGATTCCAAAATGCGAGGAATTGAATTTTCTAGGTCTCTGTAGAAAAGTGCGTGACTTGGCTGTCCGGACGCGAAATAAACAGATTAATCCTGATGAATTATCCGGCTCAACATTTTCAATCTCCAATTTTGGTGTATTCAACGTGACCACAGGAACACCTATTATTAATCAGCCGAATGTTGGAATTCTTGGAGTAGGAACGATTAAGAAAAAACCTGTGGTCA
>CAZIFK010000296.1:0-1577 GCA_964538995.1 uncultured bacterium
CCTGCTCCTCCTGTTACCAATACTTTCATCAAAAACTTGTCTCCAATTCTTTTTCTAATTTATCAATCTGATCGCGCAACATAGCCGCTTTTTCAAATTCCAACTTTTCTGCTGCTTCCAGCATTTCCTGCCGAATGATTTCTACTGCCATCTGTTTATCCAATTCATCAAAGTCAGTACCCTTACGAGTAAATTTGGTATCATATTTTTCTTCAGCAATATTGTCTGCAACTGCAGTGGTTTGCATAATATTGTCTACTGATTTATAGATTGTCTTTGGTGTAATACCATGTTTTTTATTAAATGTTTCCTGGATTTTCCTTCGCCGTGCAGTTTCAGTAATCAAGTAGTTCATGGCATCTGTTGTTTTATCTCCATAAAGAATCACTTTTCCCCCTACATGACGGGCTGCGCGACCAGCCACCTGCATGAGTGAACTTTTTGATCGTAAGAATCCCTGTTTATCTGCATCCAAAACTGCCACTAATGAAACTTCCGGTAGATCCAATCCTTCACGCAATAGATTGATGCCAACCAATACATCAAATTCGCCCAAGCGTAGATCGCGCAAAATTTGCACTCGATCCAAGGTATGAATATCACTGTGGAGATACCGGACTCGGAGGTTTAACCCGCGTAAATATTCCGTTAAGTCTTCCGCCATGCGCTTGGTGATAGTCGTAACGAGCACGCGCTGATTTAGCTTAGTCCGATAACGTATTTCGCCAATCAGATCGTCAATTTGCCCTGTTGTTTCCCGCACATTCACAATAGGATCCAAAAGACCCGTTGGGCGAATGACCTGCTCCACGACGACACCATTGCATAATTCAAGTTCTCGATCGGCAGGAGTGGCTGACACAAATATGATCTGATTCTGCATTTTCATGAATTCTTCGATCTTAAGCGGACGATTATCCAGGGCACTGGGTAAGCGAAAACCGTGTTCTACTAAAACTTCTTTCCGTGCGCGATCACCATTGAACATACCCTTTATTTGTGACAGACTTACATGGGATTCGTCCATAATTGTTAAAAAATTATCCGGGAAAAAATCAATGAGCGTAAAAGGCCGTTCACCCTGTTTTCGTCCGGCGAAGTATCTGGAATAATTTTCAATTCCGGAGCAATAACCGATCTCCACCATCATTTCCAAATCAAAATTGGTACGCTGTTCCAGGCGTTGTGCTTCCAATAATTTTTCATGGGAACGCAAAAATTCAAGACGCTCATGGAGTTCCCGGCGAATTTCTACTACAATACGGTTGATGGTCTGTTGATCGGTGACAAAATGTTTCCCGGGATAAATAAAATCCGAATCCATCTCCCTCAGTATTTCACCGGTTAAAGGTTGGAACCTGGTGATTTTTTCCACTTCTGTGCCAAACATTTCTATACGAATACCTACATCTTCATAGGCAAGATAAACCTCAATCACATCACCATGAACTCTAAACGTACTACGCTCAAATGCTGTATCATTCCTGGCATAGTGGATATTTACCAGGCTTTTCAAAAATGCTTTGCGGTTTAGCTGATCGCCCCGATTCAAATGAATCACTTTATCTTTATAATCT
>CAZIFK010000297.1:0-1558 GCA_964538995.1 uncultured bacterium
AATAAACCCACACATTTGAAAACACGGATCGGTACAGCAATTCAGCCATTGATCAGTGATAGATTGAATAATGTACCACATCGGATTATTTCCGGTGATGTATTAACAGGCAAAACTAATTATAAAGACGGCCACGTTAATTATTATCATTCAAGTGTAACCGTTCTACCCGAATCTGATAAGCGGGAATTTTTAAGTATGTTAAAACTGGGTTCAGGCAAAAGCCGGTACAGCTTAACCCATGCGTTCAGTTCATTCCGACCATCTCTTTTTTCGTTTAATACGAATAAAAATGGTGAAGAACGAGCTATGGTGCCTATCAACTCCTGGGAAAATGTATTACCGATGGATATTTTTCCAAACCCGTTGTTTCGTGCTATTTTGGCCAACGATATTGAAGAGATGGAGCAACTTGGATTGCTCGAATGTGATGAAGAAGATTTTGCCCTATGCTCTTTTGCCGACGCCAGTAAGATAGACGTTGGAGCTGTGATTCGACAGGGGTTGGATGTATTGGAGGCTGAAGGATAATTATGAAATTCATTCGTACTATTCTGGATAAAGTTGAACCTATTTTTAGCAAGGGTGGTTTTATGGAAAAATTCCACCCCGTGTATGATGCGACGGATAACATTCTATTTTCAACCAATGAAAAAACAGAATCAGGTCCACATATTAGGGACAGCATTGATAACAAACGGGTCATGATCCTAGTTGTGATTGCTCTTATCCCAATATATATCTTTGGTGCTATTAATATTGGCTATCAGGCGGCGAGAGTATCCAGCATTGAACGCACTGTCTTGGAGAATTTCTGGGTAGGCATGGGTTCCATTTTCCCAATTCTAATAACGGCATTTATCGCCGGCGGATTCTGGGAAGTATTATTTGCTGTAGTCAGAAAACACTCTATCAATGAAGGATTTTTAGTGACATGGGCACTGATTCCATTAATTTTGCCACCCACTATTCCATTGTGGCAAGTGGCGGTTGCAACGTCTTTTGGCATAGTCATTGGTAAAGAAATATTTGGTGGTGTTGGCATGAATATATTCAATCCGGCACTGGTGGCAAGAGCGTTTCTCTTTTTTGCCTATCCGGGGCAAATATCGGGAGAAAAAGTTTGGATCAACGTCGATGGAATTTCCGGAGCAACAGCATTGTCCGTACCGGCGGCTGTTGAAAATGGAAATGCTGTAGAATTATTATCAAACATTACCCAGTTTGATTATTCTTGGTCCAATATGTTCTGGGGATATATTCCCGGATCGATTGGCGAAACAAATAAATTATTGATTATACTCGGTGCGTTGTTTTTGATATACACAGGAATTGTGAATTGGCGCGTAATTGTCGGTGCGCTGATTGGGCTATTGGGAACAGCGACGTTAACCAATATTATGGCTTCCTACTCTTCCAACACTATGCTCACATTACCAGCTCATTATCATTTGGTTATGGGCGGGTTTTTGTTTGGAGTTGCCTTTATGGCCACAGAACCTGTGACCGGAGCTCATACGGACAAAGGAAGATGGATTTATGGTGTTATGATTGGACT
>CAZIFK010000298.1:0-1515 GCA_964538995.1 uncultured bacterium
CAATTTCTCCGAACAAACACAATCGGTTCTGCGCGCAAATGGTAATGAAATATAATCCCGCCTGTGAATAATCGTACCCTTTTAATCGAATGGAACGGCGGTGATGGATATCAGGGTCGTATTTCATATTTTCACTCGCATTTCACCGCTAATCAGTTTTGGCAATAAGATGTTACGGATTTCCCGGCCTCTTGTAGTTAACACCAAATCATACCTTTTAAGCTTTACTTTCCTTAAAAGCTCATCTTTCTCCTTTGTTATGAAGTTTAATTCGGTAAAAGCAAATCCACTATTTGTTACATTCTTTGTATTCAGAAAAAGGCAATAACCGTTCTCAAAGAATTCATCTTTTTTAGGGTAGTTTTTTCCCCTGTCACCGTCAATTATTCCAAAAGGTGCTTCACCCAGTTTACATTCTTTCCACTCACCCATTAACCTTCACCTTCCCCAAATTCTCCAACTTCCCAACCATCTCCACCGCCCTAATATCCATCTTCGAGAAGGCGAACCACTTTTCCCCTAGGTCCTTCAGGGAAGCTCCAAAGTGATAGACTATAGAATCATCAATGATTAAAAACCGGTCGTGTGAATTCCCCAATTCCTTTACTGCCACAGGCGGGTACTGTTCATTGAATTTCTTGACATCCAGCTTCAGCCGTTTTGATACCGTTCTGGTCACTATCGTCAGAAAAACATCTTTTTTTTCGTTTTGAAAAAAGCGTCAGTACGGTATCATCAATATAATTATCTATCAAAATGATTGATTTTCGTGCGGAACGTATTAAATTGGAAATAAACCGGTAAGCATCAAAAATCTGTCCGTCAAAGAAAATACCCTGCTTGGGCTGAATTTCTTTGTTTTCCAAAGCTGTTAAAATCTGGGTTACCTTATTGTCGGTTTCAATTTGCTTCATTTCGAGCGTGTCCAGGCGTTGGAAAACCTGAGCATTAGAAATGATAAAACGGCGCATCGCTACAAAAGCGCGCATAATCTTTATATTGACGTCTATCGCAATATCACTATTCAAAATACTCGAAAGGTTTGCAACCCCTTGCTCTGTAAATGCAAAAGGCTTGGCGCCACCTAAGACTTGTTTTGAAGGTATCACATTTTGTGATACCACAACATCTATTTCACGATCACTTAGTTCAAACATAAAGTCATCTGGAAATCGTTTGATATTTCTCTTAACAGCTTGTTTTAAACTTCTGGTTTCAACGTTATAAAGTTGAGCCAAATCTTTGTCCAGCATCACCTGGAGGCCGCGAATAGTGAATATCCTGCTTTGGATTTCTTGAAGTTTTATCAGTTTATTCCTATTCATACCAGATTCAACCTTCCCTAAATTCTCAGCAATCAGCGCATTCAACCTCGCCTCCTCCTGCAACTGTTCTTCAAACTCCGCTTTATAATTATCAATTTTCCATTCTTTATTATCATTCTTCTCTTCCACTCCCCTATCAGAACATCCTCACATACTCATCAAACACAAAGACCCGGTTGCGCTGATACCC
>CAZIFK010000299.1:0-1513 GCA_964538995.1 uncultured bacterium
GATTAAAACCGGCCACAATAAAGGGCTTATCGATCAAACAGCCGCGGCGATTATTTTACAACTTTATTTGGATCGAAGATAAATTGAAACTTCAGCAACTTCCAGATTGGGTACTGGCGCTGATATCCGGGGTACTGTTTGGTATAACTTTTTTGCCCTTTCCTTTAGGATTTCTTAATTATTTCAGTCTCGTACCGTTGTTGATTATTTGGCTGAATCGAGATATAAAAACCAGTGCAGCTATGACGTATATTGCAGCAATCACTGCCAATACCATCGCTTTTTATTGGATGGGTTTGAATAAAGGAACATCAGCGTTAATTGCCTTTGCTTCTCTTGCCGGAGCTGTGTTTTACTTGGGCTTATTCTGGTTGATTGTTGGAGTCGGTATATCGTTCATTCAAAAAAAATTAAAAATAGGATTACTCTTGTTTCCATTTATTTGGATCGCAATGGAGTATGTCCGGAGCTTTGGCCCCATGGCTTTTCCGTGGTCAGATCTTGCTCTGACTCAAGTGTTCTTACTTCCCATGGTCCAAACTGCTGATGTGACGGGGTCAGCAGGCATCGCGTTTTTAATCTGTATTTTGAACGGGTTGTTTTATTTAGCGATCACTGAAAAAGAACCAAGGCGATATATCATTGGTGCCTTTGTATTATGGGGAATTATCTTTGGCATGGGAAGTTGGCGTTTACGAGCAGTCGAAAAAAAATCTACTGAGTCACAATTTAATGTAGCGGTCATTCAACCTAATGTTGATCCTGTTCAAAAATGGGAAAAATCATATAAAGTTACATTAGTGGCGCTAATGGATTCATTGACGGATGTTGCTATGAATATGGAGCCAAATTTTGTACTGTGGCCCGAATCAGCGTTACCTGCTTATTTGAGGATCTCTTATCGATATCGAGAACCGATTCGTATGAAAGTAATCAAATATGGAATTCCACTGCTGGCAGGAACAATGGATATGGAATCAGATGAAACAGGGCGTCGTTATTACAATGGTGCTATACTTTTCAACGCAGATGGTTCGACGAACATGTATCACAAGATGCTTTTGGTGCCTTTTGCTGAATACATACCATTTTCAGGAAAATTTCCGTTATTGAAAAAATTGAATTTCGGACAGGGGAACTTTGATCACGGAAATGATTACACTATTTTTGATATCGGTGATAAACGATTCAGCAATATGATTTGTTATGAATCCAGTTTTCCGAGAATTGCCAGGGCTTTTGTGGAAAGAGGAGCAGAGTTCCTCACCATCGAAACCAATGATGCCTGGTCGGGGGATGCCCCGGGAGCATATCAACATTTTGGGTTGGCTCAATTGAGAGCAGTAGAGAATCGCGTTCCTGTGGTCCGCAGTGCCAATACCGGTATATCTGGAATTATTGCTCCATCAGGACGTGTCCTGCAAAAAATGAGATTTGGTGAACAAGGAATTTTATTTGGTGCATTACCATTTGTGAATTCAGATTGGGATACGGTTAATGGAGATTTATTTGC
>CAZIFK010000300.1:0-1511 GCA_964538995.1 uncultured bacterium
CAATCCGTTGAATGGCAATCTTCATCGTCCTGCTCGATTTCTACTGTAATATGATGAATACCAACATCTTCACAGCATTCTTTTACTCTGTTTTTAACTTGCAGGTATTCACTTTTTGGTAAACTATCAGAGACTACAATATGTGTTGACATAATAGTATACTCTCCATCCATTGACCAGATATGTGTATCGTGAGTAGAAATTACTTTTTCCAAATCGGATATACACATTTCGAGCTTATCAACATCGATTCCTGGTGGAATGGCCTGTAAAAATATAACAGCAGTTTCTTTTAATCTTTTGATAACATTCCAAAAAATAAAAACGGTTATCAAGATTGAAAGAATTGGATCTAAAATGGGGAAATCCCATTTCAGCATGACTAAACTAATAATTAAAATCGCCACCCAGCCAAATACATCTTCTAAAAGATGCCAGGTGAGGACCCGCTCATTCATCGATTTCCCTTTTGTAAGACGCCAGGCAGCCGCACCATTTACCAGTATTCCAAATATCGACAAAGCAAACATACCTTTTACATGAACAGTTTCAGGATTCAAAAGGCGGGGGACTGCAACTATTAGAATTATTATTGATCCGACTATTAAAACTAAACTATTTATCAATGCCGCCAACAAAGAAAACCTACGATATCCGAAAGAAAATCGATTATCACGTTTCCTTTGAGATACTTTTTCCAGGTATAAAGACAAACCTAATGACAGACTATCCCCTAAGTCATGAAGGGCGTCAGATAGGATTGCAATACTATTTGTAAAAATACCCCCAACAATCTCTAATATAGTAAATGAAATATTTAGAAAAAACGCTGTCTTGATATTCTTCATACCGGAATGGTTAAGATGGGAATGATTATTCACAATTAATATTACAGAACTCCTGTCCTCTATCCAACACCCGGTGGACAGAAGTTCTGATTAGCAGTTCAGATTAAACGGCTTGTTCACCATGTTCTCCAGTACTGATTCGATAGGCTTCATTAACATCGTTAACATAGATTTTACCATCACCTCTCAATCCTGTGTGAGCGGCTTTTTGAATTGTAGTAACTATCGGACCAACTATCTCGTTCTGACAGAATATTTCTAGTTTTATGTGGTGAATAAAATCGATTAATTCATCTTTAATACTGTGCGATGAGTTTTTTGCTCTTCCGCGTCCAAATCCTTTCATTTCAATAACACTCATCCCGGTCAATCCGTCCACTTCATGAAGCGCTAATGTAACATCAGATAATTTACGAGGTTTGATATATGCTTGAATGAATTTCATAAGAATCTCCTTATTATTTAGTTTTCTTTATAAACATCAATAGCAAACCATTTATAAAATGCCGGAATGACCAGCAATGTTAAAATGGTTGATGTTACTAGTCCGCCTACAACAACTGTTGCTAATGGCCGTTGCACTTCACTTCCGATCCCCGTTGAAAACAGCAAAGGAATCATCCCCAGGGCTGCTGCCAGGGCTGTCATAAGCACGGGTCTCAG
>CAZIFK010000301.1:0-1505 GCA_964538995.1 uncultured bacterium
GCAGGTTCTATTAGCATTTGCAAAATTATCTATTAATTGTTCTTGTATTTGATCAACCATATTTATTCCCACTCAGTTGTAACATTTTCTGATTGAGTTTTGCTAGGGGAGAAGCCTAGTTTTTCTTTGGCTTTATCCGTCATCATCGCTGGGTTCCAAGGTGGATCAAAGGTGATTGCAACTGATGTTTCTACAACACCGTCTAAATTGGATACTTTTCTTTTAATGTCTTCTGCCATGTACTGTGCCATTCCACATCCGGGTGTTGTAAGAGACATTGTTATATCAATGATCTTGTCATTGATATTGATATCATAAATGAGCCCTAAATTCCAAAGATCAACTGGAATCTCCGGGTCGTAGCATTGTTGTAATACTTCAATAATTTGCTTTTTATCTACAGCCATAAAACCTCACTGAGTTATTTCGCCCACAGACATGTTTTCAAACATGTTGCGTATATTATCATTAATTTTTTGAATAGGAGATCGGATATTACATGCAGAAATTTGAGTGCAATCGGAGTCGAAGTAACAATCCATGAGTCCTAATGGCCCTTCGATTTTCTCAAAAAATTCAATCATGTTGATGTTTTCCAATTTGGCCTTGATTTTATATCCACCATTAGGACCGTGTACAGCATCAACTAGACCTCCTCGAGCCATTAGCTGAAGTGTTTTAGCCAGTATTTCCAGAGGAATATCATATATTTCTGCGATTTCTTTAGTACTGGTTACAGCGTGTGTTTCTTTATTCTGGATATGTCGAAGAGCAATAAGAGCATATTCGACTTTGCGTGTAAGTTTAAGCATGATTTAATCCGATCAAAATGGTCGGTTAAATATACCTATTCAAATAAATATTTTACAAGAAATAATTCAGACTAATTTGGTCGGGTATAAAATTTATATGTGTTTGGACGATTAATACTGGGGAGTATCCGACATATCACTGAAATAGTCCCATAAGTCATCCATTTCCCGTTGGTGATCTTTTTTCAGCTGGCCGAGGAAACGGGCATTTTTAATCGCAATTGCACCCAAGTCCGCAAGCGAAGACATGAATTCAATTTCTTTCTTACCGAAAGTCCTGGTTTTGTTATCAAACAATCTGACAACTCCAATAACATCATCTTTAAAGATAATAGGAATAGATAAAATTGCTTTGATACCTTCTTTTCTGCAAGCTTCCGGATACTGTAGTTCGGCATCATTTTCTATATTGGGGATGATGACCGGCATTTTGGTTGTTAGTGCCCGCCCCATACTCTTATCAGCGTAGACAGGCCCCTTGTTTAGAAAATCCTGACTAAGGTTTTTGTGGGCAATCATTTCCAGACGGTTTTCCGTTTTGTTCCATATGCTTATGGCTCCTGCACTCAATTCCAGGTATTTAACAGCATTTTCTACGATTTCATCTAAGACGTTCTGGAAATCCAGAGTGGAACTAATCGCTTTACTTACGTTGACAAACGCCCGGAAATAATCATGATTTTTTTCGAACAT
>CAZIFK010000302.1:0-1504 GCA_964538995.1 uncultured bacterium
CTTGGAAAAAATAATTTTTCCGGAACACTTCCCATCACTATACCTGAAATTGCAGACCGGGGTTTCGGTATTCAAATGGCGCAGGAACCCGTGAAAATTGACACAACATCTGCAACACCCGGAAAAGTTATTCAACATGTAATGCCCCATGAATTAGATGTCGATATAAATGAAGTAAAAACATTGTTAAGTGAAGCAGTTGCAGATTCTGCATGGCCCGGGGCGGTATTAATCGCCGGAAAAGATGGAAAAATATTTTTACATGAAACAATTGGTAACCACACTTATGCACAAAAACGATCCACGCGTAAATCAGATATATTTGATCTGGCATCCATAACAAAAGTGATTGCCACCACATCGGCGGTGATGAAATTGGTGGATTCCAGGCAACTGGATCTGGATGAAACAGTTTTGACATATCTCCCCGAGTTTAAAGGGAAACAGCCGGAATATTTTCAGCAGAAGAGTGAAATTACCATAAAGCATTTGCTCACCCATACAGCAGGGCTTCCGCCGTTTAAACGATATTATTTAATGAATGTCGATGTAAAATCAAGGGTTGACAGCGTTTTTGATACTCAACCTGTAATTGGTTTAGAAGAAAAAACGGTTTATTCCGATGTAGGAATTATTACCCTGGGAATGGTTGTGGAGAGGGTTAGCGGATTTTCCTTGGATGAATTGGCTGATTCCCTTGTATTCAAGCCGTTGGGAATGAATACCACTTTTTTTAATCCGCCGCCTGAAAAACTCCGCAGAATCGTTCCAACAGAAATTGCCGAAGGATACAGAACCGGATTGATACAAGGTGAAGTCCATGATGAGAATGCCCACAGTTTAGGTGGCGTTGCCGGTCATGCAGGATTATTTTCCACAGCAGAGGATTTGGCCGTATTTTCCCAAATGATGCTGAATGGGGGTACCTATGGCTGGAAGAGAATCTTTAAAGAAGAAACTGTTAAATTGTTTACATCCAGAGCGAATGTGGTTAAAGGCAGTTCGCGTTGTCTTGGCTGGGATAGCCCTGATGGTAAAGCTTCCGGTGGTGTATTTTTAAGTGACAGCAGTTTTGGCCATACGGGTTATACAGGAACATCATTGTGGATTGATCCGGAAAATCAAATGTTCGTTATTCTTCTGACCAATGCTGTCCATCCAAACCGTTCATGGAAAAACCCGAAATATTATGATTGGAGGCAGAGGATTCATTCTGCAGTTTATGAAGCCGTTGGGATTACTGATAAAAACCCTAACCTTGAATTGAGAAAAAGATGGGAATAAAAAGGATAATGGAAAATGGCAAAAGGAAAAAGATTATAAACGGTTTCCTTCTTCTTTTTTACTTTTTCCTTTTCATTGGTTGTTCTAATGCCGAGGATTGGGTGGGTTCACTGCCAAAGCCTTGGACCTTAAGCGAAGAGCAGGTTTCCGAAATCCTGCCTCAGTTTTATGAACATTATCCCAATTTTCAGGACCGCTTGAAAATGTTTGCCCTTTGGCA